>QHCA01000283.1 GCA_003244095.1 Pseudonocardiales bacterium | reverse complement strand
TTATCCCGGATAGCGCTGCTTTCCGGCGCCTGAAAGCGACGTTATCCGGGATAACGCTGGGTGGGACGACGTCGAGCGGCTACGCGGCCAGCGCGGTCCGGACCGCCTCGACGATCCGGTCGACGTCGGATGCCGACACCCCCGGATGCACCGGCAGCGAGATCACCTCACCGGCCACCTGCGCCGCAAACGGCGTGGAGTGCTGGGCGACCAGCGGGTGGTCCCGGTAGCAGTCGTAGTCATGCATGAGACGCGGGTAGTAGAAGCCGTTGCCGACTCCGGCCTCGGTCAGGCGCGCCGAGAGCGCATCGCGGTCGAGCACCGCGTCCGGCGTCACCCGCACCGTGTACTGGTGCCACACGTGCTCGCGGTCGGCCGGCACCGGCGGCACCAGCAGCCCGGGCACTCCGGCCAGCCCCGCACTCAGCGCCGCGGCGTTGGCCTGCCGCGCCTCCTTGATCGTCTTCAGGCGGCGCAACTGCGGCAGCACGATGGCGGCCTGCAGGTCGGTCAGCCGGTAGTTGTGGCCGGCGATCTCGTACTGGTAGCGCGCCCGCATGCCCTGGTTGCGCAGTAGCCGCAGCCGGTCGGCGATGGCCGCGTCGCCGGTGGTGATCATGCCGCCCTCGCCACAGGTGACGTTCTTGGTGCCGTACAGGGAAAAGGTGCCGACCCCGAACGACCCGGCCGCCCGTCCCCCGCAGGTCGCGCCGACCGACTGGGCCGCGTCCTCGACGACCGCGACACCGTGCCGGAACGCCACCTCCATGATCGGTGCCATGTCGGCCATCAGGCCGTACAGGTGCACCGGCAGGATCACCTTCGTACGCTCGTTGACCAGCGGCTCGATCGCCGCCGGGTCGAGGTTGTAGTCGGGCCCGATGTCGGCGAAGCGCGCCCGGCCGCCCGCCTCGAGGATCGCGTTCAGCGTCGCGATGAAGCTGAACGGCGGCACGATGACCTCGTCGCCCGGCCGGACGTCGAGTGCCTGCATGGCCGCCACCAGCGCCGTCGTCCCGTTGTTGACCGCGACCGCATGCGCCACGCCGTGCAGCTCCGCGAACGCCGCCTCCAGCTCGGCCACCCGGGGCCCCTGGGCCAGCATGCCGGAGCGCAGGACCTCGGTGACGCCGTCGATCTCCTCCTGGCCGACGTCGACATTGCTGATCGGGATCGGCGGGAGTTGCTGGGCCACAGCGGGTCTCTCCTTCACAGGGTCGGTGGCGACTGCAGGGACTGCAGGTCGAATCCTGGTCCCGACAGTGCCACATCGCCCGCCAGGTGCAGCAACTCGGTGCTGCCCGTGGCCAGGTCGGCGATCTGGTAGTGCTCGACCGGCAACAGCCCCCCGTCGGTCTCGTGCTCCTCGGTCGACGTGAGTGTCCACTGCTGGTCGATCAGTACGGTCGCCAGCACCGGCTCGGTCACCGCGACGAGGCGCACCCGCGCCGACCCACCCACGACCAGGCCCAGCGACCGCGCTGTCGCCACCAGCACACCCATCGACCGGCCGGCAAAGCCGGCGGCCCGCGCGGAGTGTTCGACCGCCTCACTGAGGTCATCGGCAGCCGCCCGCAGCCACACGGTCTCGGCACCGCTCACCCCACCCCGCAGCACCCACCCGCCCCCGGCGATCTCGACCCGGATCTGGTGCCATCGCGAGTCCACCGTCAGGTCCAGACGACCACCGTCGGAGAAGGTCGAGACGTAGCGCCAACCCGCGACACCGGCGGCGCACTGAAAGGTCTCAGTGTCGCCGCCGGCATGCAGGTAGGTCCCCGTGGGCAAGCTGCGTCTTTCTGTCGAAGTGATTCAGCTGTTGACGCCTACCGGCGGCGTGGGGCCGTTGTAGGTGGCGGCTCCGGGACGTCGGCGGCCTTGAGCCGGTTCACGGTCCACGGTGCGCCGGAGGTCTGGAATTTCAGCATGGTGGCCGGCGAGATCTGCAGCATGGTGCGGACCGTATCGCGAACGGGGTGCGCGTGACGTAGGCGCGGAAACGAGTCGTGTTACAGCCTACCCAGCGCAGACCCGGGCGGGTCGGGGGTGTCTCGTGAACGATCGTTATCGGACGCACCACGCGCCGGGTGAACCGTGAGTGTCGGCGGGCATCACTAGCGTCCAAGTGCTGTGACCGCTTCCCGAGTTGAACAGCCTGCCGATCTCGACGCCGTCCGGGCCTCCTACGACCGCGTCGCCGACAACTACGTCGAGATGAACCTCGGCGACATCAGAACGCACCCGTGGCTGCAGGCGGCGATGGACGGCTTCGCGGCCTCGGTACGTGGCCTTGGGCCGGTCCTGGACGTCGGCTGCGGTCCTGGAACCGTGACCGCCTACCTGTCCCAGCGCGGCCTCGACGTCTCCGGGGTCGACCTCTCGCCCCGGATGATCGAACACGCCCAACGCCTGCACCCTGAGCAACAATTCGCGGTCGCCTCAGCGACCGGCCTCGATCTGGAACCATCCGCCCTCGGCGGGATCCTCGGCTGGTGGTCCCTGTTCAACCTGCCGCGACGCGTGGTTCCGTCAGTTCTCGAATCCTTCGCCCAGGCGCTGGTCCCAGGCGGGCACCTCATCATCGCGACCCACATGGGCGACGGTGACATCGAACGCACCGAGGCCTACGGCGGGGTGGCGGTGTCGTGGACCACCCACCTCTGGCAGCCCGAGCAGTTCTCGGCTCTGCTGATCAGCGCCGGTCTCGCGCTGGTGGCCGAGGTGCGGCTACCCGAGAGCGGAGCGGGGGTTCCCGCGTTGGTACTCGTCGCGCGGCGCCCCGACTGACCCCCAAGTCCGCGACCGGCGTCCCGGCCGCCGCCGCACTTGCCGCCGCCAGAACCCCGCCACTTACCGCCGCGGATCACAGCCGCCGCCGGCCCCGGGTCGTTAGGCGTCCGGTGAAGGTTCCCCTTGCGGCCGCACCAAGCGCAGGCCCCGGACCGGCCCGATTCTGAGGACCGGCTTGAGCCGCCACGTTTACCCGAGCTGTCGCCCGTTGTCGATGAGAGCGCGCACTGCGGCCAGTGCAATGGGGGGCGGGGCGATGGTTTCTAGGGCGAGGCGGGCTGTTTCTTCGCGGTCGGAGCGTCTGCCGTGGGTGAGCACGCAGGCCACCGCGTCGACGAGCCCGCACAGCGGGCGCTGAGCAACGCGGGTCTCATCTGCGATCAGTTTGTATGCGACGATCTTGGCCGATGAGGTGATGGGGGAGCTCTCGTTACTGCGTGAGGGCGGAGGCCGCCCGGCGGGGTCAGGTGGTGGGTCTGGGTCGGTCACTGGTCGGCTTGTTCGGTGCTCATGGCCGCTGGGTGGATGACGAGGAGTCTGGCGCCGGCTTCGGCTTCGATGATGGTGCGCCGGGCCGCGTAGTTGTCGGGTTGGCGGGACAGGTGTCCGGGGGTGGGGATGAGCACCGTGCAGGTGTCGTATCTGCGGAGGGTGTCCATGAGCGTGCAGAACCCGGATCGGTCCGGGTGGTCGACGGGTGGGTCGAGGAGATCCAGGTAGATGTCGGCCAGGGCGAGCCCTTCCCGGTAGGCGTGGGCGTGCAGGGCGGCGATGAGTTGGTCGGTGACGTCGGGTGGGTCGGTGGCGGACAGGCGGAGATAGCCGAAGGCCAGGGGCCGTACGTTCGCCGTCACCGGCTCACCGCCGGGTGCCGCCGGGTGGGCAGTCTGAAGATGCGGCGGGGTCGCACCCGGTGACGTGGCTGGCCCAGCTCCGCCGGCTATCCCGTGCTGGACACCGACGTGGCCCGACTCTCGCCGTACGTGCGCCGGCACTTGACCGTGCACGGCCACTACTGGTTCCAGCTCCCCGAACTGGGCGCGGCCCATCGCCCACTTCGTGACCCGGACGCCGGCGAGGAGTAGCAATGCCACCATGCCCGCACCAGCCCCGCTGGATGACCCGCCCCACAGCGCCGGCTGGGACGTCATGGCCGCGGCCGGTCTCGCGCCCATCGGACGAATGACCCGGCCGGCACGTCGCGCAGTTGCAAAAAATGCGCCGAGCAGTAGCCGACGCGCCCGGAGCGGTCAGGTCGGGTATAGAAGACGGCTGCGATGGTGCCGCAACGGCAGCAGCACAGTCGCTGAGCTTCGCTGGTCATCAGCCGGCCCGCAGCCGCGTGCGGAGCAGCACGTCGTAATGCGGGTCGCAGACGTACTGCCGGGTCATGCGACGCCACCGGCCGGAGTGGCCGGATGCCTTTCGCGGTCGCACAGCGGCACGCAGCACTCGTGCCCGTTCGTGCCGTCGTTGAAGTTGCATGGGGGTGAGCCAAGCCGCACCGGGACCCTCGCGAATAGCTGGCTTCGGTTAGCTCCGGTTAGCGCGAAATGGGACCATCGCTAGCCAGTTCCGCGCGGGGTGGATCATGCTGGCCGCGACGCGGAGGATAGCGGCGTGGTGGCTGACGGCGAGGCTGTAACGTTGCTGCAGGCTGCCCGCCTCGCGCTCGGCTGGACGCAGGGCCGGCTTCTCCACGAGTTGATGACGGTCGCGAACGCCCTCGGCGAGCCGATCCAAGAACCGGCCAGTCTCAAGGTGTCGATCTCGAAGTGGGAGAACGGCAAACGACAGGTGGGTCGGCGGTACCGGCGGCTGTTCCGGGCGGTTTACCGGATGACCGACGCCGAGCTCGGGTTCGCCGCGGGCGCGGCGAGGCCCGGCGCATCGGTGGTGTTCGCCGAGTCGATCCCGGCGGGAGTCGACGCGGCGGCGACACTGTGGGAAGCAGACGACGCCCGCCCGTCGACCAGCCCGTTCGACGGGCGGGCATACGCAACGCCAGCGTTGCGGTGGCTGCTCGGCAGCCCCGAACGGCCCGACCACCCGCAGGGCCGGCCGATCGGCACGCCACACATCGCTGCGGTACGGCAGATGACGGCAGCCATGCGGGCCATCGACAACGAGTTCGGCGGCGGCTACGCCCGCGCCAGCGTCGTACGGTACCTGCACCATGAGGTGACCCCGTTGCTCCGGGACGGCCGATACGACGCCCGGCTTGGCGCCGACCTGTTCTCCGCGGCCGCGGAAATGACACAGCTGGCAGGCTGGATGACCTACGACGTCGGCTACCACGGCCTCGCCCAGGAATACTTGGTGCACGCACTGCGCCTCGCGATGGCTGCCGGCGACCGGCCGCTGGGCGCGGAAATCCTCGCCGCGATGAGTCACCAGAGCACCTACCTGCGCCAGCCTGGTCAAGGCGTCGACCTCGCGCGGGCGGCTGCCCGCACCGCGACTCGCGCGGGCGTGTCCGCTTTGGTCGCGGAGGCGTACCTGCTGGAGGCGCACGCGCACGCCACCGCCGGCAGTGAAAGGGCGTGTACGGTCATGCTCGGCCGCGCAGAGCACACGCTCGACCGCGCGGACCGGCGCGCGGACCCGGCGTTCCTCGGCTACTTCGGGCCGGCGTACCTGTCGGCCAAGTTCGGGCACTGCTTCCACGAGCTGGGCCGGCCGCGGCAAGCCGAACGGTTCGCGCGCGCATCTTTGGACATGGACGAGTCCTACGTGCGTGGCAAGGCGTTCAACCTCGCGCTGTTGGCGGCGGCGCACGCCGGCCAGGGCGACGTCGAGCAAGCCTGCACCATCGGCGGGGACGTACTGGACCTGGCCGTCGAGTTGCGGTCCGCCCGCGCGGTGGGCTACATCAACGGACTGCGCCGCCAACTGCGCCCGTACGGCTCCGCGCCGGCCGTCACGGAGTTCGAACACCGGGCCATGGCAGCGCAAACCTAAGCTAGGCGCCGCGCTCGCGCCGACGCATCGCCTGCACCTTCAACAAACCAATTATGGAGCCGGCGCCGGCGATCTCGCCCGCGTCCATCCGGCGCACGGCCTCGTCCAGGTCGAGCCATTCGACCGCAGCGGCCTCGTTGATGTCCTTCGGCTCCGAGACGTACTCCGCGCCGCGCGCCAGGTACAGATGGTTTTCGGAATCGGCCATGCCGATCCAAGGCTGAAACGAGCCGATGTGCTCGACCGAACCGGTCCGCCAGCCTGTCTCCTCGAATAACTCCCGCACGGCCGCATCGGAGGGATCTTCGGCCGGGTCGACGTAGCCGCCGGGCAGCTCCCATACCCACTTGTCGATGATGAATCGGTGCCGCCAGATCAGCAGCACTCGGTCGCGGTCGTCGAGGACCACGACCGTGGCTGACGGTGGCGTACGGAGGAGGTACTGCTCGAACACCTTGCCGTCGGGCAGCTCGACGGTGGCGAGGCTCAGGTGAGCGCGGCGAGTGTCATCGACGACCCGCTCGCCGTGGATCTTCCAGACCGACGGGTGCGCGCGACGGCTCGGAGAGGACACACCGCGAGCGTACGGGCCGGCCGCGTCACCGCATCTCGTAGCCATTGTCGCCGCACCGGCTAGCACCCGCCGACCCCGGGCGACTCAGCAGGCCGGGGTCAGGCAAGGCAACCCTTAGGGTCAGGTGCGGGTCGCCGGTCAGCACATAGCCGAAGCGCAACAGGGCCTGCCCGCGCCCGGCCACGTACCCCTCGAACGTGCTGTTCACGAATGCACCCTCATGACCGTTGAACGCAGTGTCCGAGGATTCTGTGTAGTCCGCTACGAACCCTGCTCCCAGGAGCGCAGGTAGCCCTCCTGCTCAGGGCTCAGGGCGTCGATCTGCACGTCCATCGAGGCCAGTTTGAGGTGGGCCACCTCCGTGTCGATGCGGGCCGGCACGTCGTGCACGCCGGCCGCGAGGCCGGCCGCGGCCCCGACCAGCCACTCGGCCGCAAGGGCCTGGTCGGCGAAGGACATGTCCATGACGGCGGCCGGGTGGCCCTCGGCGGCGGCCAGGTTGACCACCCGGCCCTCGGCCAGCAGGAACAGCTGCCGGCCGTCGCCCATCACGTAGGCGTCGGTGTGCGGGCGCACCCCGCGCTGCAACTCGACCGTCAAACCCAACAGTCCAGGTACGTCGATCTCCACGTCGAAGTGGCCGGAGTTGGCCAAAATGGCGCCGTCCTTCATCGCCGCGAAGTGCTCGGGCCGCAGGACGTCGCGGTTGCCGGTGACGGTGACGAACAGCTCGCCGATGGCCGCCGCCGTCGACATCGGCAGCACCCGGAAGCCCTGCATCGTGGCATCGAGGGCCCTGGTGGCGTCGACCTCGGTGACCACGACGTCGGCACCGAGGCCGGCCAGCCGCTGGGCGACCCCCCGACCGCAGTAGCCGTACCCCGCCACGACGACCTTACGGCCGGCCAGCAGGATGTTGGTCGCCCGCAGAATGCCGTCCACTGTGGACTGACCCGTACCGTAGACGCTGTCGAACATGCTCTTGGTGCCGGTCTCGTTGACCGCCACCATCGGGAAGGCCAGGGCTCCGGCGCGGGCCATCTGGCGCAGCCGGATCACGCCGGTCGTGGTCTGCTCGCAACCGCCGAGCACCCCGGCAAGAAATTCCGGCCGCTCGTGCAACCGGGTCGTGAGGTCGCAGCCGTCGTCGAGGATCAGGGCCGGGCCGCCGTCCAGTGCGGCGTCGATGTGCGCGTAGTACGTGTCGCGGTCGACGCCGGCCCGGGCGAAGACCGCGACGCCGTGGTCGACGACCAGGGCAGCGGCGGCGTCGTCCTGGGTGGACAGGGGGTTGGACGCACACAGCCGGACCTCGGCGCCGCCGGCCTGCAGTGCCCGTACCAGATTGGCCGTCTCGGTCGTGACATGCAGGCAGGCCGTCACCCGCAGCCCCTCGAAGGGTCGGCTCGCCGCGAACCGCTCGCGGATCTGCCGCAGCACCGGCATGGATCGATCGGCCCAGTCGATCCGCGCCCGCCCGGACGGGGCGAGCGACGGATCGGCTATGTCGTACTCAGCGGCAATGTCGAACTCAGTAGCGGTAGTGGTCGGACTT
>QHCA01000282.1 GCA_003244095.1 Pseudonocardiales bacterium | reverse complement strand
TGTCGCACGCCAGGGCGATGGAGCAGCGACTGACCGAGTTGCAGCGCGAGTTGCACGCCGAGCGCGAGCGGTTGGTCGAAGCGGAGCAGCCGACCTATACAGGCCTGGGCGCCAAGGCCGAGCAGTTCCTGCGGATTGCCGAGGAGGAGTCCGCTCGCCTGCGCTCGGAGGCCGAACGCGACGTGGCAGGTGTCCGCACCGAGGCCGAGACCATCCTCGGCGATGCCGAGCGCAAGGCGGCCGACGCCGAGGCTGTCATCGAGCAGCGCACGGCCGAGGCCAAGATGGAGGCCGGCCGGATCATCGGCGAGGCCTCCGCGGAGATCGAGCGACTGCGCCAGGAGGCAGAGCAGCAGGGCACCACCCACATCCAGACCACCCGCAGCGAGGCGGAGAGGCTGCTCGCCGAGGCCAGGGTCGAGGCAGAGCGCATCGTGACGGCCGGTCAGGCGACCGCCGACGAGGAGCACACGGCGCGCGACAAGGAGATCGCAGCCCTGATCCGCCGGCGCACCGACATCACCCGGCAGCTCAAGGCGCTGCGTGAGGTGATCGGGCTACTGCCCGAAACCGACGACGAGGACGACCTCCCCGAGGAGCCGGCGCGGGCCGCACAGTCGGCGCCCGCGGCCCAGGCAGCGCCACCCACGCCCGTCCAGCCCACCCTGCACGGACCAGCCCGGGCTACTTCGCAGGCATCCGCCGAGGCAGCCGGCCCAGCCGTTGTGGAGGCCGCCGTGCCGGTCGCCGAGGTACCCGCCGACGAGAGCGCGGACAGCGCCGCTCCGCGTGACACACCCACCCGCGAGACCGCCGACCGGCCGGACGGACCGACCCTGAAGCTGCGGCGGCCCCCCTCCACTGCACCACAGGGGTCAACCCGCCGGCTCTGACGCGATCGGGCAGGCACGGAAGAGTCCGATCGCAGCCGAGGAGGACGATGAGCCAGGGCGGCGGCGAGGACCAGCGGGCTGCGGATGCGGCCGGCCGGGCGGAGGCCGCAAGCGTCACGGCCACCGCGGCCGCCGAGGCCGCTCAGGACTCCGCCGAGGCGGCTGAGCAGTTCGCCGAAGAGGCCGAGATCGCCGAGGAGTGGGCCGAGCAGATCGAGGCCGAGCTCGATCCGCTGATCGACGAGTCCGTCCGGCAACACGAGGCGGGTGTCGACGACGGCAACCCGCTCGGCACCCTCGGCCGGCCACTGCGTCGCTCGCCGTTCGTGCTCGGGTTCACCTTCGCACTGGGCGCCATCTTGGCCTATGTCCTCTACAGCTCCATCGTCACGGTCGCCTCGGTGCTCATCCTGATCGTGATCGCGGCCTTCCTGGCAATCGGGCTGCACCCCACGGTGTCCCGGCTCGAGCGACTCGGCCTCAGGCGCGGCATGGCCGTGGCACTGGTCTTCCTGCTCGTGATCAGTTTCTTCGTCGGGGTAGGTGTCGCGATCGTGCCGCCGATCGTCAATCAGGTCGGCGGCCTGATCGACAATGCTCCCGACTACCTCACCAACCTGCGCAGCAACGGGACCTTCCACTCCCTCGACAAGCGCTTCCACATCGTGCAGCACGCGACCGACGGGGTCAGCTCCATCGGTACGAAGGCCGCCGGTGGCGTGCTCGGGGTCGGCAAGGTGGTCCTCAGCGGCGTCTTCAACACCCTCACCGTCCTCATCCTGACGCTCTACTTCGTGAGCGCCTTCGATCGGATCAAGGACGGTGGTTATCGGCTGGTGCCGCGTTCGCGACGGGCCCGGGCGGCCCTGATCGGCGACGAGATCCTCAACGGTGTCGGCGGCTACGTCGCCGGCGCGCTGGGCATCGCGTTCATCGCCGGTGCGGCCACGCTGATCTGGGCCGCGGCGCTGGGCGTCCCCTACCCGCTGGCCCTGGCGTTGGTCGTCGCCGTCACCGACCTGATCCCCCTGGTCGGCGCCACCATCGGCGCCGTCATGGTGACAATCGTGGCGTTCTTCGTCTCCTGGCCGGTCGGGGTCGCGACGCTGGTCTTCTACATCGTCTACCAGCAGGTCGAGAACTACGTGATCTACCCGCGGATGATGAAGCGATCGGTCGACGTCTCACCCGCGGCGGCCATCGTGGCCGTACTCATCGGCGGCAGCCTGTTGGGCATCGTCGGCGCCCTGCTGGCCATCCCGATCTGTGCCGCCGTGCAACTGCTGATGAAGGAAGTCGTCATTCCACGCCAGGACGCCGCCTGAACGCCATCTCGCTCCGCTCCTCGATGCCGGTCCAGCAGAGCGGTCATGCAGTCAGGCCGCCGTCGACGACGATCGCCTGGCCGGTGACGTAGGACGACGCGTCGCTGGCCAGGAACACCGCTGCCCCGCCCATCTCCTCCGCCTTGGCCCACCGCCCCATCGGGATGTTCGCCGTCATCGCGCGGGAGGTCCGCTCGTCCTCCCACATGCTGCGGTTGAGATCGGTCGCCGTCCATCCGGGACAGAGGGCGTTGACGCGGATGCCGGCCTGCCCCCACTCCTTGGCCAGGCTGCGGGTCAGCGACAGTACCGCGGCCTTGGACGCTCCGTAGGGCGTCAGGGCCGGAGTGCCGGCCAGGGCACCCACCGAGGCGACGTTGATGACCGAGCCGGACCCCCGCTCGAGCAGGTGCGGCGCGACCGCCTGGCAGACATGCACCACCGAGTCGACGTTGAGGCGCATAACCTTGCCCCAGCCCTCGAAACGCAGGTCGGCGAAGGGCACCATAAAGGCGGTCCCCCCTGCATTGTTCACGACGATGTCGAGCTGGCCGATGGTTTCCAGGGCGGCGCCGACCACAGCCCGGACGGCGTCGCGGTCGGTGACGTCGCCCGGCAGGACCAGCGCGCTGCCACCGGCCGACTCGATCTCGTCGCGGACGGCCTCCAGCGTGGTGGCATCGCGGCCGTTGATGGCCACCTGGGCGCCGGCGGCGGCCAGGGCGAGGGCGATGGACCGCCCGATACCGCGGGAGCCACCGGTGACGAGCGCCGCCTTGCCGGTCAGGTCGAAAAGTGAGGTCATGCCGGGCATCCTGTCAGGTCGCCCCCGCTGTCAGATCGGCAGCGCACCCCCGGCGAACTGCCGCGGTAAGGGATAGGCACCGGGCACGATCGGCCGGACCACCTCGTCGAGCACCTCGTCGGTGTGCCCGACCAGCAGGTGCTTGCCGTCCGCGATCGCCACCACCTCGGCCTGCGGGATCCGGGCGAATCGCCGGCGGGCCTCGGCCGGCCGCAGGTAGTCGTCGAACTCCGGCACGATGCAAACGACCGGCTTGCCGGAGGCTGCCCACCGGTCGAGGTCGGCGTCGGTCGACGTACGCAGGGGTGGAGAGATCAGGACGGCCCCGACCACCGTCGGGTCGCAGCCGTGCTGCAGGGCCAGGTCGGTCCCGAAGGACCAGCCGACCAGCCATGGACTGGGCAGGTCGGTGAAGTCGGCATACTCCAGTGCCGCGGCCACGTCGTAGCGCTCACTCACCCCGTCGCCGAAACCCCCCTCGCTGCGGCCGTGCGCGGAGGACGCACCACGGGTGTTGAAGCGGAGCACCGCGAGGCCCGCCAGCGCCGGGAGCCGGAACGCCGCCTTGCGCAGCAGGTGGCTGTCCATCATCCCGCCCTGGGTGGGCAGCGGGTGCAGGCAGATCAGCGTCGCCACGGGCGGCCGGTCGAGCGGTCGGGCCAACTCGCCGACCAGGCGCAACCCGTCGGCGGTGTGCAGTGTGATCGGCTCCCGCCGCGCCGGAAGCACGGTGGTGCCGCGAACATCGCTCACCCGCTCAGCCGTGCCTTGGCGCGTTGCGTGAGCGCTGCACCGTGACACCCCGGCGGCCGCGGGCGGCCCAGCACGGCTTGTGCCAGTGCCGCCGCTCGTCCGGGCCACCGCCCCCGCTCGCCGCGATACCGTCCACCCGCCAGGCGACCAGGTGCGGCGTGGCCGGGTAGATCTCGTGGTCACAGCCGGGGCAGCGATAGTCCTTGGTCGCGGCGGCCGCGGCGATCGGCCGCACGATCCAGTCGCCGTCGGCCGCCGACTCGACCTGATCGACCCCTCGCAGGGCCGATCCGACGTCCAGCGGCGAGTCGACCGGCCGCCGCCGGTTGGCGCGCCGGCTCACGAGCCGGAGTAGTCGCGAAAGCCGCGGCCGGTCTTGCGGCCGAGGTAACCGGCCGTCACGAGATGCTCGAGCAGCGGCGCCGGCGCGAAGCCCGGCTCACGGAACTCCAGGTAGAGCGATCGCTGGATGGCCAGCGAGACGTCCAGCCCGACCACGTCGAGCAGCTCGAAGGGGCCCATGGGATACCCGCAGCCGACCTTCATTGCGGCGTCGATGTCGTCGGCGGTGGCGTAGTGCACCTCGAGCATTCGTACGGCGTCGTTGAGGTACGGGAACAGCAGCGCGTTGACGATGAACCCGGCCCGGTCGCCGCAGATCACCGCGTGCTTGCCGAGTTGCTCGCACACCGCCGTCGCGGTCGCCACCACGTCGGCGTCGGTGGACACCGTGCGCACGACCTCGACGAGCTTCATCACCGATGCGGGATTGAAGAAGTGCATGCCGACGACATCGCGCGGGCGGGAGGTGGCCGCGGCGCACTCCACGATCGGCAGCGACGACGTGGTGCTGGCCAGCACGGCACCATCTCGGCAGACCTCATCCAATGCGGCGAACAGCTCCTGCTTGACCGCGAGGTCCTCGACCACCGCCTCGACGACCAAGTCGCAGCCGGCGAGGTCGTCCAGGCTCGTCGTGCCGTGGCTCCGGCCGGCCGCGGCGTCGCGGGCGGCGTCGGCCAGCTTGCTGCGCAGGACCGCCTTGTCCATCGATCGGGCGACCGTGGCCTGCAGGGCGGCGATTTTGTCCGCGGTGCGGGCCACGAAGGTGACGTCGTAGCCGCCCTTGGCGAAGACCTCCACCAGGCCGGCGGCCATCGTGCCCGACCCCACGATGCCGACCGAGGTCACCCGGCGCGCGACGCCGTCGCGCAGCCCGGCGGGGTCACCGCGCTGGTCCGATACGACGACGGGTGAGTCGGCCTGCTCGTAGGTGTAGAAGCCGCGCCCTGCCTTGCGACCGAGCAGCCCGGCGGAGGCCATCTGCTTGATCAGCGGGGTCGGCGCGTGCAGCCGGTCGCGGCCCTGGCGGTACATCGTGTCGAGGATCTCGTAGGCGGTGTCGATGCCGATCAGGTCCATGAGCGCCAGCGGGCCCATCGGCAGCCCGCAGCCGAACTTCATGGCGGCGTCGATGTCCTCGCGGGTGGCGTAGCGCGACTCGTACATCGACACGGCGTGGTTGAGGTAGCCGAACAGCAGCGCGTTGGCGATGAAGCCGGCCTTGTCGCTGACCGTCACGTCGACCTTGCCGATGCGCTGCACCAGCCCCTCGATGTCGACGACCACCTGCGGGTCGGTGACCACCGTGGCGATGACCTCGATCAGCTTCATGACCGGCGCCGGGTTGAAGAAGTGCATCCCGATGACCCGGGACGGCCGCGACGTCGCCACGGCGATCTCGGTCACCGACAGCGACGAGGTGTTGGTCGCGAGGATCGTCTCGGCGGGACACAGCGCGTCGAGGTCGGCCAGTACGCGCTGCTTGAGCGCCAGCTTCTCGGGGACGGCCTCGATGACGAGGTCGGCGTCCTTGACGTCGGTGAGGCTGGTGCTGAACGTGATCGCGCCGAAGATCGTGCGCTGCTCGTCCTCACTGAGCTTGCCCCGCTTGACCGCGCGGGCCGTGGAGTGCTCGATGTGCCCCCGCCCGCGTTCCAGCGCCTCGTCGGACACCTCCACACCGACCACGGTCACCCCGGACCGGGCCAGGACCTCAGTGATGCCGGCACCCATGGTGCCCAGGCCGATCACGCCGACTTTTGCGAACTCACGCCCCATCGGCCCAGTGTCCCACTGGTACGGCAATGCCTCTGGTACGGCAGCTGCTCAGCGGCGTAACCTCTGCGCACCGCACTCGTGGGAGGCCCTGCATGTCAGTCGACCCGGATCTGGACGCGCTGGACACGTTCGAGTCCCTCAACCCGGCCACCGGCGAGCCCGCCGGGCGGTTCCCGGTGCACGACGCGAAGCACGTGGCGGAGACGGTCGACCGCGCCCGGATCGCCGGGCAGTGGTGGGCGGAGCTGGGCTGGGACGAGCGCTGCCGGCGGCTGCTGGCCTGGAAGGGCATCATGGCCCGCCGCATCCAGCAACTCAGCGAGCTGGTCCACCGGGAGAACGGCAAGCCGGTCTCCGACGCCTTCCTCGAGATCGTGAGCGCCATCGAGCACCTGCACTGGGCTGCCAGGCACGCCCGCCCGGTCCTCGGGCCGCACCGGGTCTCCCCCGGTGCCCTCATGGCCAACCAGGCCGCCACGGTCGAGTACCAGCCGTACGGTGTCGTTGCGGTGATAGGGCCATGGAACTACCCGGTGTTCACCCCGATGGGGTCGATCGCCTATGCCCTGGCCGCCGGCAACGCCGTCGTGTTCAAGCCCAGCGAGTACACCCCGGCCATCGGTGAGTGGCTGGTGCGCACCCTCGCCCAGGTGGTGCCGGAGCAGCCGGTGCTCTCGCTCGTGACCGGTGCCGGGGCGACCGGCGCGGCGCTGTGCAGGTCGGGTGCGGACAAGGTCGCCTTCACCGGCTCAGCGGCCACCGGCAAGCGCGTCATGGCCGCCTGCGCCGAGAGCCTCACCCCGATGCTGATCGAGTGCGGCGGCAAGGACGTACTGATCGTCGACGGCGACGCCGACGTCGCCGCTGCCGCCGACGCCGCGGCCTGGGGCGGCATGTCCAACGCCGGGCAGACGTGCATCGGCGTGGAGCGGGTCTACGTCGTCGACTCGGTCTACGACGAGTTCGTCCAGCGGCTGACGACCCTGGTACGTGGCCTGCGGGCCGGCGACGGTGCCGGCGCACAGCTCGGGCCGATCACCATGCCGTCGCAGGTCGACATCATCCGGCGGCACATCGCCGACGCCCTCGACCGGGGCGCCCGGGCAGTCGTCGGCGGGCTGGAGTCGGTGCACTCGACATACGTCGACCCGGTCGTGCTGGTCGACGTGCCCGACGACGCGCCGGCGATCACCGAGGAGACCTTCGGCCCGACCCTGACCGTGACCCGGGTGCGGGACGCCGACGAGGCCGTCGACAAGGCCAACGCCACGGACTATGGCCTTGCGGCCACCGTGTTCGCGAAGCGGCGCGGAATGGAGCTCGCGCGCAGGGTTCGCTCGGGCATGACGTCGGTCAACTCGGTGAACGCCTTCGCCGCCGTGCCGTCGCTGCCGTTCGGCGGGGTCGGCCAGTCCGGCTTCGGCCGGATCCACGGCGCCGACGGCCTGAGGGAGTTCGCCCGGGCCAAGGCGATCACCCGCCAGCGGTTCCGCTCGCCGCTGCCGGTGCTGACCTTCGCCCGGACCCCCAAGGCCGAGGCCCGACTGGCCAAGATCATCGCCCTACGGCACGGCCGCGGCTAGCGCGACGGGGGCGAGGGGGGCGCGGCCGCGCAGCAGGTCGGCCGCCCGCTCGGCGATGGCGACGGTCGGGGCGTTGGTGTTACCGCGCGGCGCGGCCGGCATCACCGAGGCGTCGACGACGAGCAGGCCGTCGATGCCGCGAACCCGCAACGACGGGTCGACGACACTGTCGGCTCCCCCGCCCATGGCACAGGTCGACACCGGGTGGTAGAGCGTCTCGATGTTGCCGCGGACGTACTCGCGCAGCGCATCCGTACCGGCGATGTCCGGACCCGGCAGGTGCTCCGTTGTCAGGTTGCGGGCCAGCGGCGCGTGACTGCCGATCTCCCGGGCGACGTCGATCCCGGCGACCAGGGCGTCGACGTCTGCCTGCTCGCAGAGGTACGCGGGATCGATGGCCGGCGCCCACCTCGGGTCGGCCGAGCGCAGCGTGAGCCGGCCACGACTGGCCACCGACACCAGCGTCGACCCCACCGTGAAGCCGTGGCCGATCGGCTCGGACAGCCCGTGGTCGAGGAAGGCCGCCGGTGCGACGTGGAACTGCAGGTCGGGAGCCGGCAGCCCGGGGTCGGACCGGAAGAAGGCACCGGACTCGGCCACGTTGGAGGTGAGCATCCCGCGCCGAATCAGCCGCCAGCGCAGCAGGTCGGGCAGACCGGCGTCGTTGAGGTCGCGGTCGATGCCCTGGGTGAACCACAGCACCGGCACGGCCGGATGGTCCTGCAGGTTGGCGCCGACGCCGGGCAGGTCCGCGACCACGTCGATGGCGTACTCACGCAACTGTTCGGCCGGGCCGATGCCCGACAGAAGCAGCAGGTGCGGGCTGTTGATCGCCCCACCGGACAGGATGACGTCGGCGCCGGCCAGCGCGACCTCCTCCTGCCCGTCGCGCAGGTAGGCCACGCCGACCGCACGCCCGCCCTCGACCTCCACCCGGGTGGCCAGCGCGTCGGTGAGCACCGTGAGGTTGGGCCGGCCCAGAGCGGGCCGCAGGTAGGCATCTGCCGTCGACCACCGCCGGCCACGCTTCATCGTGACCTGATAGGGCCCCGCTCCCTCCTGCTCGGCACCGTTGAAGTCATCGGTGCGCCGCATCCCGGAGGCGACGGCGGCGGCGATGTAGGCCCGGCTGAGCCGGTGCAGGTGCCGCTGGTCCTCGACCCGTAGCGGGCCGCCGACGCCGTGATAGTCCGACGCGCCGTGCGCCTGGTCCTCGGCCCGCAGGAAGTACGGCAGCAGGTCGGCGTAACCCCACCCCGTACACCCGTAGTCGTCGCGCCAGGAGTCGTAGTCCAGGCGGTTGCCCCGGATGTAGATCATGGCGTTGATCGACGAGCTCCCGCCGAGCATCTTGCCGCGCG
>QHCA01000281.1 GCA_003244095.1 Pseudonocardiales bacterium | reverse complement strand
CCTCTACGCCGCCGGCTCGATCACCTACGCCAGCTGCGGAGCGGGCAAATGCTTCCCGAACAGCTCGCCGGGCAATCCGACAGCGCTGGCCTTCCCGCAGATCCCGAGCGACGACGCGAGCCTGACGAAGTGGACCGCGGCGGGCTACACCGTCTACGACGACAACGCCAGCTGCTTCTCGCTGTACCAGAAGATCAGGGACACCTACGCCAAGACGGGGACCAAGACGCTGGTCCGGACCACCTGCCAGGTCCTCTTCGCCGCCGACACGGCGGTCGTGCTGAGCAACGACCTGGCGNNCGATCTTCGCCAAGGGCGGCATCCAGATAGGGTCCGGCAACACCTGGTCTTCGAACTCTGCCACGAAGCGCAACGTGCACTTGATCGTGCCCTACGACGCGGCGGGCTCGCGGCCGTGCTTCTCGCCGAGCCTCCTGATGAACACCGCGGGGGTCACGATGAGCAGCGCCGTCTGGCTGTTCGCCTACAGCCCGTGCCAGATCGGCTTCTCCGGCCTGGGCACGATCAACGGCCAGATCTACGGCGGCAGCGACGTCAACACCTCCCTCGGCTTCACGCTCCAATACCAGAGCGTGCCGACCTACGGCATCGCCAATGCTGCGTCGGCTCCCACCGGCTACACCACCGGCATCGTCTACAAGCGCGAAACCCGATGACGGCAGACATCCACCGGCCTGGGCGGCCCGCGGCCTATGCTCGGAACTGATGAGCGCACTGCTGATTGGCTGCTGCGCGGTTCTCGGGCTGGTGATCGGCTCGTTCCTCAACGTCGTGATCTGGCGGGTGCCCAGGGACGAGTCTGTGATCCGGCCGCCGTCGCGCTGCCCCGGCTGCGGTGAGCCCGTCGCCCCACGCGACAACCTGCCGGTGCTTTCGTGGCTCCTCTTGCGCGGTCGTTGCCGGCACTGCGCGATGCCGATCAGCTCGCGCTACCCGCTGGTCGAGATCGGCACGGCGATGCTGTTCGGCCTAATGGCTGCGCGCTTCGGTTTCGACCCGGCGTTGCCGGCCTTCCTCTACCTGTCTGCGGTAGGACTGGCGCTGGCGGTGATCGACCTCGACCACAAGCGCCTGCCGTTCGCGCTGACGATCCCCTCCTACCCAGTTGCGCTGGTGCTGCTGACCGGAGCCGCGCTGGCCGCCGGGCATCCCGACCGGCTGATCCGGATGCTGGCCGGCATGCTCTCGCTCTTCGCGTTCTATTTCGTCCTCAATCTGGTGAATCCCCGTGGCATGGGCTTCGGCGACGTGATGCTGTCGGGGATCCTCGGCGTCTACCTGGGTTTCCTGGGCTGGGGGCCGCTGCTCGTCGGCGCCTTCCTCGGATTCCTGTTCGGTGCGCTCGGCGGACTGCTGTTCATCGCGCTGGGTCGCGGGAGCCGCAAGTCGCACATCCCCTTCGGCCCATACATGCTCACCGGCACCTTGGTGGCCATTCTGGCCGGCCGGGCCTTGGCGGGCGCGTACGTCCACGCCACCTTGGGCTGAAGCGTGACCCAAAGCGTCTCGCTCCCGGCGCTTCAGAACGTGCCGGGGCCATCCGATGTGCTCCATGTCAGGCATGAGCAAAGCGGTGAAGGGAAAGCATGTGACAGGACGGCGAGCGGTCGGTCTCGACATCGGGACGTCCGGAGTCAGGGCAGCCGAGATCTCCCTCGGCAAGGGCCCGGCGACGCTGGCCAGGTTCGGCCAGGTGTCGCTGCCGGTCGGTGCGGTTCGAGACGGCGAGATCGTCGACGTCGCCGAGGTTGCCAGTGCGATCCGGCACCTCTGGTCCGCGACGAAGTTCCGTACCAAGCGCGTGGTCGTCGGCGTGTCGAACCAGAAGGTCGTCGTCCGGCAGGTCGACCTGCCGTGGCTGCCGGCTGAGGAGTTCCGCAAGTCGCTGATCTACCAGGTGCAGGACTACATCCCGATGCCGGTCGACCAGGCGATCCTGGACTTTCACCCGCTGGAGGAGTTCGTGAACGAGGCCGGCGGGCGCATGCTCAGGGTACTGCTGGTTGCCGCGTCCGCGGACATGGTCAACAACACCGTCGCCGCCGTGCAGAAGGCCGGACTGGCACCGGTCATGATCGATCTGACCCCTTTCGCGCTGCTTCGCGGCCTGGCGCAGATGGACGAGCTGGGCCTGTCCGGCGCGCCGGCGGAGGCGCTCATCGATGTCGGCGCCAGCATCACCAACATCGTCGTGCACCAGGGCGGCGTGCCGCGCTTCGTACGCATCCTGCTCATGGGCGGGGGAGACATCACCGAGGCGGTGGCCGAACGGATGGGGCTGCCGATGGAGCAGGCCGAGTCGATCAAGCAGCAGACCGGGATGCGCGAGAAGCCCGCCGAGGCTGCTGCCGACTCTTCGCAGCTCACGAGGGTCATCGAGACCAGTGGCGCGGCTTTCGTCGAGGAGGTACGCGGCTCGCTCGACTACTACCTCGCCCAGCCCAGCTCGGTCGACGTGAAGCGCATCGTGCTCTCCGGGGGCGGCGGGCAACTCCGCGGACTTGCCGCCCGGCTGGCCCTTGCCACCCGCCTGCCTGTCGAGCTGGGCTCGGCCATGTCGACCTTGCGGATCGGCAAGGTCGGCCTTGATGCCACGCGGCTGGCCCTCGTCGCTCCCGTCGCGTCGGTTTCGGTCGGCCTGGCCATCGGGGTCGCGTCATGACCGCCGTGATCGAGCACCTGTCCGTCACCGGCGGCCTGCCGATCCTGCCGCGGGTCAACCTGATCCCGACAGAGATCGCCGAGCGCCGCACCCTGCGTCGAGTGCAGGCCGGGCTGGGTGCCGGGGGCGTCGCCGCCGTCGCCATCGTCGTCGTGCTGTTGCTCCTGGCGATGGCTTCTGTCTCATCGGCCAAACAACACCTGGCGGCCGCGAAGAGCGAGAACGCGAACGTGCAGGGCAAGGTGGCCGGCCTCCAGAACGTCGTGCGGACCTTCACGCTGGTCGACCAGGCCCATGGAGCCCTCCGCGACGCTGCTGGTGGCGAGATCCTGTGGTCGACCTATTTCACCGACCTCACCCTGCGCATCCCCGACAACGTGTGGCTCACGAAGGTGACGGTCGCCTCGGCGGTGACGCCCGGCGGCGTCGCGGAGATCACCTTCGAAGGGGCCGCGCTGTCACACGACGATGTCGCCCGGTGGCTCGACTCGATCGCGAAGGAGCGCGGATGGTCCAATCCGTACTTCTCGAAGTCCGATGAGAAGCTCATCGGACTTCGCAAGACCTACACCTTCGCCTCCACCGTGACCGTCACCACCGATGCGCTTTCAGGGCGCTACACCAAGCCGGCGGGGGGCTGACATGAACAGAATCCAGCAATGGGTGGCCATCGCGGCTGCGATCATCGTGGCGGTCCTGGTAGCCGGATGGTTCGTCGTGGTCACTCCCCAGCGCGCACTTGCACGTGATCTGGAGGCCCAGGCCGTCACCCAACGCAGCGGCACTGCCAGCCTGCGCACCCAGCTCCACGTACTCGAGGCGCAGTCCAAGCAGCTGCCCGCGAAGCAGGCCGAGCTGGCCACGTTCGGCAAGCAGATCCCGAGCAGTCCCCTGCTGCCGGCGGTGACCCGGTCGCTGACGGCTGCCGCCGCGTCGGCCGGCGTCGACCTCATCTCCATCGGTGCGACGAGCCCCACGG
>QHCA01000280.1 GCA_003244095.1 Pseudonocardiales bacterium | reverse complement strand
CACAGGCTCGGCACCCTCTGTCTGTCGCTTGCCACGAGCATGGGACCACCGTCTTGTCACGACCTAGGGACCACCTCGGCCTGGTGATGATGGTCATGTCTTCTCCTTGGTTGGTCAACTAGGACGCGCTGCTGGCGGCGTGTCGGGGGCGTTGTTGGCGGCGGTAGGACTGGCCCTCGACGACGAGTTCGTAGCTGCTGGCGACGAGTCGGTCGATGGCGGACTGTGCGAGCAGCGGGTCGCTCATCACCCCGATCCACTCAGACGGGTCTCTGTTGCTCGTGATGACGGTGGACCCCCTCTGGTGTCGTTCGACGACGAGCTCGTAGAAGTCCGCGGTCTCGGTGGGGTCCATGGCTTGCAGGGCGAAATCGTCGAGGATGGGCAGCTCAATGCGGGCGAGCTTGCGCATCTCCGCCTCGATGCTGTTGTCCAACCTGGCGGCCTTGAGCCGCCGGAACAGCTGGTCAGCGCGGCTGAACAGCACACTGTGCCGGCGGCGGATCGCGATGTGCCCGAGGGCGGTCGCGAGGTGCGTCTTGCCGACCCCCACTGGTCCTAAGACCAGGGCCCCGCGGGTGTCGGTGAGGAACCGCAGCGAGCACAGCTCGGCCCAGAGCTCACGGTCGTAGCGGGCGGTGCCCTCGGCGGTGAAGCTCTCCAGGCGCATGCTCGGGTCGAGCTTGGCGGTCCGGGCCCGCAGCTCGGCGCTGGCCCGGTCGCGGCGGTCGACCTCATCGGACAGCACCAGGGTGAGGAAGTCGGCGTGCGGCAGCGACTCGGCCCGGGCCAGCGCGAGGCGCTCGGGCAGCGTGTCGGTGAGCCGGCCGAGTTTGACCTTGCGTAGCGGCGCTTTGAGGTCCGGGTCCAGGCTCGCGGTGAGCATCGGTGGCGAGGACGACATGGTGGACGGCGGACGGCTCATGAGGTGCCGTCCTGCAGGCCCAGGGTGAGTTGGCCGCTGAACTCCTCAGGGTCGCGGGCGAACCGCGCCGGCCCGCCGACGACCTTCGCCGTCGGGGTGGGCAGGGGTTCGCGTTCTCGGGCCTGCTCAAGCATCCGGGCGACCTTCATAACGTCCACGACGTCGAGTTCCAGTGCCCTGGCGCAGGCCGCATCGACCTTGGCTGGCCCGTAGCTGCGGACCAGCCCCAGGAGCTTATAGACGGTCCGCATCGAGGTCCAGGGCAGCGGGACGTCGAGCAGCCGGACGGCGTAGACCCCGACGCTGGGCCCTGCAGCGGTGGCCTTCGCCGTCAAGGACGCGACGTCCCGTAAGGCGTAGTCGGCCCGCCCGACTGGGTAGTCCGCCGGGTCCGTCGATCGGCCTCCAGCCTTGACACGCGGGTGGGTCTTGATGAGCTGCCCGCGGCTGAACACCTTGACCAGGTGGATATCTGCCCGGACCTCGACGCGCTGGCCGATCAGCTCCCCAGGCACGGAGTAGAGACCACGGGCGACCTCGACGTGCAGGTCCCGCGCAACCTTGGGAGTGCTGAAGATCGGCACGTCGTAGCGGCTGGTCGGAGCCGGCAGCAGAAGCGAGACCTCCATCGCGGTGAAGTCCTCGGCGGGGCGCTGCGCGGTCGTGCCGTGCACGCGCATCCCGGCCGTCGTGCGGCACCACACCTCGACCCGACGCTGCGCGTCGGTGAGGTCAAAGAACTCCTCACCGCGCCAGAAGTTCTCGCGCACGAACTGCACGGTCCGCTCGACCCGAGGTTTGTCTTTAGGCGACCGGACCCGAGCCGGATCGGTCCCGAACCCACGCGCCTGGACGTAGTCCAACCAGCCGACCGTGAACGTCGGGTTGATCGGGTCGGCGTTGCTGATGACCGGGCTCAGGTTGTCCGGGATCAGGACCTGGAAGACCCCTTCGAAGAACTCCCAGGCCTGCTCGCAGCCCTCCAGCACCGCCTCCAACGTCTGGGTGAACGACAACCAGACGAACATGTGCCGGGAGAAGACCGCGGTGAAGATCAGAGCGTGGACCGCCCGCCGCCGGCCCGAGACCGGGTCGTGCATCAGACCGAGCCGACCGAAGTCGACCTGGCACTCCACCCCCGGCTTGCCGTCCGCGACCCGCAACGTCGCCCGCTTGCTCCCGAACTCGCACTGCTCAGTCGCGAACCGGTGCAACGTCCGATACGGCACCACCAGGCCGCGGCGGGTGAGCTTGCCGTGGATGTTCGTCAGCTGCAGATCCGCCTTCACCCACGCGCTGATCTCCTCCTTCCACGCCACCAACTCCTCCCACGAGGTCCCGTGCCCGGTCGTCCGTGCTGGCCGGACCGCGAGGACCACCGCACCGATCAGCTCATCGGACAGCTGCCCCTCACCACCGCTCCTAACGAGCCCCGAGGCCTCACCAGCCTCGACATACCGGCGGGCGGTCTTGCGATCCACCCCCGCCCTCTGCCCGGCCACACGATGGCCGGCTCCTGCGAGCCAGGCCCGCAGCACTTCCTTGATCTCACTCACACATACCTCCCGGAACGCCACCAGATGCCTCCACGTCGTTGGACATGAAGAGATCGGTAGTGGCTGGCAACCACGACCCCTGCGCACGACACGCAGGTGGTCCCATGACTGGCAACCGGGGTGGTCCCATGACCGTGGCAAGAAACCGCTCAGACCGGTCCCATGCTCGTGGCGAGCGACAACCGGTCATGGCCAGCCCGACTACCACGTCAACGTAGAATTGCGACCAGGCCGGGCGGCGCTGTTGCGTTGAGGATCGTTCGGGCGCACCGAGTCGAGCCGGTGGCGTACTGCTGGAGGCAGGATGCGAGTTCGTCGAACGCGACGCGGACCCGATCATGTGATGGCAGGTCGGTGGTGATCGCGTAGTGGCCGCGGCGCAGGTTTTGCACGAACGCGTGCCCGGTCGAGACGGTGCGCGCGGATCTCATCTGTTTGAGTCCGCGCGTCGGCCGCAGCCGCGCCTTGAGCCGACCGTGATCGGCTTCCACCCGGTTGTTCTCCTACTGCTCGCTGACATGCCGAGCCGCCGGGACGAGCTCCTCGATCACC
>QHCA01000279.1:526-2870 GCA_003244095.1 Pseudonocardiales bacterium | reverse complement strand
CACGATGCTGCACCACGTGCACACCGCGGCCGCCCAGGACGCGTTGTTCGCCGAGGCCTTTCGCGTCCTGCGACCCGGCGGTTGCTTCGCGGGCTCGGACAGCATCGCCAGCCCGGGCCTGCGCGACTTCCACGCCGGCGACATCTACACGCCGGTCGACCCGCAGACCCTGCCCGGCCGCCTCGGCGACGCCGGCTTCACCGACATCATTGTTCAGACGGCGCCGGACGGCGGCTGGTTCGCCTTCTCGGCGGGCACCCGGTGAGCAGGGCCGCCCCCTGGCTACCTGACGTTGAACACCCAGCTGTCGCGCTGCAGCACCCGGGCGCCGTCGGTGTCGACGGTGACGACCTCGACCGTCACCCCGGGCCGCACGGCGACGAGGCGGAAGGTCCGCGAATGCCGCTGCAGGGGGCTGGCGGTGCCGCCGTCGACCAGGATGATCCACGGCCGCTTCGCCACGGTCGCCCCGACGTCGACGGTGAGGTCGCCGCGCGCCGGGATCTTCAGGACGGCCGCGGGTGGTGAGTGCGACACGCACTTCTTGCCGTCCGGGCACCACCGGGTCGCCTGCGCCGTGACGGCCTGCCCGCCGGCCGACAGCGACACGGTCGGCGGCTTGTCCTGACCGCAGCCGCCGAGCGACGCCGTGGCCGCCAGGCCCGCGACGAGCAGCGCGGCGCGGCGGGCGATCACGCCTGAGACGCTACCTCGACCGGCTGCGGCCGCCGGGGGCTCACGGTGCGCAGGGACACCGTAGTCCAGACCACCATGGCGGCCAGGCCGACGGCCGGCACCAGGAAGCCGTACCGGGAGGCGAAGGGGATCAGGCCCAGGCCGCCGCCGACGACCCAGGCGAGTTGCAGGACCGTCTCGGAGCGGGCGAACGCCGAGCTGCGGACGTCCTCGGCGACTCCTTGCTGCACGACGGCGTCCAGTGCCAGCTTGGCCAGGCTGTTGGACAGGCCGGCGACCAGCGCAAGGCCGATCGCAGGCGCCAGCCCGGGGAGTACGACGGCGGCGACGCAGCCCGCCGCGGCCAGTGCCAGCATGACCAGCTGCAGGCCGTGCGGGTGGCGCAGCCGGGCGCGGGCGCCGATGGCGGTGCCGGTGAAGCTGCCGAGCGCGGCCGCGCCGACCACCGCGCCGAGCGCCAGGCCCCCGTTGGCCCCCGAGTGGCTGGTGCGGAGCAGGAAGGCGAGGAACAGCGTGAGGAAGCCCGACAGGGCTCGGAGGGCTGCCGAGGAGCGCAGGGCGACCACCACGGGCCGACCGAGCTGCACGGGAGCCAGGAACCGGCGGCGACCGGAGCGCAGCCGTACCGGCGCCTCGCCCTCGTCGGAATCCACTGTGGCGGGCAGCCGGAGCGCCAGCACCATCGCGGCGAGGAATGCCACAGTGGCGACCCGAAGCGGCCACTGCGGGCCGATCTGGCCCAGGCCGATGCCGATCGGCGCGGCCACCGTGGCGCAGATGATCGCCGCCAGCGAGAGCCGGGAGTTGGCCGCGACGAGCGACACCTGCGGCGGCAGCAGGCGGGGCACGGCGGCGCTGCGGGCCACGCTGTAAGCCTTGGACATCACCAGCACGCCGAAGGCCGCCGGATACAGCGCCAGGCCGTGCAGCGAGCCGGCCATGATCCAGGCCAGGAAGGCGCGGGCCAGCATCGTCGTGGCCAGCGCGTAGCGGCGGCCGTGGGAGAAGCGGTCCAGCATCGGGCCGACCACCGGCGCCAGCAGGGCGAAGGGTGCCATCGTGACCAGCAGGTACAGCGCCACCCGGGGCCGGGCCTCCCCGACGGGTACGGAGAAGAACAGCGTGCCGGCCAGCCCGACCGCGACCAGGGCGTCGCCGACGCCGTTGACGCCGTGCAGGTCGATCAGCCGGGACAGTCCGGATTCCCGGGCGCCCTGCGCGTCGACCCCTTTTCGGACGAACCGCCAGAACGCCGACGTGCCGCGATGCACGCCCCGGCCGGCGGTCGCCAAGCCTGCCCCCGCGGTCGTCGCCGCCGACCGTACGTCTGCCACGGCGAACAGTGTCGCGCACCGCGGCGGTGCCGCGCACGGGGATGGCCCCCCATGCGCAAGAATGGGAACATGCCCTCCAGCACTGCACTTCGCCCGGCGACGCGCGTTCCCGACGCGGTCTGCGCCGCGGCCGTCGACATCGCGCGTGCCGCGGCGGAGCAGGTCGCCGACGGACCCCTCGGGGAGTACGTGGGGGTCGAGGCCGAGGGCGAGCGGCTGGTCACCCACCATTTCGCTGCCGGCGAACGCGGCTACGTCGGCTGGCAGTGGGCCGTCACCGTGGCGCGGCCGCCGCGGGCCAAGGACGTCACGGT
>QHCA01000279.1:0-429 GCA_003244095.1 Pseudonocardiales bacterium | reverse complement strand
TCGACGACGACCGGCTGGTGCCGGGGTACGTCACTGCCGAGGATCCGGCCGACGAGGAGATCGTGGCTGATCTCGATCTGGGCCGGCTGCGGGTGATGTCGCGGCTCGGCCGGCTCGAGGCCGCCGAGCGGTGGTACGAGGGCGATCGTGGCCCGGAGGCGCCGATCGCCAAGTCGGCGCCGGCCCGCTGCGGCACCTGCGGCTTCTACCTGCAGTTGGCCGGCTCGCTGCAGGCGGTGTTCGGGGTCTGCGGCAACGAGTTCGCCCCTGACGACGCCATGGTCGTGGCGGCCGATCACGGCTGCGGAGCGCACTCCGAGGCACTGGTGGAGGCGTCGGCGCTGCCTGAGCCCGGGCCGCCGATGGACGACGCCGAGATCGACGTCATCGACGGCCTTGACGGCCTCGACGGCCTCGACGGCCTCGACG
>QHCA01000278.1 GCA_003244095.1 Pseudonocardiales bacterium | reverse complement strand
GTGCACGACACCGCGACCGCGACCGCGTCCGGGCGAGGCGGGCCGGGCGGCGGGGCGCGCGGCGACCAGGACTTGGTCACCGACTCGGACCTGCAGGCACTACTGGACAACCACGGCAAGGCGCTGCGCAGCGGTGACGAGCGCAAGTTCCTCACCGCCTACGACCCGGCCGCCACCGACCTGGTGGCCACGCAGCGGATGCTGTTCGGCAACCTGCGCAAGATCCCGTTGACCCTCGCGTCGTTCAGCCTGTCGCACCAGAGTGCCGACGTCGATCCCGGGCCGGCGGTGAGCCTGGACGTCGACGTCTCGTTCGTCCATCAGATCACCGGCGTCGACGTCGACAAGGTGTTCGAGGGCTACCGGTGGCGGGTCACCCGCAAGGCGCCCGGGGCGGCCCTGCTGGTCACCTCGGTGGGCGGCACGCCGACCCACTCGCACTACGCCAAGTACCTCTACTACCCGGCGCCGTGGGACCAGGTGCCGTTGACGGTGATCCGCGAACCCCACGTGCTCCTGCTCGCCAACCCGGTGACCGCGAGCCTGGCGAGGCAGTGGGCCGGGACCGCCGAGTTGTCCGCCAGGCAGGACCTCGCCGCGTGGGGCGGCCGGCCGAACGGTGCGCCGGGCTTCCTGGTGACGTTCGAGGACGTACGCACGCGGTTCTACAGCTACTGGGACGGCAACGGGACCGGGACGTCGTGGGAGGCCGCGTACACGATGTCACTGCCGGGGTACTCCGAGACCGACGGTGAGCTCGATCGCGCGATGGGCAGCCGGATCGTCTCCTACACCGGATCCAGCTTCTACAAGCCGGGGCACGACCCGGGATACATGTTCACCCACGAGATGGCGCACGCCCTGGTGGCGACGGTCGGGCCACGCAGCGGGTCCCGTACCCCGCTCTACATCGTCGAGGGTTTCGCGCGGTTCATGGAGACCCGGCACCGGTCGGCGCAGCCCTTCCTGCAGGATCCGGCACTCGCGGCGTACGTGAAGAACGGCTTCACCGGGCACCTGCCAACCGACGGCCAGTTGCGCAGTGCCGACGACGACGTCGCGGGCGCCAGTTATGAGCTCAGCCTGCTCGTCTACCTGTTCATCGAGCACAAGTTCGGCTCGGCGCGCTGCTTCGATCTCGTGGTGAGCGCGTACGAAACGCCTACGGAGAGCGGCGGCAGTGCGGCGCTCACGAAGGCGACCGGCATGAGCGTGGCGGCCTTCGAAGCCGAGTGGTCCAGCTACGTGCACCAGCGGATCGGTTGATCTTGGCGACCGGCATCATGGTGACAATTCACCCTCCCGACGGTCCGCACCTGCCCGGCGAACAGGTACCCTGCTGCGGCCGCCACCCGACCAGCGGCTTCGGGAACGTACAGCAGTGGGGGTTTCGATGAGCAACGGCAACGACCAGCCGCCGTATCCGCCCGGGCAATACCCGCCGGGTCAGTACCCCGACCAATATCCGTCGGGGCCGAACCAGCCCGGGCAGTACCAGCCCGGGCAGTACCCACCCGGCCAGTACCCACCGAGCCAGTACCCGTCCGGGCCCAACCAGCCCGGCCAGTACCCGTCGGGGCCGAACCCGCCCGGGCAGTACCCCTCCGCCCCGAACCCGCCCGGGTATCCGCCGCAAGCCCCGTACCAGCCCAGTCAGCCCAATCAGTACCCGTCGAGCCCGGAGCCCGGGCAGTACCCGCCGGCCGACGAGTTGCCGACCGCCCAGTTCCAGGCCAGCCCGGGCAGCGCCTACCCGCCCGGGCCGCAGGGCCCGCCGTCGGGCTATGCGTCGGATGCCTGGCAGGGCCAGTCGGAGACCTGGCAGGGCCAGACCGGCCAGCCGCCCTCCTACGGCGCGCCCTACTCCTACCAGAGCGGGCCGCCGAAGAAGAAGAGCAAGGCCGGTTGGTGGATCGGCGGCGGCGCACTCGCGGTCGTGCTCATCCTCGTGGCCGTGTTCGTCGCTGTCATCGCCCTGAAGAAGGACAACCCGACCACCACCACCACCGCGACGGGCAGCAAGAAGAACACGGGTGCGACCAAGGTGCTCTGGAACGCGCCGTTCACCGCGGCCTCGGTCGCCGGCCACCCGATCTTGGCCGGGGTGTGGACCGATGACAAGGCGGTGATCCGCGGCGGCGGCGACGGGTTGCACGCCTACGACGTCAACAACGGCAAGGAGCTGTGGAACGTCCCCATCCCGGGCGCGGGTTCGGTGTGCTCGATGGCGCCGAGCACCCTCAACGGCGTCGGCGCACTGATCTACGGCGCGCCGGGGAAGTACGACGCCGCCTGCGACCACCTCCTCGCGGTCGACACCGCGACCGGCAAGCCGCTATGGACGGCCGACCTCAAGCCGACCGACGGCTCGAGCACCTCCTTCGGCGGCGACTCGTACACCTCGGTGTCGATGGCGACCGACGTGGTCGTCATCCAGACCTCCAACGTCATGCGCGGCTACCGCACGAGCGACGGCGAGAAGAAGTGGGGGCTGGTTCTCAAGCCCAAGGACCCGAACGCCTTCGCCACGTGTCACCCGCGCAACTCCCTCGCCGCCGGCGACCGCGCGCTCATCGTGGTCGGCTGCAACGGCGACTCCGGTTACGTCACCGCGCTCAACGCCCAGACCGGCGCCACCCAGTGGGACCACGACCTGACCCCCACCGAGGGCGACGAGCTGTTCACCGACCCGATCAGCGTGCGGCCGGCCGTCCTGCAGTCCCACCAGGCCGGTGGCAACCCGCAGCTGCTCGTACTCGACGACAGCACGGGCAAGATCGCGCGCACGATCACCTCGGTCGTGGACGGCCTCGAGCTCAACTTCCGCAGCGAGAGCAGCCGGCTCACCGGCGCGTTCCGCTACCCGCTCGCGGTCCGGGACGGGAAGCTCTACGCCTCGACCGTCGATGACTTCGGCGGTAAGGAGAGCAAGGTGGTCAGCATCGACCTGTCCACCGGACAGCCGACATGGACCGTCGGTGGTGGGGCCAAGAGCCAGCTACAGGTCGTCTCGATCCAGGACAAGGACGTGGTCGCCTACGATCGGGGCGGCTTCGAGCACACACCGCGTTTCGTGCACTTCGACCTCGCCACCGGCAAGCGCTCGGACGGCGTGCAGTTCCCCAACGATCTGAGCGAAAGCAGCTTCGGCAGGCTGCTGTACGTGCAAGGCAATCGGCTGGTCCTCGTGGCCACCCGGCCCAGCGCGTCCGAACCGCCGATCGTCGTGGCCGGCAAGCCCTAACCCCGCCATTCCTCTTACCCGTTCGTGATCATGCACGGTTGCCGGGCTTCGTGGCGTGTCGGATCGACAGGCGTGCATGATCACGAGCCGTGGGAGGCGGCTGGGGGCTTCGTCGTAGGCTGGGCCGTCGCCAACAGCCGGAGGCCCTAGTGGTGGTACGGATCGTGGTCGGCGTGCTCCTCACGGCCGCGGCACTCGCCGTGGCCGGCCGACGGGTGTGGTGGCTCTACCGGCTGATCCGTACGGGGCAACCGGCGAGCGGCCGGCTCGACGGCATCGGCAAGCGGATCCAGGCGCAGGTCGTCGAGGTGTTCGGCCAGCGAAAGCTGCTGAAACGGCCGGTGCCCGGCCTCGCGCACTTCTTCACCTTCTGGGCCTTCGTGGTGCTGGCCGCGACGATCCTGGAGGCCTACGGGGCGCTGTTCGATAAGGACTTCGCGATCCCGCTGATCGGGCACGCCCGCTGGCTCGGCTTCCTGGAGGACTTCTTCGCGGTCGCGGTGCTGGTGGCGCTTGCGACGTTCACGGTCATCCGGATCCGGCAGGCACCGGCCCGCAGGCAGCGGGCCAGCCGCTTCTACGGCTCGCATACCCGCGCCGCCTGGGTGATCCTCGGCATGATCGCCGCTGTCGTGGTCACCCTGCTGCTCTACCGCGGCGCGCAGGTCAACACCGGCAATTTCCCGTACGGCAGGAGCCGCTGGGCATTCGCCTCCTACGGGGTCAGCCGGCTGCTCAGCGGCCTGTCGACCGGCGCCAACTCGGTGATCGAGACGGTGTTCATCCTCGGCCAGATCGCGGTGATCCTGGCCTTCCTGGTCATCGTCGTGTACTCCAAGCACCTGCACATCGGCCTCGCCCCGCTCAACGTCGCGGCCAAGCGCACCCCCGACGCGCTCGGGGCGCTGCTGCCGATGGAATCCGCAGGCAAGCCGATCGACTTCTCCGAC
>QHCA01000277.1 GCA_003244095.1 Pseudonocardiales bacterium | reverse complement strand
TCCACGGCCGGCCCCGAAGCCCCCTCGAAACCGGCATCACCGGCTCGATCAGCGCCCACAACTCATCAGAAACCTCACCTGTACGCAACATGCGTCCAGCTTCCGGCACAGACCCCCGAATCATTGGCAGACACGCTCTAGTCGTTGCCGGCACCGGTGCAGTCTGCCGGGGGATCAGCCTGACCCGAGAGTGCTAGAGCCGGACAACCTGCTTGCCGGAGGCGCGGCTCTCCGCAAGCGCCTGCTGCGCAGCGGGCGCGGCGTCGAGTCCGTCGACGATGGTGATCCGCGGATCTAGCTCACCGGCGGCCAGCTGGGCGACTGTGCGGGACAGACCGGCTGCGAGGAGCCACGGCGCCCTCGCCGACAGCGCGGCCAGACTGAAGCCGCCCACCGACACGGTGCCCGCGTAGAGCCGACCGGCTGGCGGCAGCTGTCCGAACGGCTCGCCGGTGGCATTGCCGAACAGCACCACTCTGCCTGCTGCTGCGGCCATGTCGAGGTCGGCGTCCAGCTGCGTGGTTCCCTGCGGGTCGAGGATCAGGTCGACGCCGGAGCCGCCGAGATGCTCCCGAACGGCCTGCGCGAGCTGAGGTTCGCGTACGAAGGCCCTGTCGTAGCCGGCGGCCTCGGCCGCAGATGCCCGGCTCGGACTGCCCACGGCGGCCAGGACCGGACCGGCGCCGGCGAGGCGGGCCAGCCGCACGACCGCCTGGCCGACCGCGCCGGCGGCCGAGTGCACCAGCACACTGTCCCCGGCCCGCAGCCGGCCGTGCTCCAGCAGCAGCACCGCTGTCGTCAACGCCCCAGGCGCCGCGGCTGCTGCGGCCAGGTCCAGCCCGTCTGGTACGGGGACCGTCAGCGCGGCGCTGGCGACCGCGACCTCGGCCAGCCCGCCGTCGTTCATGTACGCGACCACCGGCTGGCCCAGCCGGAACCCGTCAACGCCGGGGCCCAGTGCCCGTACAGCGCCGGCGACCTCGATCCCAGGCACGTACGGCCACGACGTCACGTAGGGGCCGTCCCCGCGCCTGACCATGACATCCTTGAAGTTGATGCCGGCGAACTGCACGTCGATGGACAGCTCGCCCTTGCCGGGCTCGGGCAACGCGACCGCGGTCACTCTAGTGCTGCTCGTGTCCAAGGCCGGACCCCCGAACACGACAGCCCGGATCTGCTCGCTCATCCCGGCCTCCTTTCGATGAATGTCGTACATTGAACTCTACCCCGTTGGTTCGATGTATGTCGAAAGGAAGCTCATGTCTTCGACCCGGCGCCCGGCTCTGATTCACCCGCTCGTACAGGACCTCAGCCTGGTCGACGTGCTGCACGCCCTCGCCGACCCAACCCGGCTCACCATCGTCAACACCCTGCACGAGAGCGGCGAGCGGGCCTGCGGCACCTTCCCGGTCACGGTGGCACCGTCCACGTTGACCCACCACTTCCGGGTGCTGCGCGAGGCCGGGGTAGTGCGGCAACGCGAGGAGGGCAAGCACCGCTGGACGGCGCTGCGCGACGAGGACCTCCAGGCGCGCTTTCCCGGTGTCCTCGAGACCATCCTGGCGTCGGAGCAGACGGCGTAGGGGCGGATCGGCACATCGCACTCCGCCGTCCACTCATTGAGCGACTGCGCCACCAAGGCGATCGAGGATGCCAGAACAGATCCGGATGTGCTTCCTCGGGGACTCCTTCGTCGCCGGCGTCGGCGATCCGGCCCATCTGGGTTGGGTGGGGCGACTGGCCGCGCGAGCGGAGACCCGTGGTCTCGTTCTGACCGGCTACAACCTCGGGATCCGGCTGGACACTTCCGGTGACGTGCGGGCGCGCTGGCAGCGGGAGGTGCGACGGCGGTTTCCCGGCGCGCCGGACAACAGGCTGGTGCTCTCCTTCGGCGTCAACGACACCACCGCCCGTCCGGGTGGGACCCGGACCGAACCTGAGATGTCCCGGGCGAACCTCGACGCCATCCTCACCGGCGCCGTACAGGCCGGATGGCCGGTGCTGGTCGTCGGGCCGGCACCGATCGCCGACCAGGGTCAGAACGAGCGCATCCGCGTACTCAACGATCAGTTCGCGGCCGTCTGCACCGTCCATGCTGTGGCCTACATCGACACGTTCGCCCAGCTGATCGCAGCGCCTGTCGGGACGGCGGAAGTGAACGCCGGCGACGGCTCGCACCCCTCGACCGCAGGCTATGAGCGGCTCACCGAGATCATCTTCGCACCCTGGTGGAACTGGCTGACGCACTGAACGGCGCCGTCCTGTGTAGGGATCGACCAGCGGGCGACTCGCTCGCCGTCATGACGTCATGACGATCCCCGCTCAGCGATCTGCTAGCGGTTACGTCGTTCGGCACCGGCGTTCGCTCTGTGGCCGGTCGGCAGAGTCGTGACACTGGGGTGTGGTCGTTCATTGCGCGCAGAGTTTCTGGTCGGACCTGATGTCGGCGAGCACTGCCCGTAGTTCGCCGATGCGCCGTTCGGCTTCTGCGGCGAGCGCGTCTTCGAGGCGATGCCAGTCGTCCACCGTCGGGGCCGGCGGCAGGGTGTCGAGCACTGCGCGCACGTCGGCGACGGTGAGTCCGATGCGCTGCGCGACGCGGGCGACTTTGATCCGACATGCCGTGTCGGCGTCGAAGCGTCGCTGGTTGCCCGGTGTCCGCTCGGCGGCGATGAGCCCGTGCTGCTCGTAGAAGCGGACGGTGTGTGGGCTGACGCCGGCTTCGCGGGCAACTTCACCAACGGTCGAGGACATCCGCGCCTCCTTCGTGAGTGTGGCGACCGCGAGAGGATGCGGTTGACTTCGACATTAGGCGAAGTTCTACCGTCGATCGGGTGACCACCGCAAACGCGAAAGAGACGATGCAGGTAGTCCGGGCCCAGGCGTTCGGTGCGCCGGACGTGCTGGCGGTCGAGACGATCGCGGGTCCGCGCCCGGCGTCAGGTGAGGTGCTGATCGAGGTGCTTGCCGTGCCGGTGCTGCACCTGGATGTGCAGATCCGCTCGGGCTGGGAGAGGTGTCTGTTCGGCGTCCAGCCGCCCTACATCCCTGGGGCGGGCTACGTCGGACGGGTGGTCGAGCTGGGCCCCGATCTCGGCCAAGACCTGCTCGGGCATGTCGTAGCGGTCGACACCGGGCAGACCGGTGGATACGTCGAGCGCGCGGTCGCCAATACGGCACGACTCATCACCGTGCCCGACGGCGTAGACGCGGTTGCTGCGGCGGCGCTGCTGCACGACGGGCGCACCGCGCTCGGGCTGCTGGAGACGGTCCCGGTGCAGCGAGGCGATCAGGTGTTGGTGCTCGGCGCGGCGGGCGGGCTCGGTGACCTGCTGATCCAATTGGCCGCGGCGCGGGGCGCTGTGGTCGTGGCCGCTGCCCGGGGCGAGGCGAAGCTGCAGGCCGCGCGGGACCGTGGCGCGCGCGAGGCTGTCGACTACTCGACGCCGTCGTGGCGCGGGGACGCCGCCGCGGTGCTCGGCGACCCGGGCCGATTCGCCGTAGTCTTCGACGGCGTCGGTGGTGATCTGGGCACCGCATCGTTCGAGCTGCTCGCACCGGGTGGCCACTTCTCTGCACATGGCGCACCGAGCGGCAGTTTCGCCTCGATCGAGGAGGCGGCCGCGGGGCAACTCGGCGCCGTCGTCACCAGTATCGAGGCGGCACAGTTCGACCCGGACGGCGTCGCGCGACTGAGCGCTGATGCTTTCGCCGCCGCGCAACGGGGCGAGATCCGCCCGAACGTCGGGCCGACCTACGCACTGACCGACGCGGCGCAGGCGCACGCCGCGATCGAGGCGCGCGCGACGTTGGGTAAGACGGTGCTGCTCACAGCAGTTGGCCGTGCCGACGGCCTGACGGAGTCGGCGTGAGCGTGAGGCAGGGCGAACGGGTCGCGAACCCGCACCGGCACACCCCCCACCGACTCGTGCCCGGCGATCACCCGCTTCACCGTCTTCGGTGTGGTACCGCCGATCGCAGCAGCCCCACGATAAGTGCCCACCTCGCGGTAGGCGGAAATGATGTCCACACGTTCCCTCGCAGACTTCAATGGAAGCTCCCTGGGCGGTGCGGTGACTGGCAGACACCGCCACCGTCACCGCCCAGGCCTCACACTCCCGGCCAACACGACGAACGAAAAGTGAGGACTTTCACTTGGCCACCAGCGAGGACCTCGACTTGGCCACTACCGGGGACTTTTCCATGGCCACGGACAGAGCTCTCCAGGGCAGATATTCGGCGCTGCGCAGGCGCCACGCGGCGCGGGACGGCCCGGGTAAGCAAATCCTCGATTGTGATGATGTAGTTCATCGAGCCGACCGTCTGCGAGCGCGCGCTTGCCCGGCCGGCGTCGGTCTAGTTGAAGCGGACCCGTGACTTGCTCCGGGATTCCGGAACCTGTCAACCTTTGTG
>QHCA01000276.1 GCA_003244095.1 Pseudonocardiales bacterium | reverse complement strand
CCGGACAGGTGGCAGGCCATCACGTCGGTGTAGCCCTCGACCACGACCGCCTGGTGGCTGCGGGCGATGTCGCGCTTGGCCAGGTCGACGCCGTAGAGCATGTGGCTCTTCTTGTAGATCGGCGTCTCGGGGGTGTTGAGGTACTTCGGCCCGTCGTCGTCGTCGAAGATCTTGCGCGCGCCGAAACCGACCACGTCGCCGGTGATGTCCTTGATCGGCCAGAGCAGGCGGCGACGGAACCGGTCGATCAGGTTGCCGTTGCGCGAGTCGCGCGACAGTCCCGCCGTCACCAGCTCCTCCCGCGAAAACCCTTTGGCGAGCAGATGTTTGGACAGGTCGTCCCAGCCGGGAGGGGCGAACCCGCAGCCGAACCGCTGCACCACCTCCTGATCAAATCCCCGTACGTTCAAGAACTCTCGCGCCGGCAGCGCCTCAGCCGACCCAAGTTGCTCGGCGTAGAACGCCGCGGCGGCCACCGAGGCGGCGACGAGCCGTGACCGCTGGCCGGCCGGGCGGCTCGTTGCCGGGCCGCCCTCCTCGTAGCGCAACTGCACGCCGGCCTTCTCCGCCAACCGCTCGACGGCCTCGGCGAAGGGCAGGTGCTCGACGTCCATGACGAACTTGATGACGTCGCCGCCGACGCCGCAACCGAAGCAGTGGAAGACGTTGCGAGCCGGGCTGACGTTGAACGACGGGCTCTTCTCGTCGTGGAACGGGCACAGCCCTTTCATGCTGCCGCCGCCGGCGTTGCGCAGCGCGACGTGCTCGGAGACGACGTCGACGATGTGCGCCCGCTCGCGGACCGCCGCGATGTCCTCGTCCTTGATGCGCCCCGCCACGGAGCCGAGTCTATGTGCGGGACACGACGAGGCGCCGATGCCAGTCCAGGACCGAGGCGTCGGTAAGCCTGGCCACCTGGTCGACGACGGCCCTGAGCCGGCCGGCGTCGTCGGTGGCCTCGTGCCAGGCCGGCCGCAGCGCGGTGTCGAGCGCATCCGGCGCCCGGTCCGCCAGGGCGGCGGCCAGCTCGTTGATGATCTCTCGCTGGCGATCGTGCATCTCCCGTGCACCGTCGCGGTTCATGACGTAGTGCGCGGCCAGGCCCTTGAGGAGGGCGCATTCGGTGCGTACGGCGGCCGGCACGACCAGGTCGGCGTCGTATCGGGTCAGGGCCTCGTCGCCGTACTTCTCTCGGGTGGCCTCGATCGCCGCCGAGACGAACCGCCCGGTCAGCTCGCTGGTCAGCCGCTTGAGGGCCGCCTGGGCGCGGACGCTGCCGTCGTAGGCGGGCAACGTCACGACTGCCGGCAGGGCGAGCAGGCCATCGAAGGCGGCGGCCAGGTCGCCTGCGGACTCGTCGGTGTAGCCCCAGTCGCGGGCCGTACGGCAGACCGCGCTTCGCTCGTCGGCGTCGGCCAGCGCCCCCGGCAGCACGTGCCCCGCGTGGATGCCGTCCTCGACGTCATGGACGGAGTACGCGACGTCGTCGGCCCAGTCCATCACCTGGGCCTCCAGGCACCGGGCCCGCGCTGGGGCGCCCTCGCGGATCCAGTCGAAGGCGGGCAGGTCCTCGGCGTAGGCGCCGTACTTCGTGTCGTCGTCGCCGCGTGGCCAGGGGTACTTCGTGGCCGCATCGAGCGTGGCCCTGGTCAGGTTGAGGCCGGCACCGTTGCCTTCGCCGTCGAGCACCTTGGCCTCGAGCCGGGTCAGGATCCGCAACGTCTGCGCGTTGCCCTCGAAGCCGCCGCAGGCCTGGGCAACCTCGTCGAGGGCGGTCTCGCCGTTGTGGCCGTACGGTGGGTGGCCGATGTCGTGGGCCAGGCAGGCGGCGTCGACCAGGTCGGGGTCGCAGCCCAGCGCCTCCCCCAGCTCCCGGCCGATCTGTGCGCACTCCAGGGAATGCGTGAGCCGGGTACGCGGGAAGTCGTCCTCGCCGGCGACCACCACCTGTGTCTTGCCGGCCAGGCGGCGCAGGGCGGCCGAGTGCAGCACCCGCGCCCGGTCGCGCTGGAACTCGCTGCGCCGGGCCCGTGCCGCCTTGACCGGCTCCGCATGGCGCCGTGCTCTCGAGTGTTCGTCGTACGTCGACACGTTCTGAGTATGCCTAGGCGGCCGGGGCCTGGAAGTCGGCGCTGCGGCGGAAGATCTCGTAGTAGAGGTACGCGGCTGTCTCCCGGGCGATGTAGCGGGCCTGCGTCGCCCGGGTGGCCACCGCCGGGCCGCTGCGCGACGGCGAGGTGGTCGCCTTGATCCCCTGGTCCCGGGCCATCCGCCGCGAGCGGGCCTCGTGCCACGGATCGGTGACGAGCACCGCGGTGTGCCAGCCGTGTGACTTCATGAACGGCGCCAGTGACTTCAGGCTCTGCAACGTGTCGTGCCCCACCTCGACGGCGAACACCTTGTCCGGCGGCTGCCCGTACTTCTCCAGGTAGCGCTTGCCGGCCGCCGCCTCGGTGAACCGGTCACCCGACAGGCCGCCGCCGACGGTGATGATCCGCGGCGCGACACCGGCCTTGAGCAGCCGGGCGGCGTGGTCGAGCCGGTTGCCGAAGATCGACGACGGCCGGCCGTCGAACTGCGACGCACCCAGGACGACGATCGCGTCGACCTTCCCACGATGGTCCTGGCGGGCGACCGACCACACGTGAAAGGCGGTCACGCCGACCACCAGCACTACCACGCCGACTGCTCCGACCAGGACGCGGCGTACCCATTTCACCGGGTGTCCGAGCCACCCGTCTCGACCGCGGCCCGGCCGGCCTCCAGTCGCGCCACCGGCACTCGGAACGGCGAGCAGGACACGTAGTCCAGCCCGGCCTCGTGGAAGAAGTGGATCGAGTCCGGGTCGCCGCCGTGCTCACCGCAGACGCCGATGTGGATGTCGGGCCGCGCGGCCCGCCCCTCCTCGACCGCGATCGACACCAGCCGGCCGATGCCGTCGCGGTCGAGGGACTCGAACGGCGAGACGCCGAAGATGCCCAACTCCAGGTACTTGGAGAAGAACGCCGCCTCGACGTCGTCGCGCGAGAAGCCCCAGCCCATCTGGGTCAGGTCGTTGGTGCCGAACGAGAAGAATTCGGCAGCCTCGGCGATCTGTCCTGCGGTCAGTGCCGCCCGCGGCACCTCGATCATCGTCCCGATCAGGGCCGGCACGTTGATCCCGGTGTCCTCGGCAACCTCCTGCAGCACCTGCAGCGCCTCGTCGCGGATGATCTCCAGCTCCTGGACGGCGCCGACCAGCGGGATCATGATCTCCGGCCGCGGGTCGGCCAGCTTCTTGGCCTGCGAGGCCGCGGCCTCGGCGATCGCGCGTACCTGCATCGCGAACAGGCCGGGCACGACCAGGCCGAGCCGCACCCCGCGCAGGCCCAGCATGGGGTTCTGCTCGTGCAGGCGGCGGACGGCGTCGAGCAGCTTGCGCCGGTCGGGCACGTCCTCACCTTTGGCCTCTGCCACGGCCACCTCGACCGACAGCTCCTCGTACGAGGGGAGGAACTCGTGCAGCGGCGGGTCGAGCAGGCGGACAGTAACCGGCAGGCCGTCCATCGCCGAGAAGATGCCGACGAAGTCGTCGCGCTGCAGCGGCTCCAGCGCGTCGAGCGCGGACTGCCGCTCGGAGTCGGTCTCGGCCAGGATCAGCGTCTCGACCAGCTGGCGGCGGTCGCCGAGGAACATGTGCTCGGTCCGGCACAGGCCGATCCCCTCGGCACCGAAGCGGCGGGCCCGCTCTGAGTCCTCCGGGGTGTCGGAGTTGGCGCGGACGTGCAGCCGCCGCGCCTCGTCGGCGTGGGCGACGATCCGGTGCACCGCCGCGACCAGCTCGTCGGCGTCCGGCTTGAGCTCACCCTCGAAGTACTGCACCACCGGAGAGGGCTGCACGGCCACCTCGCCGAGGTAGACGACACCGCTGGTGCCGTCGATGGAGATGACGTCGCCCTCGTTGACGACCACGCCGCCCGGCGCGGTGAACTTGTTGCCGCGCAGATCGACCTCGAGCTCCTCGGCGCCGCACACGCAGGTCTTGCCCATACCCCGGGCCACCACGGCGGCGTGCGAGGTCTTACCGCCGCGGCTGGTCAGGATCCCCTGCGCCGCGATCATGCCGCCGAGGTCGTCTGGCGTCGTCTCTCTCCGTACCAGAATCACCTGCTCGCCGCGGGCGGCGGCCAGCTCGGCCCGCTCGGAGCTGAACACCGCCTTGCCCACCGCGGCGCCGGGTGAGGCGTTCATGCCCTTGCCGATCCGCTGCTTGTCGGCGCCCTCGTCGAACGTCGGGAACATCAGCTGTGCCAGCTGCGCGCCGGTGACCCGCAGCAGCGCCTCGTCCATGTCGATGACGCCCTCGTCGACCAGCTGGGCGGCGATCACGAAGGCGGCGGCGGCGGTGCGCTTGCCCACCCGGGTCTGCAGCATCCACAGCTTGCCGCGCTCGATGGTGAACTCGATGTCGCACAGATCCCGGTAGTGCCCCTCCAGCGTGGCCATGATCTCGAGCAGCTGGTCGTACGACGACTTGTCGAGGTTCTCCAGGTCCTGCAGCGCGAGGGTGTTGCGGATGCCGGCGACGACGTCCTCGCCCTGGGCGTTCTCCAGGTAGTCGCCGTAGATGCCCTGGTGGCCGGTGCCCGGGTCGCGGGTGAAGGCGACCCCCGTACCGGAGTCCATGCCCAGGTTGCCGAACACCATCGACTGGACGTTGACCGCCGTACCGAGATCGGCCGGGATCCGCTCCTGCCGGCGGTAGAGGATGGCGCGGGGCGCGTTCCAGGAGTTGAAGACGGCCTGCACGGCGAGGTCCATCTGCTCGCGCGGATCGGTCGGGAACTCCCGGCCGCCGTGCTCGCGGACGATGCCCTTGAACCCCTCGACGATCTCGCGCAGCGCCCCCTCGTCGAGGTCGAGGTCGTTCTTGGTGTCGCGGGCCTTCTTGGCCTCGTCCATGACCTCTTCGAAGTGCTCGCCGTCGACGCCGAGCACGGTCTTGCCGAACATCTGGATCAGCCGGCGGTAGGAGTCCCAAGCGAACCGCTCGCTGCCGGCCTGCTTGGCCAGGCCCTGCACCGAGGAGTCGTTGAGGCCGATGTTGAGGACGGTCTCCATCATCCCGGGCATGGAGAA
>QHCA01000275.1 GCA_003244095.1 Pseudonocardiales bacterium | reverse complement strand
CCAGGCTGAGCTCGACCGCGCCAACGCCAAGTACGCGCCCGTCGAGCAGGTCAAGAAGTTCTTCATTCCCGACCACGACCTGTCCCAGGAAACCGGGGAGCTGACGCCGACGTTGAAAGTCAAGCGCAACGTGATCAACGACAAGTACGGAGCCGCGAGCGCCAGCTGCGGGGGGCGAGCTCAGCCGTTGCCCGCGTTGGCGCCCAGAGCGTTCAGCCAGGCACGGATGGAACGTCCGGCCGGGGTGGCCTGACCTTCGCTGTAGCCCGTCGTCGCTCTGGCCAGGGTCACACCATTCAACGTCGACCAGCCGTACTCGATGGCCGTCCCCGACGCGGCAAAGCGGGCGATCGTCTGTCCCTGTTGCAGAATGCTGCCGGGAGGCGCGATGCCGGTGATCTGCTCGGCGACGAACTGCACCCGGCCGGCGTCGGGGCCGTTGAGCAGTTCGAAGTAGACCAGCGGCTGACCGGCATACCAGTTCGGGATGATGGCGAGCACCTTGACCGCGCTGGGCGCGAGGATCGGGGCGCCCACCGGCATCTGCGCGTCCACGCCCTGGTCGGTGCGCTCCCAACGCGTGACGTAGCGCAGGGGGTCGATATAGGTCGCGTTGGTCACTGGGGCCGCAATCAGCTCCAGGCGCAGCTGGTGCTTGACGTCAGCGAGCGACGGCGCGTGGGCGTGTACGTCGCCGACCGGGTCCGCCGCGGCGACGGCCACCGCCTGCTGGCCCGCGGTCGGCTCGATCGCCTGGGGTCGGGCCTGGGGCGTCGCGCCGGGGACCGTGCTGCTGCCGGTGCCGTTCGCACCACGGCCGGCGGCGGTCGTGCCGACGCTGCTCGCTGCGCCGCACCCCGCGAGGCTGAGCGCGGCGATCACGGCCCCGGCGAGGATCATCTTTTGGATGGCTGCCACCGACCCGGAGCGTGGTCCAGCACGACATTGACGAGCCAGACGATGATCGTCGCGTCGATCAGGGTCCCAAAGCCGTAGATGTAAAAGCCGCTGACGATGTCACGCGTCAGCACGAGCATGAGTAGCGCGACCAGGAACCAGGCGACTCCGAGCGTGAGAATCGCCAGCGGAAACGTGATCACTCTGAGCACCGGCTTGAGCACCGTGTTGAGCACCCCGAAGACCGCGGCCGCCACCAGCAGGGAGCCGGCGTTCCTGACCTCGACCCCGGAGAGAACAGCCGCGACGATCGCCAGCACCAAGGCGTTGGTGAGCCACGAGATGCCGAGCCGCACCGATAGTGAAGGTGAGTGAGCCGGCCGGGCACCACGGACAACACGAGCATCTTTTGCCATCGCAGGTTCAGACGGTAGGCGATCCTGGCCGCCTAGACTCCACCGCCGTGTCGTCCGGCCTCCAACACAGCCTGCAGGTCCAGCTGCGGTGGCGCGACATGGACATGCTCGGGCACCTCAACCAGTCCGTGTATCACGAGCTGCTGGAAGAGGGTCGCGCGGCCCTGATCACCCAGATCGCCCATCGAGTTGGGGGCGATCGGGAGCACGGCGCTTACGTCGTCGCTCACGTCGATCTCGACTATCGCCACGAGGTGCGCAAGGACCACGGAGAGGTGAAAGTGACCGCGCGCGTTGCGCGGGTCGGGAAGTCGAGCCTCCATCTCGAGCACGAGATCAGGCTGCCCGACGGCATCCTCGCCGCGTCGGGAACGACCGTCCTGGTCGCGTGGGACCCGACGACCCGGGGCAAGCGGATGCTCACGGAAGCTGAGCTCGCGGCGCTCTCCTGACCCGGGCCCCGAGCGCGGCCCGGGTGACCCCACAGGTGGCTCGATGGACCTCGCCGGGGCTCCCCGCCACTAGATGGTTGATTCCACGACCCCGCGTGCCGGAATCCGGCCCCCACGCGGCCGCGGAATCAACCATCTAGGCGATGAACGGTTTGACGGCCTTGAGAACGTAGGACATGCTTGCTGGCTTGGCAAAGGCGCCGTGCGGCGTCGGGCTCTTTTTGAGCAGCAGGTTCAGCGTCGCGGCATGGCGCGCCTCGATGCTGTGGAT
>QHCA01000274.1 GCA_003244095.1 Pseudonocardiales bacterium | reverse complement strand
ATTCTTGCCGACCAGATGCTCGACGAGCCGGTGCACGGTCCAGTCCATGCACTGAGTCGGCGCGGACCACTGGTCGGGCTGGATCGCATCGATCAGCTCGCCGACCGCGGCGAACGAACGAGCGAGTCGGTCGAGCTGGATTTCGTTGTCTACGGCCACGAGGCCACCTCTCACAGGTGGCGCCACCGGGCAAGCTGCCCTCAGGTCAGCAGACGCCAGGAGGCGCGGAAACGGTCATCGACACGGAACGTCGCACCTCCTTCCAACTCGAACGGTCGACCACGAGTCTGCCACAGCAGCCGTGCGGTCAGGCCGAGATTTATTGATCTCGATGGGGGATCCCGTCCGGACGACCATCGGCACCCGAAACGCGCTGGCAGCGGGCAAATACGATCGTCGGATGCGTGTCGCTGTGATCTCTGATGTCCACGGTAACCTCCTGGCCCTGGATGCCGTGCTGTCCGACATCGCCGATCACCACGTCGAGGTAACGGTGAACCTAGGCGATATTCTCTCCGGCGGTGTGCAGCCCCGCGAGACGGCTGCGCGTCTCATGGCCTTGGACCTGCCGTCGGTTCGTGGGAATCACGAGCGGCAGCTACTCGAAACACCGTCCGATCGCCTCAGCAGATCCGATCGTCTCGCTCACGAGTCCATCTCCGACGAGCATCGAGCGTGGCTGGCGTCCCTACCGCTGATCTTGGAGATCACCCCCGAGGTGCTCGCCTTCCACGGATCGCCGACCAACGACCTGACGTATCTTCTGGACACGGTCGGGCCGACCGGAGCGCGGGCAGCGACCGAGCAGGAGGTTGTCGATCGTCTGGGTTCGGAGCTTTCGCGGCCGCTACTGCTGTGCGGGCACACCCATTTGCAACGCTCGCTTCGACTTTCGACCGGAGCGCTAGTGGTCAACCCAGGCAGTGTCGGATGGCCGGCATATGTCGGCCATCTGCCCTACCCGCACGTCATGGAAGCCGGGAGCCCACACGCCCGCTACGCCGTCGTGGACGACTCGTCGGGGATCTGGGACGTCAGCTTCGAGGCTGTCGCGTACGACTGGGAAGCCGCGGCTCGCATCGCCGAATCCAACTCCCGCCCCGACGTCGCCAGGGCATTGCGGACGGGGCACGTCTAGCCGTCGCTCGCAGGCCGTCCGCAAGAGGAACCGCCGACGACACCGTCCGAGGCGTCCATCGGCGCGAACGCGAACCTGATCAAGGTCAGCCCTAAGGCGCCCGATCACCGGGCGGCTGCCCGGATGGGATCCTGCTGTGGGGCCGCGTTATTGGGCCCAGGGTGGGGCGATCTTGGTGCCGTCGGCAGTGACCGCCTCCAGCCCGGGCGTGGTGGTAACCCAGGCGGTGGCTCCATCAGGTCCTGCGTCGACGCGCAGGTCGCTGCCGGCGGGTATGAGCGCGACGTCGCCGGGCTGCAGTGCCGTAGTCAGGCCGTCGAGCGACACGTGGAACTCGCCCGACAAGACGAGCAGAACCTCTTCGCGGGAGGGCCGATGAGCCACACCTCGTAGGCCGGCCGGGACCGTGAGCTGCCAGGCGCACAGCTGCCTACTGCCGCGTGAGGGGCTCACGTAGGACAGGAATCGGCTGCCGTGCGTCTCGAAGGCCTCCGCGTCGCCGGGGTGGATCACTGGCATTCCGAACTCCTCACGATGGACAAGAAGACTGACTATATAGTCAGGATACTTGTCTTGTCTGTCAATATGGACCCGTGAGCGCAGACGGCCCGATGACTGCGGCGGCCGTGCTGCGAGTCGCCACCCAGCTTGTCGACGGCATCCAAGAGGGACTCGCGCGGCGCGGGTTCGACGACGTGCGACCTGTACACGGCTTCGCCTTTGCCCGGATCAGCGGAACTCAGGCGACGACCGCGGACCTTGCCGCACACCTCGGAATCACCAAACAGGCCGCGGCCCAACTGGTCGACCACCTCCTCCAGCGCGGCTACCTCACGCGCGAGGCCGATCCCCGCGATGGCCGCGCCAAGCTGCTCGTCCTCACAGAACGTGGCCGGGCCTGCACGACCGCCGCCGAGCAAGCCGCCAACGACGTAGTTCAGCGGTGGAAACAGCAGCTATCCCCACAGCGGTTCGCCGAGATGCGGGACGGGCTAAACCAGATCGCGGTGCCCGGCCGACTACGCCCCGCCTGGTGACGCCCGCAGGAAGGACCTGAGCTTGTGGAGGCACGAACACACGCTGGTAGCCCGTGACGGTTGTCCCAGATGTCGATCCCTCTGCCCACCGGCTCGTAGGTTGTGGTGGTGTCCTCCGACGTTGAACTGGGCTTTCCTCGTGGTACCCGTGACGAGCGAGAGCTGTTCTTGCGCTGGCTGCGGTTCCTGCGCGGTGCCGTGATCCGCAAGGTGGAGGGCCTCAGCGACGAGCAGGCCAGGTGGACACCAGACGGGCACTGATCTGCCTGGTCGGCATCGTCAACCATTTGACCCATGTGGAGTGGCGCTGGATCGACGGCGGCATGCTCGGCCAGGAGACCAGCAGGAGCGAAGCGGAGTTTGCGCCCGGTCCGGAGCTCACCGTGCAGCTTGCTCTGGCTGCCTACCGGGAGCGGGCCGCAGCGACAGACGCCACTGTGATGGCCACGCCTCTTGAGCAACCATGCCGGTCGGAACACGGAGCTGACTTGCGCTGGGTCCTGCTCCACCTGGTCAACGAGACCGCTCGCCACGCTGGCCACGCCGACGCCACCCGTGAGCTCCTCGACGGCGCCACCGGAGAGTGACCGCAATTCTCCTTTCACCCCTATCTCCGCCTCGGGCCTGACCCGCAACGGGATGGTCACACGGGACGAGCGGCCTCAGCGGTGACCAGGCCTGCTTTTCGTGCGTTGCCGAAGTCTTGCGGGCCGGGAAGACCCTTCTGACGCGCGCGAACGTGGGTTCGATCCGTCTCAGAATCCTTGCTTTTGAAACCTGCGAACCGAGCTGCCGCGTCGATGCGCACGGGCGCTCAAGCTCATCCGGCCGATCGACATTCGATCATCGCCACGACCGGTTGTGTTAGCGCCGTTCCAGCATTATGAGCGGATCGCCGTGCCGGGCCCTCGTTCGCGCCGACGGTGGTCGCCGCGGCTCCGACGTGACCAGACGAATGGTCGCGGACGACCTCGGTCCCCCGAGTGACCAGTTCCAGCAGGCGAGCCCGCAGTCCGGAGCATTGCCTTACCCTCCCGGTCGCCGAGCGTACGTCGACTTCTCGACCCGAAGAACCGCACATGAACCCGCCTCGATCAGGACGGATCGCCGAGCATCATGTTGTCGTGCCTGGCCATGAGCTCGTCCCATTCTCCGTCCGTGAGCTCACGTCCTTCTTGAGCGATGCGGGCGAGTTCGGCGAAGTAGGCGGCGCGGTCTGCGCCGGGGGTAAGCAGTATCAGCATCGAGGTTGGGGCACCGGAGGCGTTGGTGAAACCGTGGATGCCCCCGGCGGGTACGTGGAGCATGTCGCCTGCCGGGGCGTCGAACCACTGGCTGCCGTCGTACAGACGAACGACTCCGCTGATCACGATGAACGTCTCGTCGTAGGTGCGGTGGAAGTGCGGCCCGGGTCCCCCCGAAGTCGCGCTCATGTCCCATCGGTAGAGGCTGAATCGTGGGCTGGGCGCATCCGGCGATGCCAGGAAGTGGCCTTGGGTGCCGGCCGCCGTGATGTACCCCGGCGGCATGCTCGATGGACGACGGATGGCGCTGACCTCGCCAGTCCTACCGGTGTACAGAGGTGTCGCGGTGGTCATTGGGTGATCCTTTCGGTGCGGCGTTGAGAGGGGACGCCGGGGTTCAGTGGCCGGGCATGCCTGAACCCGCGGCCCTGAGGACGGGTAGCACCAGGAATGCTGCGATGCCGCCGCCTGACAGCGATAGTTCCGTCGGAGAAGGCATGCGAGAAGTCGCGGGCCACCGAACTGCTGGATCCCAGAACTGCGCCGGCGGCGCTGGACGCCACCGCGACGCCCGCGGCGCCGCCTAGTTCGTGGAAAATGTTGACCACTGCCGAACGGAGGCCGGCCTCCCCGGCCGCTGCGTCGCCGAGCGAGACGGTGAAAGCGGTCACGAAGATCGCGCCGAGCCCGGCCACGGCGACACTGAGGCCCCCCACGAGCGCGGCGGTGTTGTCGAAGATCGCCGGAAGTGCATGGCCCGCAGCAGCGAAGGCGAAGCCGCCGGGTGCGACCATGCGTGCGCTGAAGTGGCTGAGCAGCTCGCCTGAAAGTTGGGTGCCCAGGATCGTGGCGATCGCGGTGGAAGGAAGCACAGGCCGGCGCGCAGGGCGCCGTATTGGTGTGCGTGCTGCAAGGAGAACGATCCGAGGAAGAACGCGCCGACGAGTAGACCTGTCGCGGTCAGCATTGAGCGGTGCGGCTTCGGGGACCGCTTGGACGTAATGTGCGGAGGTGTAGCGGTCGACGCCATGACGGTGACCACGCTCACCGTCACCGTCACCGTCACCGTCACCGCAACCAACGCGGACGCATGTCGGATCAGGCGCCGCCCGAGTGCGGGTCGATGCTGTCCGCTGCCTGCGAGGTGCAGACGTGCCAAGTTGTGCGTGATCTTCATCGACGCCGGTGCACTCCAGGCTGCCGCGCCACGATCGGCAGCGCGTGTTGACGAGGATTTGGGCGGATACGCCGGGCTAGGCTAAGCGCGCGCGAAGCGCAAGTGCAAATCCCATGCGCTCTGCTCAAAGAACTGCACCCACACCCCCGAGCGGCGCTCGATCGTCGAGACGGTCGGCCTGCCAGAAATCAACTGGGTCCGAGGTCGTTGTCAAGTTCGCGCAGGGTGCGTGGTGCTGGTCCGGGCCGGGTAGTGAAGCTGTTGTGGCCGTGCACGTTGATGTGTTTGCGGATGTACATCGTCCTGGCCCGGCCAGGGGCGGCCCGCCGCGCCGGAGCCCGCCTGACGCAAGATGAGGGCCTGACCCCAGCTGAGGAGGGCCGTTGATGGCCAAGAGTCGGGCAAGCAATGTCACGCGGGCGAAGGAGCTCGCGGCCAAGCTGCAGCGCCAGGGCGTGGAGGGCGTCGTCCTGTCCTACGTCGAGACGGCGGGCATCAACCGGATCAAGACGATCCCGGTGGCCCGATTGCCACGAGCGACCGAGGTCGGCGTCGGCATGTCCCCGGTGTTCGACACCTTCCTGTCCGACGACTCCATCACCACCACGGGGGAGATGGGCGGTCCCGACGGCGACCTGCGGCTGTTCCCCGACCTCGACCAGATCGTCGTCCTGGCCGGCCAGCCCGGGTGGGCCTGGGCGCCGGTCGACCGCCGGACCCAGGACGACGAGCCGTACGCCGCCTGCCAGCGCACCTTCGCCCGCACGATGATCGAGCGTGCCGCCGATGCGGGCCTGACCGTGCAGATGGCCTTCGAGATCGAGTGGTGTGTCGGCAAGACGGGCACCGACGACTTCGTGCCCGCCTGCAGCGGCTCGGCGTACGGCATGACCCGGCTGGTCGAGCTGAGCGACTACGCGCGCGACATCCTCACGGCCCTGGAGAAGGAGGACGTCGACGTCGACCAGTTGCACCCGGAGTACGCAGCCGGCCAGTTCGAGGTGTCGGTGGGTGCGGCCGATCCGGTGGCCGCGGCCGACCGCAGTGTGCTCGTCCGGCAGACGATCCGGGCGGTGTCCGCCGAGCACGGGGTACGGCCGTCGTTCGCACCCTCGGTCGTGCCCGGGACCGTGGGCAACGGCGGCCACGTACACCTGTCTGTCTGGCGC
>QHCA01000273.1:32123-33517 GCA_003244095.1 Pseudonocardiales bacterium | reverse complement strand
TCGGCGGCAACATGGACTTCATGAACATGCTCGAGCGCGAGCGCCTGGAGTCGAAGAAGATCTCCAAGACCCAGTCGGTGACCTCGCAGGTGGACCGCGACATGGGCAAGGACAACGTGCACATCGGCCCGTCGGACTACGTGCCGTGGCTCGATGACCGCAAGTGGGCCTACGTCCGGCTCGAGGGCCGCGCCTTCGGTGACGTGCCGCTGAGCCTGGAGTACAAGCTCGAGGTGTGGGACTCGCCCAACTCCGCCGGCGTGATCATCGACGCCGTTCGGGCCGCCAAGATCGCCAAGGACCGCGGGCTCGGCGGGCCGATCCTGTCGGCGGCGTCGTACTTCATGAAGTCCCCGCCGGAGCAGTACAGCGACGACGAGGCCCGCGAGGCAGTGGAGGCCTTCATCCGCGGCGACGTGGACGGCACCGTCGAGACGGCGGTCCCCACGCCGTAGCGGGGTGTGCTTCGGCGGGTCGCTCCCCGGGGCGTGACCCGCCGGCGAGCTCGGGGTGCCGCCGCGAGCCGGACTCGCTAGGCGGTGACCAGGCCGGCGCAGGCGAGCAGGTAGGCGATCATCGGGTCGTAGAGGTGCGGGCTGACGTTGTCGTCGAGCGGGACGGTGACCAGCACCTTTGCCTCGGCCTCGCCGACGAACAGCGCCGGGTCGTTGCAGTCGGCGTACCCGACCGAGTCGACCCCCGCCTGCCCGGCCGCACCGGCCCACCCGTGGTCGGCCACCACCAGGTCCGGGGGTGGCTCACCCGCCGCAGCCAGTGCCGCGAGGATCGCCCGCATCGGCTCGGGTGAGTGGGTGTGGTGCAGGCCGACCTTGCCGGAGAGCACGCCGATCCCGTCGACGTAACGCAGCACGTGGTTGTCGTTGCCGTGCGGGCCGTGCGCGGGATGCCGCCACCCCTCAGCCGGCGAGAGCAGTGTGACGCCGGCGGCCGCCAGCGCGGAGACGACGGCACCGTGCACCGAACGCAGCCCGTGCGGGTGCCCGGTGCACACGAGTACCCGCTCCTGCCGCGCCGCGGCGACCCCGATCCGCGCGGCCATGGCCTCGAGCCGGTCGACAGTCAGGTCGGGGTCGATGGTGTCCTGGCCGGCCCGGTGCTCGGGGTCCGGGTCGACGCCGCAGCGCGCGACCATGACGTCGAAGACGTCCTCGAAGGACCACCGCCCCGCCGGCGACAGTCCGAACAGGTAGGCCGGCTCGCGCCGCGCCATCCGGCCGAAGTTCTCCAGGTTGTTCTGCCGGGTGGTGGCCACGTTGCCGGCGATTCGCGAGTCCACCAGATGCTGACGCAGCGCCGCGCGGGTGGGTGGGCTCGTCGTCATCACCCCCAGGTTAGCCGGATCACTCACCAACCGTCAGTTCGCTCCGCTCCTC
>QHCA01000273.1:0-32056 GCA_003244095.1 Pseudonocardiales bacterium | reverse complement strand
TTCGCTCGATGCTCACTCACCTAGGCTTGAGCGGTGTCCTTCGCCGGTGACCTGTCCACCGTGCTGCGGTCCTCCCGATTCCGTCGGCTGTTCGCGGTACGCCTCAGCTCGCAGACCGGTGACGGTGTGTTCCAGCTCGCCCTGGCCTCCTACGTCCTCTTCTCCCCCGAGCGCCAGGCGACGGCCGGTCGGACCGCGGCTCTCTTCGCGACACTGCTGTTGCCGTACTCTCTCGTAGGCCCCTTCGCCGGGGTCTTCATCGACCGGTGGCGGCGGCAGCGGATCCTGCTGGTCGCCAACCTGATCCGGGCGGCCATGGTCGTCTGCGTCGCCCTGCTGATCGTGGGCGGATCGACCGGCAAGGTCTTCTTCGTCGTCACGCTCGCGGTGCTGTCGGTCAACCGGTTCTTCCTTGCGGCGCTGTCGGCCGCATTGCCCCACGTCGTGCCGTACGAGTTGCTCGTCATGGGCAACTCCCTGACCACGTCCTCGGGCACGCTGGCCGCGGTGGCCGGCGGCGCCATCGGTCTCGGCGTGCGCAGTGTGGCGGGGCAGGACAACGCGGGCATCGCGATCGTGATGTTCACCGGCGCGACGTTTTATCTGGCCTCCTCGCTGTGCGCCACGTCGATGGACAGCCGCCTCCTGGGCCCCGATCGCGAGGGTGTCGGGCCGCGCCAGGGCGTACGCGACGTGCTGCGCGACATCACCGCCGGGGCTCGACACGTCTGGGCGCACCGCCGCGCCGGCCACGCCCTGATCGCGATCACGGCCCATCGCTTCTTCTACGGCATCTCGACGATCTCGACCGTGCTGCTATACCGCAACTACTTCCCCGGAGGAGGTACGGACACCCTGGTGAACGGCGACACAGGCCTGGCCGGGCTGGCTGCCGTGCTGCTCGCCTCCGGGATCGGCTACCTCGCGGCGGCCCTGATCACGCCGGTGGCCACCCGGCGGCTGGGCGAGGAGCGCTGGATCGTCGGGCTGTTCGGGGCGGCGGCGGTGATCGAGATCGTGCTCGGCGTGCCCTACCGCAACCTGGCCTTCATCGGCGCCGCCTTCTTCCTCGGCATCGTCGCCCAGGGCAGCAAGATCACCGTGGACGCTGTCGTCCAGGAGTCGATCGACGACGCCTACCGCGGTCGGGTGTTCTCCTTCTACGACATCTTGTTCAACGTGTCGTTCGTGTCGGCGGCGGCATTCGGTGCGCTCACCCTCCCGTCCAGCGGCAAGTCCTACGCCGTCCTCGTCTTCATCGCCGTCGGCTACGCGGTCACGGCGTCGGTCTATGCCTGGCGTACGGTACGCCTCGCCCAGACCGATCCGGTGCCCGCGGAAGAAGCCCCGGCATGAGACGCACGCTGCCCTGATAATGCTGGCCGTTCTGATCGTCTCCCTCGCCGTCCTGGCGATCCGTGAGAGTCGGCGCCCGGCAGTCAGTCGATGACGCCGTTTTCACGGGCCCAGGCCAGCAGCTCCTCGGTGGCCCGCTCCTGACCCAGCGGTCCGTGCTCCATCCGCAGGGCCAGCAGATGCTTGTGGGCCGTGCCGACCAGCGGCCCCGGCTCGATACCCAGCAGCGCCATGATCTGCGTACCGTCGAGGTCCGGTCGGATCGCGTCGAGCTCCTCCTTGGCCCGCAACGCGGCGATCCGCTCCTCCAGGGAGTCGTACGACCGCGACAGCGTCGCCGCCCGTCGCCGGTTGCGGGTCGTGGAGTCGGCGCGGACCAGCTTGTGCAGGCGGTCCAGCAGATCACCGGCGTCGGTGACATACCGCCGTACGGCGGAGTCGGTCCACTCACCGGAGCCGTACCCGTGGAACCGCAGGTGCAGGTAGACCAGCTTGGTGACCGGGTCGACCACGTCGCGGGGGAAGCGCAGGGCGGTCAGCCGCTTGCGGGTCAGCTTGGCGCCGACGGCCTCGTGGTGGTGGAAGGAGACGCCGCCGGCCGGCTCCTTGCGCCGGGTCGCCGGCTTGCCGATGTCGTGCATGAGCGCGGCCAGCCGCAGGATCAGATCGGGCCCTTCGGGCCCCTCCAGCTCGATCGCCTGGTCGAGCACGGTCAGCGTGTGGGCGTAGACGTCCTTGTGCTGGTGGTGCTCGTCGATCTCCATCCGTAGCGCCGGCAGCTCCGGCAGCACGACATCGGCCAGCCCGGTGCGCACCACCAGGTGCAGCCCGAGCCGAGGGTCGCGGCCACAGATCAGCTTGACCAGCTCGTCGCGGACCCGCTCGGCCGAGATCCGGCCGATCTCGCCGGCCATCGCCGTCATGGCGTCGACCACGCCGTCGTCGACGGAGAACCCGATCTGGGCCACGAAGCGCGCGGCCCGCATCATCCGCAGCGGGTCGTCGGCGAAGGACTCCTGCGGGGTCCGCGGCGTGCGCAGCCGGCGGGCCGCGAGGTCGGCCAGGCCGTCGTACGGGTCGACGAACTCGTGTTCCGGCAGCGACACCGCCATCGCGTTGACGGTGAAGTCGCGCCGGACCAGGTCGTCTTCGAGGCTCTCGCCGTAGGTCACCTCGGGCCTGCGACTCACCCGGTCGTAGGCGTCGGCACGGTAGGTGGTGATCTCGCAGCGGAACCCCCGGCGCTGCGCACCGACAGTGCCGAAGGCGATCCCGGTGGTCCAGACGGCCTCGGCCCAGTCCTTGACGAGTACGAGGACCCGCTCAGGGTGGGCATCGGTGGCGAAGTCGAGGTCGTCGCCCAGCCGGCCCAGCAGGGCGTCGCGCACGGACCCCCCGACGAGGTGCAGCCGGTGACCCGCGGTCGCGAAACGCCGGCCGAGGTCGTCGGCCACGGGCGACACCCTCAGCAACTCCACGACCGCGTTGCGTTGAGTCTCGGTGAGGGAATCGGTCACGACGAACCAGCCTATCGGGAGCCCGCCACCGGGTTAGCTATCGTCGGTTCATGGCCCGCCGTCCCCCCGCCAAGCGCCGGCGGAGCAGTCTGCAGCGGGTCGAGGAGACCTCGGCGGGCGGCCTGGTGGTCCAGGGCAGCGGCACCGACGCCCGGGGCGCGCTGATCGGGCGGATCGACCGGCGCGGGCGGCTGCTCTGGTCGCTGCCCAAGGGCCACATCGAGCCCGGCGAGACCGCCGAGCAGGCCGCCGTACGCGAGGTGGCCGAGGAGACCGGCATCACCGGGCGGGTCGTCGAGAAGCTGGGCACCATCGACTTCTGGTTCGTCGCCGAGAGCCGCCGGGTGCACAAGACCGTCCACCACTACCTGATGGTCGCCGAGGCGGGCGAGCTGTCCGACGCCGACGTCGAGGTGGCGGAGGTGGCGTGGTTCCTGCTCAGCGAGATGGGTGACCGGCTGGCCTATGACGACGAGCGCAAACTCGCCGCCAAGGTGCCGGAGTTGCTCAAGCGGTCGGCCTAGCGGGGATGACCGAGCAGGGCGCTGGTCCCGACATCGGCAGTGTCGGCCGGGCCGGGCGGGCCATGGCCGTCGGGACGATCGCCTCCCGCGGCACCGGCTTCGTGCGCAGCCTGGTGCTGGTCGCCGTGCTCGGCGTGCAGTTGGTCCCGGACGCCTACAACGCGGCCAACACCCTGCCGAACATGGTCTATGAGTTGCTGCTCGGCGGCATCCTGACCAGCGTCTTCGTGCCGCTGATCGTGAAGTCGCAGAAGGAGGACGCCGACGGCGGTGCGGCCTACACGCAACGGCTGCTGACGCTGACCGTCGTCGTGCTCGGCGCCGCCACGGTGATCGCCGTGGTCGCGGCGCCGCTGTTGATCGGCCTGCAGGGCTTCGACGCCCACGACCGCTCCCAGCACGACCTGGCCGTGACACTGGCCCGGCTGCTGCTGCCGGAGATCCTGTTCTACGGCATCGGGGCGTCGCTGGCGGCGGTGCTCAACAGCCGCGGGCAGTTCGCCGCGCCGATGTGGGCGCCGGTGGTCAACAACCTCGTGGTGATCGTCACCTGCGGCCTCTTCCTCGCCCTGCCCGGATCGGGCCGGCTCACGCCGGCGACGATCACGTCGGCGCAGGTGCTGGTGCTCGGCATCGGCACCACGCTGGGCATCGTCGCGCAGGCGGCGGTGCTGTGGCCGGCGTTGCGCCGCGTCGGCTTCCGGTGGCGGTGGCGGCTCGACGTCGGCCGGGCCCGCCTCGGCGAGGCGGCGCGGCTGGCCGGCTGGATGCTGGCCTACGTCGCGATCAGCCAGGTCGGCGTCATCGTGATCCAGCGGCTGGCCATCCTGCTGCACCGGGCGCATCCCGACGTGCCCGGCCTGACCGTCCTGGTCAACGCCTCGCTGCTGTTCATGCTGCCGCACGGCATCGTCGCGGTGTCGATCATCACCGCGCTGCTGCCCCGGATGAGCCGGGCCGCGGTCGACGGCAGGCTGGCCGACGTCGCCCGCGACCTGTCCCTGGGCACCCGGCTGTCGTCGGTGATCCTGCTGCCGGTCAGCGCCGCCTTCCTGGCGCTCGGCCCGGCCATCGGCGTGCTGCTCTACTCGTACGGCCGCAGCTCGACGACCGGCGGCCGCGACATCGGGCTGGCCCTGGCGGCCGGCGCGCTCGGGCTGCTGCCGTTCGCGGTGAGCCAGATGCAGATCTTCGCCTTCTACGCGCTGCGCGACACCCGGACGCCCGCCCTGGTCAACCTGGCCGTGGTCGGGGTCAAGGTGGCGATCGACCTGGTGCTGTACGCCACCCTGCCCCCGGCCAACGTCGTCGAGGGCCTGATGTGGGGCAACACGGCGTCCTACCTGGTGGCCGTGATCGTGTCGGGATGGCTGCTGGGCCGCCGCCTCGGCGGGCTGGACTCCGCACGGGTGCTGCGTACCGTCGTCCGGCTGAGCATCGCTGCCGTCATCGGCGGCCTGCTGGCGTGGGCGGTGGCCGCCGGTGTGGTGAGCCGGCTCGGCAACGGCCCCCTGGCGGCGGTCGTCGTGCTGGTCGGCGGCTCCTTGCTCGGCGGGGTGGCCTATCTCGCGGTGGCGCTGCGGCTGCGCGTGACCGAGGTGCAGCAGGTCACCGGGCCCCTGAAGGCTCGCCTCGGCCGCTAGCGGCCCGTGCCGGCACGCTCAAGACCGGGGCCGGCCGCACCGACACGATAGATGTGAGGTCTGGGACCGCCGCCGACCGCGGCGACATCGTGATGGGTTGGCTGGCCAAGCTGGCCCTGACCCTGACGGTGCTGGGCGTGCTCGGCTACGACGGTGTCCCTGCTGCACACGCAGTTCACCTCGGCCGATGTCGCCACCCAGGCCGCCTCCGACGCCAACGACTCGGGGACGACGCGCAAGAACGTGCAGGCCGCCTATGCCGCCGCGGAGATGACGGCCGAGGCGTCCGGCGACACCGTACCCAAGAAGACCTTCGCGATCGATGCCGACGGCACGGTCCACCTGGAGGTACGGGCGACCGCCCCTACCTTCGTGCTGCACTACATCGGCCCGCTCAAGCACATTGCGGTAGTCACCTCGGCCGGCAGCGCCCGGCCAGCGCCATGATCGGCCGCGCCGCCACCCTGCTGACCACCCTGGCCGTGACGGCGGCCACGGCGGTGGCCATGACCGGCTCCGCGGCGGCGAGCCCGCGACTTGCCAGCGCGACCCAGCGCGCCGCGACACTGCGCGCACAGGTCGACCGGCAGACGCTGGCCGCCGAGGTCGCCACCGAGGACTACAACGGCGTGCAGGCGGCGCTGGCCGACATCGTGACGCGGCGCCTGTTGGCCGAGCGGCAACTGGCCGCCGTACAGGCCGGCACGGCCGACGTGCACAAGGTCGCCACCAACCGGGTGCGCGCCATCTACATGACCGGCGGCCCGGCGGGGCTGACCGCCAGCGTGCTCGGGGCCCGCGACCTCGGTGATGCCGTGGCCCGGATCTACACGGTGCAGAAGCTGGTCGGCGTCGACCAGACTCAGATCGTGGCCGGCGCCAAGGACGCCGACACCGCGGCCGGCATCGCCAGCCGGCTGGCCGCGATGGTCGGCCAGAAGGTGGCGCTGGAGAAGCGCTCCCGAGCCGCGGCGACGCGGGTCCAGGCCGCCCTGGCCGCCTCACGCGGGCTGCTCTCCGCCGCGAACTACGAAGTACGGACGATCGCCAACGCCGAGCGGCGGGCCGCCGAGGCCGCCGCCGCCATGGCCTTCCAGGCCGCCCAGCAGGCCGCCCGGGCGGCCGCAGGGGCGGCCGACCTCGGCCCCGGGGTGGCACCGAGCGTCCGCGCGGCAGCCGCCGTCGCCGCTGCGCGTACCCGGCTGGGTTCCCCGTACGTCTGGGGAGCCACCGGCCCGGCCACCTTCGACTGTTCCGGGCTGACCGGCTGGGCCTACCGCCAGGCCGGCCTGCAGTTGCCTCGAACATCCCGCGAACAATGGTCTGCCGGACCGCACGTCGAATTGACCGTGCTCGCCCCCGGAGACCTGCTCTTCTGGGCAACCAACCCGGCCGACGCGGCGTCTATTCATCATGTGGCCCTCTACATCGGTGGCGGGCAGATGATTGCCGCGCCGCAGACGGGGGACGTCGTCAAGATCCAGGCGGTGTACTTGAACGGCTATATCGGTGCAGTTCGGCCCAATGCCTGACCTCGCCGCGCCAGCCGATATGACGGCGGGTCACCTTGCTGAGGGGAGCCCGGCCCTAAACTGGGTGGCGGGTTACCTGGACTCGGGGACCGCGACGGCAGAGGGGGGAGAGGGGGAAGGCATCGTGTCCACTGATGCCCGTTGCGTCCCGAAGCAGGGCACCCTGTTCGCCGGTCGTTACCGCCTGTCGGAGCCGTGCCCGTCCTCGACCAGCCTCGACGGCCAGCCATTGCACTGGCGGGGCTTCGACGAGGTGCTCAACCGGCCGGTGCTGGTCACCGTCATGGCCGCCGACACCGCCGAGGGCGCCGAGTTGCTCGCTTCGGCCGTCGCCAACGGCCGGGTCGCCCACCCGGGCATCGCCAGCGTTTTCGACGCCGCCACGGTCGACGGCTGTACGTACGTCGTCGGTGAGTGGGTCGACGGCACCAGCCTGGCCGAGCTCCTGCACGAGCACGGCCCGCTGCCGACCGACCAGGCCGCCGCGCTGGTGCAGGAGGCCGCCGAGACGATCTCCGTCCTGCACGAGCAGGGGCTGGTCCACGGCAACCTCGATCCCGGCAACGTCCTGGTGACCGCCGACGGCGGGGTCAAGCTGACCAGCCTCCGCAGCAACACCGACGACGACGCCGCCGACGACGTCCGCCGCCTCGGTGCCCTGCTCTACGCCGCCCTCACCGAACGCTGGCCCGCCGACGTCGTCCACACCACCATGCCGGGCATGCCTCTGGCGCCGTACGAGAGCGGTCGCCTGTGCGAGCCCCGCCAGGTACGCGCCGGCGTCAGCGGCACCCTGTCGATGCTGACGATGCGCGCGCTCGACCCGGTCGCGTCGGGCACCTCGGCCGGCCGCCTCGCCGGCGGCCTGGCCGGGCTCGCCAACGCGCACGACCTGCCCCTCACCGACGAGGTCGCACCGGACCCCACCCGATCGTGGCGGCGCGGCGCGGCGCTCTTGGGCGTGCTGCTGGTCATCTCCCTGGCCGGCCTGGTGGTGGGGTTCAGCCTGGGCGCGATCAAGTCTCCGTCCGGTGACTACCCGATCCTCGGCGGTGGCAAGCCGGCCGCCTCGCCACCCCCCGCGGTTCGGTCGGCGCCACTGTCGGTCTCCAACGCCCGCATCCTCGATCCCAAGGGCGACGGCAGAGAGTTGCGCGACGCCGACCTGACCCACGACGGCAACCTCGCCACGGCGTGGCACACCGAGGACTACTTCCGGCCGAGGTTCGGCAATTTGAAGCCCGGCATGGGTGTCCTGCTCGACCTCGGCACCGCTCAGTCGGTACGCCGGGTCACCCTCGACCTCACCGCTCCCGGCGCAACGGTCGAGCTCAGGGCCGGGGACGAAAACGACAACGATCCCGCCGCCTACCGCACGCTCGTCAAGCCCGCCACCTCCGGCACGAACGTCACCTTCAACGTGTCGACCAAGGCCCGCTACTGGCTCGTCTGGATCACCAACCTCCCCGCCCAGGGCAGCCGGTACGCCATCGGCGTGGCCGAAGTGCAGTTCCGCTGATCGTCATCTCGCCCCGCTCCTCGCTGCGCTTCGATACTCACTCGGCCATCGCCTACCCTGCCAGGGTGGACGGCGCCGTCGAGGATGCCTCCGACCTGGCGCTGCTGCGCGCCCATGCCGGTGGCGATCCGGACGCCTTCGGTGAACTGGTACGCCGGCATCGCGATCGGCTCTGGGCGGTGGCCCTGCGTACCCTCGGTGACCGCGAGGAGGCCGCCGACGCCCTGCAGGACGCCCTGCTCTCGGCGTTCCGGGCAGCTGCGGGCTTCCGCGGTGATTCGGCGGTCACGACCTGGCTGCACCGGGTGGTCGTCAACGCCTGTCTCGACCGGGTCCGGCGGCGGGCGGCGCGGCCGACCGTCCCGCTGCCGGAGGCAGGCCCGGGCGAGCCGGCGGAGACACGCAACGCCATCGCCGAACGAGACGTGCACCTGGCGGTAGCGGCGGCCCTCGACGCCCTCTCGGCCGAGCACCGGGCAGCGGTCGTCCTGGTCGACGTGCAGGGGTACTCCGTCGCCGAGAGCGCGCTGATCCTCGGCATCGCCGAGGGCACGGTGAAGAGCCGGTGCGCCCGGGCCCGAGCGCGCCTCGCCCCGATGCTGGCCGGGGTAAGGAACCCTGACGGGCCGCCCCGCGTCGAACCTGCCATGACCGGAGAGGAGCAGTAATGAGCGACCCGACCACGGGAGCGCACCCCGACGTCGACACCCTCTCCGACCTCGACGCGGGCCTGCTGGACGCCGCCATGGCCGCTCGGGCCGGCGCCCACGTCGCCGGCTGCGCTACCTGCCGCGACCGTGTCGACCTCCTGCAGGACACCCAGGCCATGCTGGCCGGCCTGCCCGCCGTCCCGATGCCGGCCGATGTGGCCGCCCGGATCGACACGGCACTGGCCGAAACGGCCGCCGCCGAAACGGCTGCCCGTGGACCGGCCGTGGGTCGCGACACCCCCGCGGCGACCGGCGACGTGACCGTCCTGGCCGACCGCGCCGGCCATCGCCGCCGCATCGACCGGCGTCGCTGGTGGCCAGGGGCGGGCGTGGTCGCGGCAGGGGTGGCCCTGCTGTTCGCCGGGGCGGTCGGCCTCAGCGCCGTCAAGAGCGGGTCCGGTGCCTCCGGCACGTCCAACCGGTCGAGCACGACGGCCGGCGCCGTCCCGCGCGCTGCGCCGGCCCGGGCCCCGGTGGCCAGCGGGGCCGACTACAGCTCCACGACCCTCGATGCCGGCGTCCGCCGCCTGCTGGCCGGCCGGTCCTCGCCGACGGGGCTGCCCCGGGAGGTACCGAAGCCGTCGGGGTCGCCGCGCGGGCCGCTTGCTGCGACCGCGGCCGCCCCCGTGCTGGACCGCCTGCTCGGGCCGGCGGCGCTGCAGGCCTGCGTCACCGAGCTGGCCGGTGTCCCCGGCGTCACGCCGCTGGCGGTCGATTTCGCCCGCTTCCAGGACAAGCCGGCCGTCGTCGTCGTACTTCCCGACAGCAACCCCGCCAACGTCGACGCCTGGGTGGTCGGCCCGGCCTGCGGGCCGGGGCAGTCAGACCTGCTGCGCTATCAGGTCACCCCCCGCTCCTGACCGCAGCCCGGCTGTCTGACCGGGTGTGGGGAATCCGCCGCCCTACGATGGCGTTTCGCCCACAGCAGGAAGTACGCATTCGAAAGGATCGGCGGCTCGTGACCAGCGACGAAGTACGCAAGGTGATCATCATCGGGTCGGGCCCGGCGGGCTACACCGCCGCCGTCTACACGGCCCGAGCCGCCCTGTCCCCCCTCCTGATCGAGGGAGTGCTCTCCGGCGGTGCCCTGATGAACACCACGGACGTGGAGAACTACCCCGGCTTCCCCGACGGCATCATGGGCCCGGAGTTGATGGACGGGATGCGTGCGCAGGCCGAGCGGTTCGGCGCCGAGATCATCAGCGACAACGCCACATCGGTCGACCTGAAGAGCTCGCCGAAGGTCGTGCACGTCGGCGACCGGACATTCTACGCCGACACCGTCATCCTGGCGACCGGCTCGGCCTACCGCCGTCTGGGCTTGCCCGGCGAGGACAAGCTCTCCGGCCACGGCGTCTCGTGGTGTGCCACCTGCGACGGCTTCTTCTTCCGCGACCAGGACATCCTCGTCGTCGGCGGCGGCGACTCCGCGATGGAGGAGGCGACGTTCCTCACCCGGTTCGCGCGGTCGGTGACCGTCGTCCACCGGCGTGATCAGCTACGCGCATCCAAGATCATGCAGGAGCGCGCCTTCGCCAACGCCAAGATCGGCTTCACGTTCGACAGCGAGCTGTCGGAGATCATCGGCGGGACCAAGGTCAGCGGGGCCCGGCTGCGCAACCTCAAGTCCGGCGAGGAGACCGAGGTCGCGGCCACGGGGGTGTTCATCGCCATCGGGCACGACCCGCGCAACGAGCTGTTCGGCGACCAGGTCGACCTCGATCCCGAGGGCTACGTCATCGTCGACCACCCCAGCACCCGGACCAACCTGCCCGGCGTCTTCGCCGCCGGCGACCTCGTCGACCACAACTACCGGCAGGCGGTCACCGCGGCCGGCACCGGTTGCGCGGCCGCCCTCGACGCCGAGCACTACCTCGCCGACCTGGGCATGACCAGCGTGCAGGTCCCGGCCAACGTCACCTAGACCATCCATTCGAGAACACCTGAGGAAGGGCCATCATGGGAGCGAATACCAAGGTCGTCACCGACGCCACCTGGACGGCTGAGGTCCTGCAGAGCCCGACGCTCGTACTCGTCGACTTCTGGGCCGAGTGGTGCGGCCCGTGCCGCAAGGTCGCCCCGATCCTCGAGGAGATCGCGGCCGAGGTCGACGACATCACCATCGTCAAGCTCAACATCGACGAGAATCCGATGGTGGCCCGTGACTACGGGATCCAGTCCATCCCGACCCTGTCGGTGTTCAAGGGCGGCGAGGTCGTCCAGTCCATGCTGGGTGTCCGGCCCAAGGCCGCCATCCTGAGCATGCTGGAAGCAAGCCGGTAGGCTCCCGGCCGTCGTAGCAACTTCCCCGGCCGTCCGGCGGCCGGGGGTTCACGCGGGTCGCGGGTGACACGGCGGCGGTGACCGAAGGACGGCCGATGCGACTGATTCGCCGTGGCGACACCGGCCCGGCAGCCGCCGATGTGCGCTCGGTGCTGGTCACGCTCGGCCTGTTGCCGGACCGGCCCGAGGCCGCCGGTGCCTTCGATGCCGAGTGCGAGACGGCCCTGCGGACCTTCCAGCAGCGGCGGGGACTCATCGTCGACGGGCTGGTCGGCCCGGACACCTTTCGGGCGCTCACCGCCGCCCGGTGGCGCCTCGGCGACCGCGTACTGTTCCGCAGCCTGAGCGCACCGATCGTCGGCGACGACGTCGCGGTCCTGCAGCAGCGGCTTCTCGAACTCGGGTACGACGCCGGCCGGCCCGACGGCATCTTCGGCGTACGGACCGAGCGGGCGCTGTTCGCCTTCCAGCGCGAGACCGGGATCAGCCTCGACGGGACGTGCGGGCCGGCCACCCTGCGTGCCTTGCATCAGCTCGGCCGCAAGGTGGTCGGCGGCCGGCCGCAGTTCATGCGCGAGTCCGAGATCCTGCACCACCGCGGCCCGGCCCTGCTCGGCAAGCGGATCGTGGTCGACCCCGGCCATGGCGGCGACGATCCCGGCCACGTATACAACGCCCTCACCGAGGCCCGGGTCGTGTGGGACCTGGCGGCGCGGCTCGAGGGCCGCCTCGGCGCGGTCGGGGTGCACGCCGACCTGACCCGAGGCCCCGACAGCGGGCCGTCGGAGGTGCAGCGCGCCGAGTTCGCGAACGCCACCGGGGCGGACCTGCTGGTGTCCCTGCACGTCGACGCCAATAGCAATCCCGACGCCAGTGGGGTCGCCACCTATCACTTCGGCAGCGGCCTGGACGACTCCTCCACGGTCGGCGAGCGGCTGGCCGGGCTGGTCCTGCGCGAGATCGTCTCGCGCACGGGCATGGTCAACTGCCACACCCACGGCAAGACCTGGGAGATGCTGCGGCTGACCCGCATGCCGGCCGTCCAGCTCGACCTCGGCTACCTGACCTCGCCGGCCGATCGGGGCCGGCTGGCCGACCCGGGGTTCCGCGACGTGGTGGCCGAGGCCCTGCTGGTGTCCATCCAGCGGCTCTACCTCGCCAGCGACATCGACCCGCCCACCGGCACGATGCGGATCCCGGTCGCCGGATAGACAGGTCGCGCTACACGGCCGGCAGCAACGCGATGCCGAGGTGGGTCTCGCCGTTGATCTTCAGGCCGTCGCTGGCCACCCAGAGGCCGAGATCGGTGGACAGCAGGTCCTTGCCGCCGACCCCGCGGGTCTTGCCGACGACCCAGAGACGGTTGGCCCTGCCGGTGACGGGGTCCAGCGCCTGGATGCCGGGGCTGGCGGCGAAGCAGCCGGGGATGCAGGAGTCCCGGCCGCCGGAGTTGTCCATCCAGCGGTTGTGTCCCTGGACGTAGACGGCCGCCCCGGTGATGTTGACCGAGTGCAGCGTGTCACCGCCGGTGTAGTTGATCCAGGTGGCCTTTGCCTGGTTGGGGACGGCGGTCTCGAACCGGCCGGCAGCGTCGCAGACGTCGGTGCCCAGCAGCAGAGGGCTGTTGTTCTGCACGATGTAGCCGGTGGAGACGACGACGAAGTAGGACCCGTCGGGGCTGAAGTCGACGTCGCGCAGGTAGGCCGGGTAGACCTTCGGCAGCTGGCACGCATGGGCGAACGGCGCGTAGTACCAGGTGTCCAGGGTGGCGGAGGTGGAACCCAGGTCGAGCATGAAGGCCCGCGGGTGCGGGGCGGTGAAGTTGCCGATGCCGACCAGGCGCGTGCCGTCGTTGCTGACCGCGAACCGGTAGACGTCGGTGGCCTGGTTGGTCGCGGGCGCGCCGGCCGTGCCGCACAGCGCGTTGTCGACGCAGGTGCCGGTGATCGGGATGGCGATGTAGCCGGTGTCCGCGCCCGTGACGGGGTCGAGCGCCAGCAGGTGCTGGGCGAAGGTGCCGCTGATGATCACCCGGCCTGCGACGATCTGCATGTCCTTGCCCTTGCCCGACGCCCACGGCGCCTTCCAATTGAGGTCGAGCCTGCCGTCCGCGGCATTGAGCTTGGCCGCGCCGCGGCGCGCGACCCCATTGACGCTGGTGAACTCGCCGGCGATGTAGACAGCGGTGCCCGACGCCCGGATCGCCCACACGTTGCCGTTGACCACCGGGGCGAACGTGGTGGACAGCGCGCCGGTGGTGGCGTCGAAGGCGACGACGTTGTTCCGTACCACTGTGCTGCCACCGGCGAGGACCGCGCCGAACTGCCCGCCGACGTACATGGTGGAGCCGGCCTGCTCCAGCGCGTACGCGGCCGGATGGGTGATGATTCCGTCGGAGGCCAACTGCGGCGTGTAGTTGACCGGATTGGTGCTGACCAGTGTGGCCTGCACGACACCCGCAGTGGCCGGGGGAAGCCCGACACCACTCAAGGTGAGGGCAACGGCGGCGGCCACCGGCCCGAAGAATCGACGCATCCGCATGAGTCCGTACCACCCCTGTTGTCGGCGGCCGGCACCGCCGGCCGAGGCAAGTTAACGCCACTCCTTGCCCCGAAAGCGGCCCCAAGCAGCCAATTTGGTCCGTTCGGACTATGTAGGACTGACCGAATGGCACCACTGTGACCGCGCGCCATGACCCATAGTGATGAGGCGGCCACCGCATCGTGGGGGTGCCGCAGGACCGGCCGGTGCCGGACTTCGGGCGGGACTTGCCCGATGCCCGCCGAGGACCAGCCCCCAGCGCGGCCCGCGAACGCGCGACCGGGTCGGACCCGGCACCCGCAGCCGGTGTCGGGACCAGCGGCACGATGGGGCACGGCCGCCTCGCCCTCACCGGCCCGGGCCACCCGCAGTGTCGGGGCCGGTTGCGCCGACGACGGCCCGCCGGTCCAGTTGACCGTGACCTTGGTCTAGTGCTGCACGGCGGGCCAGCTCAGCACACCCTCGACGATCGGCGTGCGCCCCCGACCGCGAACTCACCGAACGTCCCCACCCGGATCTGGCCGCCCGTCCAGTGCACGTCGGTCGGAGTGCCGTCGGCCCGACAGTGGTCCGCCAACCCGCGGTCGGGGACGGCAGCCGGCCGAACCAGCGGTCACGGCGACGGACGAAGGAGCCGTGCCGGCTGCGGTAGACGTACTCGTGCAGCAAGGGGTACGACGCCCAGACCGACACGTTGACGACGGCCAGCGGGTCGCCGAGGATTTCCGCACCGTTGAGATGCCCGGCGCTGGACTGCAGGCGCCAGATGAATCCCGGTGACCGCTCGGCGAGTGCATGGATGCGGTCCACCGCCACCAAGAATCGGTCACCTGCGGGGCGCCGGCAGGAAACCGTAGCCGGGCGAGGTTGACCTGGGCGAGCTGGGGGGACCGGCGACGATCACGGCTGTATCGTCATCTCGCTCCGACTAGATGGGCCGCAGCGCCTGCTGTGGCGTCATCGACCCGAGCAGCCGCTCCAGGGCACCCTCGACGTCCTCGCGCCAGGTGAGCGTGGTCTTGAGCTCCAGTCGCAGACGAGGGAAGCGTGTGTGGGGTCGTACCGTCTTGAAACCCACCGCCAGCAGGTGCTCGGCGGGAATGATGCACGCCGGCCCGTCCCAGTGCAGGTCGCCGAAGGCCTCGATCGCCTTGATGTTGCGCCGCAGCATGTCCTTGGCGACGCCCTGGACCAGGATCCGACCCAGGCCGCCGCCGGCGAAGTCGGGCAGCACATGCGCGGTCATCAGCAGGGCGGCATCGGGACTGACCGGGCTGGACGGAAAGGCGATCGACCGAGGGACGTAGCTCGGCGGCGCGAACATCGCATAGCCGGCGGGAACGCCGTCGACGTAGATGATCTTGCCGCAGCTGCCCCACTCCAGCAGGGTGCCCGAGACCCACGCCTCCTTGGCTGTCGCCGACTCGCCGGCCGCCTCCACCCGGTCGCGGGTGAGCGGGTCGAGCTCCCAGAACGCGCAGCCGCGGCAGCGCGCCGGGAGATCCTCGAGGGTATCGACGGTGAGATTGACCAGGCGGCGGGACAACGGTCGGCAGGGCTCCTCCGTCGGCCGCCACACACATGTTACTGGTGAGTAACATGCTGTCGGCGGGGTGGTAGCGCCGGTGCCCCCGATCGTATATCCGTTCAGCCCAAATCGGGGCCGGGCCTATCCTGGAACGGACCGCTCCCGAGGAGGTGCATTCCGTTGACCGGCACGACTCACGACGACCACTCCCGCAGCTACGCCGCCCGCGCCCACGGGATGACCGCCTCCGAGGTTCGGGCGCTGTTCTCGGTGGCCAACCGGCCCGAGGTCGTGTCGCTTGCCGGTGGCATGCCCTTCGTCGCCGCCCTGCCGCTGGATGCCGTCGGGTCCATGCTCGGCGATCTGGTGACCGACCGCGGCGTGTCCGCCCTGCAGTACTCCACGGCCCAGGGTGATCCGGTGCTCCGCGAGCTGATCTGCACCGTGATGGCCCTGGAGGGCATCGACGCCGCACCACAGGACGTGGTCGTCACCGTCGGCTCGCAGCAGGGCCTCGACCTGATCAGCCGGGTGTTCCTCGACCCCGGCGACGTCGTGGTGGCCGAGGGCCCGTCCTACGTCGGTGCGCTGGCGGCCTTTGCGGCCATCGAGGCCGAGGTCGTGCACGTCCCGATGGACGCCGATGGGCTGGATCCGGCCGCGTTGGCCGCTGTCTTGGAACGCCTTCTCGCTGCCGGCCGGCGGGTCAAACTGCTCTACACCGTGCCGGCCTTTCACAACCCGGCCGGCGTCAGCCTGGCCGACTCCCGCCGGGCAGCCGTGCTCGAGGTCGCGGCCCGCCATGACGTGATCGTGATCGAGGACAATCCGTACGGCCTGCTGGGCTTCGACGAGCCTCCACAGCCAGCCCTGCGCAGCATGACCCCGACCGGGGTGATCTACCTGGGCACGTTCTCCAAGACCTTCGCGCCGGGCTTCCGCGTCGGCTGGGTGCTCGCCCCGCCGGCGGTGCGCGACAAACTGATCCTGGCCAGCGAAGCCGCTGTGCTGTGCCCGCCGACGTTCAGCCAGTTCGCGGTCGTGTCCTACCTGCAGACCCAGCCGTGGCAGGAGCAGCTCAAGGTATTCCGCGAGCTCTACCGCGAACGTCGCGACGCCATGCTGGAAGCGCTGCACGACCTGATGCCGTCGGGTCCCACGTGGAACCATCCCGCCGGCGGCTTCTACGTGTGGGTCCGGCTGCCGGACGGGGTGGATTCCAAGGCGATGATGCCGCGGGCCATCGCCGAGCGGGTCGCCTACATCCCGGGCACTGCCTTCTACGCTGACGGCGGCGGGGCCGACGCGCTCCGGCTGTCGTTCTGCTACCCGCCACCGGATCGCATCCGTGAGGGTGTCCGGCGACTCGCGACCGTCGTCGAGGCCGAGCTCGACCTGCTGCACACATTCGGCCCGGCCTCGCACACCCCTACCGGCCGGCCCGGCGCGGAGCACACGCGGGGCCGGGTTCGCGCTGATTCCCCTGGTCCGGAGCTTGCATGAACACCCGGGCGGTCGTTCTCGCGGGTGGCCTGACGTATGAGCGCGAGGTGTCCCTGCACTCCGGCCGCCGCGTCCTCGACGCCCTGCGCCACGCCGGGGTCGAGGCGGTCGTCCTCGACGCCGATTCCCAGTTGCTCGGTCGGCTGGCCGAGCTCGACCCGGATGCCGCCTTCATCGCCCTGCATGGCAGCGCCGGTGAGGACGGTGCGCTGCGCGACGTGCTCGACCTGGTCGGGGTGCCGTATGTCGGGAGCACCGCGCCGGCCTGCCGCCTGGCCTGGGACAAGCCGTGCGCCAAGTCGGCTCTGACCGCCGACGGTGTGCTCACCCCCGAGGGGGTGGCGCTGCCGCATGCGACGTTCCGCGAGCTAGGTGCGGCGGCTGTTCTCGAGCGGCTGGTGGCCCGTCTGGGTCTCCCGTTGATGGTCAAGCCGGCCAAGGGCGGCTCGGCGATGGGCGCCCACGCCGTGACGACGGTCGAGGAGCTGCCGACGGCCATGGTCGGCTGCTTCGGCTACGGCGACACCGCCATGATCGAGCGGTTCATCGCCGGCACCGAGGTGGCCGTCAGTGTCATCGACGGGGTCGATGGTCCGCAGGCACTGCCTGCGGTCGAGATCGTGGCGGCCGACGGCGTCAACGACTATCAGGCGCGCTATGTCGCGGGCATGTCGACCTGGCACGCGCCGGCCCGGCTGCCCGGTGACACGGCGGCGGCGTTGGCCAAGGCGGCCCTGCGGGTGCACGAGGTACTCGGGTTGCGCGACCTCTCCCGGGTCGACGCGATCGTCGACGCCGACGGGCAGATCTACGTTCTCGAGGCCAACGTCGCCCCGGGCATGACCGAGACCAGCCTGCTGCCCCTGGCCGTAGAGGCGGCCGGGCTCGATCTGGCCGCCGTCTGCCGCGACCTGGTGGTTCGCGCCGCCGCCCGCCGCTGATCGACCGCCCGCCCCGCGTTGACCCCGACGGGCTTCGCCGTCGGGCCTCCCGCATCACGGCTTCGACCCTCGCCAGTCCTGGAACCCGGCGCGGCTGGTAGTCGCACCCGACTGCCCGCCCACCCCCGGACCCGCATCCGCACCCGCTCACGCGGATCCGCACGCACGACCCGCTCAGGCCGGAAACCCCGTGCGACTGGCCATCCGGCTGGAACCGCGCGCCATGCGCGGCGCGCCGCGCATGGCGTGCCGCGCAAAGCCCGCGACCACCCACCGCCAGCCAGCCCTCCGCGCGCCGCCGGTCCGGCCGGGAACCCCGTGCGACTGGCCATCGGCAGGGACGTCGCGCACGCCGGCCCACGCCGGATCCGCGCGCACGACGCGGCTTGGCTGCGCACGCCGCGCCCTGGACCGCCCACCAAGCCCGGCAAGCCCGACCACGCTCCGGCTCCACACTCCGTGCGCGATATCCGGCCTCAGCCGCGGAGATCCCGTACGTGGCCGACCTGTCCTCGAAATTTCCCAGCCCTCGAAGCGAGGCCGGGAACGGGAGGCCGCTAGCTCCGGGGGCGTTCGCCCGGCGCCATGACCGCAACGATCCGCTCGAGGTCGTCGACCGAGCCGAATTCCACCACAATGCGGCCTTTGCGGCGGCCGATCTCCACCTTGACGCGGGTGTCGAAGCGATCGGACAGCCGGTCGGCGAGATCGGTCAAACCGGGTGAGTGCATGCGCGGCGCCCGGGAGGCCCGAGGAACCGCGGTCGGGGCCACCGAGGCGTGCGTCGCGACAAGCTCCTCCGTCGCCCGAACCGACAGCCCTTCGGCGACGATCCGGTCCGCGAGATCCTCCTGCGCCCGCGCGTCATCGAGCCCGAGCAGCGCCCGGGCATGCCCGGCTGACAACACCCGCGCGGCCACCCGGCGCTGCACCGTCGGCGGGAGGTTCAGTAGGCGGATGGTGTTGGTAACCTGCGACCGGCTCTTTCCGAGGCGTTGCGCCAGTTGCTCGTGTGTGGCCCCGAAGTCCTGCAGCAACTGCTCGAACGCTGCGGCCTCCTCCAGCGGGTTGAGGTCCTGCCGGTGCAGGTTCTCCAGCAGGGCGTCCCGAAGCAGGGCATCGTCAGCGGTGTCCCGGATGATCGCAGGCACGGTGCTGAGGCCGGCTTCGCGGGTCGCTCGAAGCCGGCGCTCGCCCATGATCAGTTCATAGCGGCCGGGGGTGGTCTCTCGGACCACGACCGGTTGCAGGACCCCGATCTCGCGAATCGATGCCACGAGCTCGGCCAGGGCCTCCTCATCGAAGGCCTTCCGTGGCTGCCGTGGATTGGGCGAGATGTCGCCGACCGCCACCTCCCGGTATCGAACACCATGCACCGGCGCGATGGCCTCGCCACCCTGTCCTGCCCCGGACCCCTGTGGGATCAGGGAACCGAGCCCCCGACCGAGGCCACCACGCCGACCGGTCATGCGTCGCTCCCCGCCTTCGTCGACCGCCCGGCGATCTCGCGGGCAGCGTCAAAGTAGCTTGTGGCGCCGCGCGAGCCGGGATCGTAGGTCATCACAGACTGCCCATAGCCCGGCGCCTCCGACACCCGGACGCTGCGTGGCACGACAGCTTCCAGCACGAGGTCGCCGAAGTGTTTGCGCACTTCAGCGGCGACCTGGTCGGCCAAGCGGGTGCGGCCGTCGTACATCGTCAAAAGGATTGTGCTCACCCGGATCCGATCGTTGAGGTGCGCGCGCACCAGGTCGACATTGCGGATCAGCTGGCCCAGCCCTTCCAGGGCGTAGTACTCGCACTGGATCGGGATGAGCACTTCCTCAGCCGCAACCAGGGCGTTGAGGGTAAGCAGTCCGAGCGACGGCGGGCAGTCGACCAGGATGTAGTCGACCTCGCCGCTGAAGTCGTTGATGGCCCGGGCGAGCCGTGATTCGCGGGCCACAACCGACACCAGTTCGATCTCCGCTCCGGCCAGGTCGATGGTGGCCGGCGCACACCACAGGTTGGCGATGGCCTCAACCGGTACGGCAACCTCGTCGATCGTCGCACCCTCGATCAATACGTCATAGATCGAGGGCGTCCCCGCGTGGTGATCGATGCTGAGGCCGGTGGATGCGTTGCCCTGAGGATCGAGGTCGATGACCAGCACCCGGCAACCGTGCATGGCCAACGCAGCAGCGATGTTGACTGTCGTGGTCGTTTTGCCCACGCCACCCTTTTGGTTGGCGACGCAGATCACCCGGCGTTGCGCGGGTCGAGGGAAAGCCCGGCCACCAGTCATGTTCGACACGCTTACCGCCCGCCTGGCCTCCGCGGCAATGGGCGGGAGGTCTCCCGCGTGAGCCGGGTCGGGCCACACGCCCAATGTTTCACGGGAAACATTGACGTCGGCCAAGGCTGAGCGGATTCGCACGTCACTGTCGTCGGGCTTCGGCTCCGCACCAGTACCCGAGTCGGGTCGACCGGCATTCGGCTGCTGAGCAGGCTCCGACGTCGGTGTATGTGGTGCGGGGGGAGCAGAGGAGCCCATGGGGCTCTCCTGGGACGCCTGCGAATCCACAGGTGGCGGAGGCGAATTGGCCGGTGCGTCGCTCGGCGACGCGGCGTCGACGAACGGTCCGTCCGCGGATGTTTCACGGGAAACGTCGGTGCTGGGCCAGCCCAAACCTGACGAGTGCTCGTCCGCGTCCCCGGTGGCGCTGCTGGGCCAGCCGAGCGAGCTGACGGCGCTCGCCCCGCCCGCGCCCGCGGCTTCGCTCATGCCTTGCTCCTCCGTTTCGCCGCTCCGGTGGCCCTCCCGATGACCACCACGGTAGCGGGCGGATCGACCACGCCGGCGTCACAGCAGTGGAGCTGTGCATGACACCCACCGGCCCGGTGGATCGCGGCGGCGTTCGCTTCGAGTTCCACCGCCGCCGAGGCGCCCTTGATGGCCAGGAGGCTCCCGCCCGGTACGAGCAGCGGCAAGCACCACCCGGCGAGCCGGCCAAGGGGGGCAACGGCCCGGGCGACCACTACGTCAACCAATGGACGCGGTGCCCAGTCCTCCGCGCGGCCCCGGACCACCTCGACCTCGCCCAGTCCTAGCCGGTCCACCGTCTCGTGCAGGAACGCCGTGCGGCGGGCCATCGGCTCCAGCAGGGTGATCGCGAGATCGGGACGTGCAAGCGCGAGGGCGATTCCCGGCAGGCCGGCGCCGCTGCCCACGTCGACGACCTTCGATCCGGCGGGTATCAGGTCGGCCACGACGGCACTGTTGAGCAGATGCCGCTCCCAGAGTCGCGGCACTTCGCGCGGGCCGATCAGACCGCGCAGAACCCCCTCGGTGGCCAACACCAGTGCATATGCCTCGGCCAGAGCAAGTCGCGGACCGAACACGGTACCGGCCGCCGCGGGCGCGGGCGGCACGGACTGCTCGCCGGGGCACCCAGGGGTGGGCCGCTCATCGGCACCGTCGATCACGCGGCCAGGCTCAGGGATCTGGCAGCACGACGACGCGCCGCTCCGGCTCCTCGCCCTCGGACTCGCTGCGAACGTCGGCGATGTCGGCGATCGCATCGTGGACAACCTTGCGCTCAAACGGATTCATCACGTCGAGGGCGACAGAGTCGCCATGCGCCTTGACCCCCTCGGCAGCGTTCTTGGCGATCGCGACGAGTTCCAGCCGGCGGCGGGCGCGGTAGCCACCGACGTCGAGCATGAGGCGGCTGCGAGCTCCGGTGGCCTGCAGCACGGCGAGCCGGGTCAACTCCTGCAGCGCGTCGAGGGTGGCGCCCCGCGGCCCGATCAGAGCGCTGAGGTTGTCGCCCACGATGGCCACGGCGGCGCGGTCACCCTCGACGTCCATGTCGATGTCGCCGTCGAAGTCGACGATGTCGAGCAGTTGTTCGAGGTAGTCACCCGCCACGTCACCTTCGCGCACCAGCAGGTCGGTGAGGGAGACCGGGGCTGCGTTCGAGGGTGGACCGGACTCGGCCCCGGGCGCACCCGCGGCGTCGCGGGCGTCGGTGGTGCTGTCGGTCTCGGGCTCTGTCTGCGAAGTCACGCGGATAGCTCCATTGGCGGCTTGTTGGCTCGGCCGGTCAGCGCCGGCCGCCCTTGCGGGTCTTGGGACGATTGGTGGGTGTACGGCCGGCCGCCTTGGCGGGGGACTTTGCCGCCCCGTTGGCCTTCGTCGTATCGGCAGCTGTACCGCCATCGGACGACTCTGAGCCGTTGGCAGGACTTCCGCTCTCGGCAGACTTGCCGGCCGGCCCGGTGGTCTTGCGCGCCCCGTTGGACTTGATAGGACCGACGGGCTCGGGCACGGCGGACGTGCTGGACACCACGGATTGGTTCGACGCAGTGGACTTCCTAGGCCCGGCGGACGTGTCGGACGTGTCGGACGTGTTCGACCGGGCCGGTGCCGGTGCATCCTCGGTCGTAGCGGCCGTCCCGGGCAGGGCGGCCTTCGCCGTCGGGGTCGACTTCTTGGAAATCTGCGGCTTGGCGCCCGGCTTGGGGACCAGCGCCTGGGCCTCAGCCTCCGAGCGCAGCGCTTCCGCGACCGCCGGTGTTCCTCCCGGCGGTGGCATCCGGCGCAGGACATAGAACTGCTGTCCCATCGACCAGACGTTCGTGGTGCACCAGTACAGCACCACACCGAGCGGGAACAGTGAGCCGGAGACCAGCAGTGACGCCGGAATCCCGTACAGCATCAGGCGCTGGATCATCTGCTGCTGTGGGTCGACCGTGGCGCCGGAGGCGCTCTGCTTGGCCAGGATCTGACGCTGGGTGATGTAGGTGGTTACAACCATGATCGCGATCAGGATGACACCTACGACGCGGACCGCGGCGACCGAGGCGCCGAGCTGCTGCAGTGTCTGCGCCGAGGAACTCAGGTGAGCCGAGATGGGAGCGCCGAAGACCTTCGCGTGCGCCGCACTGTCGAACTCGTTGGCCGTCCAGCCGTACAACGTCTTGGCAGCGTTGTCCCGGTGCTTCGTCGGGTCGAGCCGCTTGAGCACGTGATAGAGCGACAGGAAGACCGGCGCCTGCAGGAAAATCGGTAGGCAGCCGGCGACCGGATTGGCGCCGTTCTCCTTGTACAGCGCCATCATCTCGCGCTGCAGCGTCTCCTTGTCACCCTTGTGCTTGGTCTGGAGCGCCTTGAGTTTGGGCTGCAGCTCCTGCATCTTGCGTTGCGAGTGGATCTGCTTGACGAAGAGAGGGAAAAGGACCAGCCGGATGGTGATCACCAGGAAGATGATCGAGAGCACCCAGGACAGGTCGGACTTCTCCCCGAACGCCAATGCCCACAGCTGATGCCAGCGCAGCAGCAGCCACGAGATAGCGGTGTAGAGGAAGTTCAGGTTCACCGAGCAGCTCCAGAGGGCGGTGTCGAACACTGTACGGATGGCGCCCGCGAAGGGTTCCCTCGGTGCGGCACCGGGTCGTATCCGCCCGGGTTGAACGGATGGCAGCGCAGCACCCGCCAGACGGCGAGCGCCAGGCCGACTACGGGACCGCGAGTGCGCAGCGCCTCCAGGGCATAACTGCTGCAGCTAGGCGCGAAACGGCACGTCGACGGGAACCCGGGACTGATCCACCGGCGGTAGGCGATGATCGGCCGGGTGAGCAGCCAGGTCACCGGCCCGGGCCTCAACGGTCGTCCCGGAGCAGTTTGCCCAGCGCCGAGTCGAGCTCCCTGCCGAGGGTGGCGGAGCTCGCCGTGGCGGCCGCCGGCAGCGCCCGGACGACCACCCGGGACCCGGGCGGAAGGTCGGTCAGATGCCCGCGTACCAGATGCCGCAGCCGCCGGGCGACCTGATTGCGGGTCACCGCCCCGCCGACCGTACGGCTCACCGCGAAGCCGACCAGTGCGGGAGCATCGGGAGCCACCGGCGCGGGCGCGCGCAGCAACGTCACCACGACACAGCCGCGGGCAGTCCGGCGACCACCACGCAGCGTCGTACGGAAGTCATCACGGCGGCGCAGCCGAGCAGCCGCCGGCAGCATCTCCTCTGCCGCCGTCAGGCCGAGAGCCGCTTGCGGCCCTTGAGGCGACGAGCGGCCACGACGGCACGGCCGGCCCGGGTGCGCATCCGCAACCGGAAGCCGTGCGTCTTGGCGCGCCGGCGGTTATTCGGCTGGAAGGTGCGCTTGCTCACGGGTCAGTCTCCAAGGTGGGGCTCGTAGTAGCGAGAGGTTCGGCGGTGACAGGGGCATCACGGTGAAGCGGTGTGATGGCCTGGCCGCGACGCTCCCGCCAGCGGGGACGAGGCCATAGGCCAATCCACAGTACGTTCGGCCCCCGGCAACGGTCAAACAGGCCACCCCGGACACGCCGAACGGCGGCCGAGGCTGACATGACGGCTTGTGGACAACCGCTTGTCCCGCCCGACGGCGCGCTGTTAGCGTTTGACGTCACGCCGGTCCTTCCCGCTCGTCTGGCCGGCGGTCACGGGCCCCCTGGTCTGTGACCGGCGGTGGCGAAATGGCTGGATGTCCGACCAATGTCCCAGCGGTGATGCACAGGCTGTGGACAGCGATGTGGATACCCGCCCGAGGAATGCGAGGGAGGGGTGGATGTGACCGACGAAGTAGCCGACCGGGTCGACTTGGGTGCTGTTTGGCAGCGCACTCTTGAAAGCTTGACCGATAGCGCGGTGAGCTCGCAGCAACGCGCTTTCATGCGTCTTACCAGGCCACTCGGTCTGGTCGAGGACACCCTGCTCCTCGCCGCCCCGAACGACTTCGCCAAGGACGTCCTGGAGATCCGGCTCAAGCCCCTGATCACCGGTGCATTGACATCGCAATTGGGCCGCGAGATCAGCCTGGCGATCACGGTGCAGCCACAGGACGACCCGGTGCACGAGGAGCCACGGTCCGAGCCCGATTTCGGCGACGCCCATTCGCCCCGGGTCGATCTGTTCCACCCCGAGCGCCGGCAGGGTCACCGGGTGTCCGAGCCGGCCCGACTCAACCCGAAGTACGTGTTCGAGACGTTCGTCATCGGCTCGAGCAACCGCTTTGCCCACGCTGCCGCCGTCGCGGTCGCCGAGGCACCGGCCAAGGCGTACAACCCGCTGTTCATCTACGGCGAGTCCGGCCTCGGCAAGACCCACTTGTTGCACGCCATCGGGCACTATGCGCGCAGCCTGTTCAGCGGCCTGCGGGTGCGGTACGTGAGCTCGGAGGAGTTCACCAACGACTTCATCAATTCCCTGCGCGACGACAAGGCGTCGGTGTTCCAGCGCCGCTACCGCGACGTCGACGTACTGCTCGTCGACGACATCCAGTTCTTGGAGAACAAGGAGCGCACGCAGGAGGAGTTCTTCCACACCTTCAACACGCTGCACAACGCCAACAAGCAGATCGTCATCTCCTCGGACCGGCCGCCCAAGCAGTTGTCCACCCTGGAGGACCGGCTGCGCACGAGGTTCGAGTGGGGCCTGATCACCGACATCCAGCCGCCCGATCTGGAGACCCGGATCGCGATCCTGCGCAAGAAGGCCGTTCAGGAACGCCTGGCCGCACCGCCCGAGGTGCTGGAGTTCATCGCCAGCAAGATCCAAAGCAACATCCGCGAGCTCGAGGGCGCGCTGATCCGGGTCACTGCCTTCGCCAGCCTCAATCGGCAAAGCGTCGATCTGGCGCTGGCTGAGGTGGTCTTGAAGGATCTGATCCCCGACGAGGGCAGTCAGGACATCACCGCCGCGACGATCATGGCGGCCACCGCCGATTACTTCAGCATGTCTCTGGAGGACATCTGCGGAACCTCACGCAGCCGGGTGCTGGTCAACGCCCGGCAGATCGCGATGTATCTGTGCCGAGAGCTCACGGACCTTTCCCTGCCGAAGATCGGGCAGACGTTCGGCGGCCGCGATCACACGACGGTCATGCACGCCGATCGCAAGATTCGGTCGCTCATGGCCGAGCGCCGGTCCATTTACAACCAGGTCACCGAGCTCACCAACCGGATCAAGCAGCGGACCGCCAACGGTCCACGCAAGTAGTGCACAGGTTGGGGACGAACCTGTGCAAATGTCGGAATCGCCGAGAGTTGCCAGTCACCCGCGCTGGTCATCCACCGACCGTTGCCCGCTGTCATACCTTCCGTCCACCATCACCCCACAGGCCACCGCGCCTGCTGACCTGCGATGACGTAGGTTTTCCACACTGCCCACAGCCCCGAGTACGACGACAAGGCAATCAGTTCAACAAAGAGCTTCCACACAACCGTATGCAGGACGCCCAGCTGTGGACGGGGCAGGACATGCCCCGGGGGTCCAGCCCACAACGACGCGGAGGACGACGATGAGGTTCACGGTCGAGCGGGAGGCCCTCGCGGACGCGGTCGCGTGGACGGCACGAAGTCTTCCGTCCCGCCCGCCGGTCCCGGTGCTTGCCGGGGTGCTGCTGGAGGTCGACGGCCAGCGCCTGTCAGTGTCCGGGTTCGACTACGAGGTGTCGACGCAGGTTGGCATCGATGTCGAGGCGGACACCGCCGGCCGGGCACTCGTCAGCGGCCGGCTGCTGGCGGAGATCACGCGGGCGCTGCCCGCCCACCCGGTCGAGCTCGAGGTCAACGGCTCCCGGGTCGAGCTGACCTGCGGGTCCGCGCGATTCACTCTGCCGGTGATGCCGGTCGAGGACTATCCGTCGTTGCCCGCGATGCCGCCGACAGCAGGAGCCTTGGAGAGCGACGTGTTCGCCGGTGCCGTGGCCCAGGTCGTCGTAGCCGCCGGCCGTGACGACACCTTGCCAGTGCTCACGGGCGTGCGGTTCGAGATCGACGGCGAGCGGGTCACCATGGCCGCGACCGACCGTTATCGGCTGGCCGTTCGTGAGTTGACGTGGCGCCCCGAGCAGTCGGGCCTCACAACCACCGCGCTCGTGCCCGCCCGCACCCTGTCCGAGACCGCCAAGAGCATGGCTTCCGGCGCCGAAGTGACCTTGGCCCTGGCCACTGGCGGCACCGGCGAGGGCATGATCGGGTTCGCCGGCTCCGGCCGCCGCGCGACCACCCGGCTGCTTGACGGTGAGTTCCCTAAGTACCGTTCGCTGCTGCCTTCGGAGCACGCCGCTCTCGCCCACGTGCCGACCGCGACCCTGACCGACGCGGTCAAGCGGGTGGCGCTGGTCGCCGAGCGCAACTCCCCGGTGCGCCTGCGGTTCGGCGCCGGCGAGTTGGTCCTGGAGGCCGGCGGTGCCGACGAGGCACAGGCGTCGGAATCCCTGGAGATTGGCTTCGAGGGCGACGATTTGATGATCGCCTTCAATCCCGGATTCCTGCTTGACGGGCTGGGCGCCATCGATTCCGACACGGCCCGGATGAGCTTCACCTCGGCCTCGAAGCCGGCTGTGCTGACCGGCAAGGAGGGCGGCCCCGACTACCGCTATCTGCTGATGCCGGTAAGACTGTCCGGCTGAACGGGCATACCGTTCCCGGTACGACCGCGCACGTCGACGACCCCAGCTGGAGGAATGTTTCACGTGGAACTTGGCCTGATCGGCTTGGGCAAGATGGGTGGCAACATGCGCGAGCGCCTGCGGGCCGCCGGGCACACCGTTGTCGGGTACGACCGCTCGCCGGACCTCACCGACGTGGACGGCATCGAGTCACTGGTGAAGGCGCTATCGGCACCCCGGGCCGTGTGGATCATGGTGCCGGCCGGCCCGCCCACCCGGTCCACCATCGCTGCGCTGATGGAGTTGATGGAGCCCGGTGACGTCGTGGTCGACGGCGGAAACAGCAAGTACACCGATGACCGGGAACATGCCGTCATGCTCGAGGACAAGGGCATCGGTTTCGTCGACTGCGGCGTCAGCGGTGGCATCTGGGGCCGCACCGAGGGCTACGCGCTGATGTGCGGCGGTGACGACGAGCACGTCGCGCTGCTGCAACCGGTGTTCGACGCCCTCAAGCCTGAGGGCGACTTCGGCTTCGTCCATGCCGGCCCAGTCGGGGCCGGGCACTTCGCCAAGATGGTTCACAACGGCATCGAGTACGGGCTCATGCAGTCCTACGCCGAGGGTTTCGAGTTGCTCGCGGCCACCGACGTGGTCACGAACGTGCCCGCAGTCTTCAAAAGCTGGCAGCAAGGCACCGTCATCCGCTCCTGGCTGCTCGACCTGCTGATTCGCGCCCTGGAGGCCGACGCCGACCTGTCGGAGTTGCGGGGCTACGCGGAGGACTCCGGCGAGGGTCGTTGGACCGTGCAGGCGGCCATCGATCACGCCGTGCCGATGCCCGCGATCACCGCCGCGCTTTACGCGCGGTTCTCCTCCCGGCAGGACGACCCGCCGGCGATGAAGGTGATCGCCGCCCTCCGCAATCAGTTCGGTGGTCATGCCGTCACCTCGACCAAGGGCTCGACCGACAAGGACATCGAGTCGGGACTGCCGCACGGTTCCATGGTCGAGCCGGCCACCGGCGCCGGTCGCGAGCAACCGCCCGGCTGACGTGTACATCCGGCACCTGTCTCTGGTCGACTTCCGCAGCTACGTCCAGGCGGAGGTCGCCCTGGAACCGGGTCCGAGCATCCTCATCGGCCCCAACGGGCAAGGCAAGACCAACCTGGTCGAGGCCCTCGGCTACCTTGCCACCCTGGGCAGCCACCGGGTGGCCTCTGATGCCCCGCTCGTACGGCAGGGCGCGGAACGGGCTGTCGTCCGCGCGGCGATCGTCCGCGACGACCGGGAGTTGCTCGTCGAGGTGGAGATCACCCCAGGCCAGGCCAACCGGGCCCGGCTCGGCAGGGCACCCGTGCCACGGCCCCGCGAGATCCTCGGCGTCCTGCGTACCGTGCTGTTCGCACCCGAGGACCTGAGCCTGGTCAAAGGGGATCCGAGTGACCGTCGGCGGTTCCTCGACGACCTGCTGGTGGCCCGGTCACCGCGCTACGCCGGCGTTCGCGCCGACTACGACCGGGTCCTCAAGCAACGCAACGCCCTGCTCAAGACCGCCGGCGCGGCCCGGCGGGCCGGCTCAGTGGGGGATCTGCGCACCCTGGACTCCTGGGACGCCCACCTGGCCCGGCACGGCTCAGAGTTGCTTGCCGGCCGTCTGGAGTTGGTCGATCTGCTGCGGCCGCTCATCACCAAGGCCTACGACGCGGTGTCGCAGGGCTCCGGCTCGGCCACCATCGACTACCGGAGCTCGCTGGGCCACGATCTCGACCTAGGTGTCGACCGAGGCGTGCTGTCGGCAGCCCTCCTCGCAGAGCTGGCCCGGTTGCGGGTCCAGGAGGTCGAGCGCGGCGTCTCGCTGGTCGGGCCGCACCGGGACGAGCTACTGCTGTCTCTGGGTGATTTTCCCGCCCGCGGCTACGCCAGCCACGGCGAGTGCTGGTCCTACGCTCTCGCCCTGCGACTGGCCGCCTACGATCTGCTGAGCGCCGATGGCGCCGAGCCCGTCCTGGTGCTCGACGACGTCTTCGCCGAGCTTGACGCTGGTCGCCGGCAACGCCTGGCGGAGCTGGTCGGCGGCGCAGAGCAACTGCTCGTCACCGCGGCGGTCGTCGGTGACGTCCCCGACGTGCTGCAGGGGGCACGGTTCGACGTGGCCGACGGGCAGGTGCGCCGTGTCAGATGAGGTTCGCGGCACCGACCCGGCCCCGGCTGTGGCAGGGACGGGCGAGGTGCTTGGTGCGGCGGTGCCGGCCGGCCCCGACCTGGCCCGGTCCGCGCTGGGTGCGGCGCGGGCGGCGGCCCGCGTCCGCCGGACCAAGCCCACGGCGAGAGCCGCGAAATTCGGAAAAGGCCAGGGACGGCCGAGCAGGGGACTGACCGGATCCGGGCCCGACCCGGGCGACCCGCAGCCCTTCGGTGCGCTGATCGAACGCCTGGTCCACGACCGGGGTTGGGAGCGTAGTGCCGCAGACGCGGCGGTGATGGGCCGCTGGGATTCCCTGGTCGGCGCCGACGTCGCCGCGCACTGCCATCCACAGTCCCTGCGCGCGGGCGAGCTGGTGCTCGAGGCCGAGTCCACCGCGTGGGCCACCCAGCTGCGGCTGCTGACCGGTCGGATGCTCACCACGCTGGCCCGCGAGCTCGGGTCCGACGTGGTGACCACCATCCGGGTGCATGGCCCGACCGCGCCGAGCTGGCACAAGGGCCCGCGGCACGTCGCCGGTCGCGGTCCGCGCGACACCTACGGTTGAACGCCCGGGCGGATCAGCCAGGCAGCCGATCTGCCCACGTGGGGGGGTGCCGGGATCGGGGGCCAGGCCGCCAGAATCGTCCACAGGCCGGTCAAATACGGGATTCTGTCTCCCGCACCGGTATGATGGAGTCCGGGCTCAGCGCGTGCTGGCCGCCAGCACAGCCGTAGCACCTCACGCGAGGGCTACCGGCCGTGCCGTCCTAGAAGCGCCCGCCGGTGGCGGGAGAGAGCAGCGCCGTGCCCCCGAAGACAACACCCAACAGCTACAGCGCCAGCTCCATCACCGTTCTCGAGGGGCTCGACGCTGTCCGCAAGCGGCCCGCCATGTACATCGGCTCGACCGGTGAGCGCGGCCTGCACCACCTCGTCACAGAGATCGTCGACAACGCCGTGGACGAGGCGCTGGCCGGCTACTGCGACCAGATCGAGGTGACACTGCTGGCCGACGGCGGCGTCCGCGTCATCGACAACGGCCGCGGCATTCCGGTCGACCGGCACCCGGTCGAGAAGCGGCCCGCGGTCGAGGTCGTGCTGACGACACTGCACGCCGGCGGCAAGTTCGACGGCAAGTCCTACGCGGTGTCCGGCGGCCTGCACGGCGTCGGCATCTCCATCGTCAACGCGCTGTCGACCCGCCTCCAGGTCGAGATCAAGCGCGACGGGTACGTGTGGACCCAGCCGTACCTGCGGAGCAAGCCGGTCACGCCGCTCAAGAGAGGCGAGCCGACCCGCGAGCACGGCACGACGCTCACCTTCTGGGCCGACCCGGACATCTTCGAGACGACGACGTACTCCATCGAGACCATGTCCCGCCGCCTACAGGAGATGGCCTTCCTCAACCGCGGGCTCAACATCACCCTGCGCGATGAGCGCGAGGAGGTGCCCACCGAGGTCACCTGGATGTACAAGGGTGGCATCGAGGACTTCGTCCGCCACCTCAACGCAACCAAGGAGCCGCTGCACAGGTCGGTCATCGGCTTCAGCGTCGACGGCGAGGGACTGGCCGTCGAGGTGGCGATGCAGTGGAACTCCACCTACGCCGAGTCGGTCTACACCTTCGCCAACACCATCAACACCCACGAAGGGGGGACGCACGAAGAGGGTTTCCGTGCGGCGCTGACGACGGTGGTCAACAACTATGCGGTCGACAAGAAGCTGGTCAAGGACAGGGACGACCGGCTGACCGGCGACGACATCCGCGAGGGCCTGGCCGCGATCGTGTCGATCAAGATGGCCAACCCGCAGTTCGAGGGCCAGANNACCAAGCTGGGCAACACCGAGGCCAAGTCCTTCGTGCAGAAGGCCTGCAACGACTGGCTGCGCGACTGGTTCGAGCGCAACCCGGCCGAGGCCAAGATCGTCGTGACCAAGGCGAGCTCCGCGGCCCGCGCCCGCAAGGCCGCGCAAGATGCTCGCAAGCTGGCCCGCCGCAAGGGACTGCTCGACGTCGGCTCGCTGCCCGGCAAGCTGGCCGACTGCCGCTCGACCGACCCCCGCGAGAGCGAGATCTACATCGTCGAGGGTGACAGCGCCGGCGGCAGCGCAAAGAGCTGCCGCGACTCGATGTTCCAGGCGATCCTGCCGATCCGCGGCAAGATCATCAACGTCGAGAAGGCCCGCATCGACCGGGTGCTCAAGAACACCGAGGTCCAGGCGCTGATCACCGCGCTGGGCACCGGCATCCACGACGAGTTCGACCTCGGCAAGCTGCGCTATCACAAGCTGGTGCTGATGGCCGACGCCGACGTCGACGGCCAGCACATCCGTACCCTCCTGCTCACCCTGCTGTTCCGCTTCATGCGGCCGCTGATCGAGGCCGGCCACGTCTATCTCGCGCAGCCGCCGCTCTACAAGATCAAGTGGCAGAAGTCCGACCCGTCGTACGCCTATTCGGAGCGCGAGCGCGACGGGTTGATCAAGGACGGGCTGGCCACCGGTCGCAAGCTGCCCAAGGAGGACGCGGTTGCCCGCTACAAGGGCCTCGGCGAGATGAACGCCAAGGAGCTGTGGGAGACCACCATGGACCCGGCCAACCGCGTCCTGCTGCAGGTGACCTTGGACGACGCTGCAACCGCCGACGAGCTGTTCAGCGTGTTGATGGGGGAGAACGTCGAGGCCCGCAGGTCCTTCATCATCCGCAACGCCAAGGACGTGCGATTCCTCGATATCTGAGGACCTGTCCACATTGGACATTGAACTACGGGACTGAAGGGCAAGCAGACACTTGACTGACATCACGGTCGACAACGGCGGACACGACCGCACCGAGCCGGTCGACATCCAGATCGAGATGCAGCGCAGCTACATC
>QHCA01000272.1 GCA_003244095.1 Pseudonocardiales bacterium | reverse complement strand
CTTCGCCGCGGAGGCGGCGTGAGCGCGGAGGGCGACAGCACGACAGCGGTGCTCGCCGCACTGGCCGCCAACCTGGGCATCGCGGTCAGCAAGTTCGTGGCGTTCGCGTTCACCGGGTCGTCGTCCTTGCTGGCCGAGGCGGTGCACTCGGTGGCCGACTCGGGCAACCAGGGCCTGCTCCTGCTGGGCGGCCGCCGCTCGCGGCGCCACCGTACCCCCGAACACCCATTCGGCTACGGCCGCGAGCGCTACTTCTACGCCTTCACGGTGGCCCTGGTGCTGTTCAGCCTCGGGTCGCTGTTCGCGCTGTACGAGGCCTATCACAAGATCACCGAGCCGCATCCCGTCGATGCTCCGCAGTGGGCCTTCGGCGTGCTGATCGCCGCGATCGTGATGGAGTCGCTGTCGTTCCGTACCGCGGTCCGCACCGCCAACCGGACGCGAGCGGGCATGTCGTGGGTCGCTTATGTCCGGCGGGCCAAGGCGCCGGAGGTGGCCGTCGTGCTGCTGGAGGACGCCGCCGCGCTGGTCGGTCTGACGTTCGCCCTGATCGGCGTCACGGTCGCTGTCCTCACCGGTGACGGGATCTGGGACGGCGTCGGGACGCTGGCGATCGGCCTGCTGCTCGGGGCGGTCGCCGTCGTGCTCGCGATCGAGACCAAGAGCCTGCTGATCGGGGAGGGGGCCACCCCGGAGGCGGTCCGGCGGATCTCGGCAGCCCTGGTCGGCCCGGGCATCGAGCGGGTCATCCACCTGCGCACGATGCATCTCGGGCCGGACGAGCTCCTGGTCGGGGCAAAGGTCGCGGTTTCGCGTGGTGCCTCGGCCGCCGACATCGCCACCGGGATCGACGCGGCCGAGTTGCGGGTCCGGGCCGCCGAACCAGTGGCCCGGGTCATCTACCTGGAACCCGACATCGACCGTGGCGGTTCCGCGGACTCGGCGGCTGGCGCTCCCGTAGGCCCGTCCGCATGATCCAGGCCTGATCCGTCCCGCCGGGACCGGCCCGACGAGGCCTGGATCACCCGCGTGTCGTGAGGTGCGTTAGGCGCCGACTCACCGAGTCAACCTTGACACGCTCGTGCTAAGGTTTTCGGGTGATGGACGGGCTGACGATCCAGCAGGCGGCGCAGACGACGGGCTGGTCGCCGCGGATGCTGCGCTACGTCGAGGACGCCGGCCTGATCGAGCCGCTGCGGTCGGCCGCCGGCTACCGGCTCTACGGGCCGGCCGAGCTGCAACGGCTGCGGACCCTGCGGGCCCTGCTGGCGGAGTTCGACATCGGGCTGACCGACGTCGGCTTCGCCCAGCGGCTGCGCCGCGACCCCGCCCTGCGCACCGCCGTCGATCACTGGTTCGCCGCCGCCCCGCGCCGGCCTGAAAACGTCCCGGCCGCCGACTGGCTGCGCTGGGAGCAGGACAAGCACCAGAGACTGTTGAATGCGAATGCTCATCTCGCTCCGCTCGATGCTCACTCGACCAAGCCGATCAAGGAGACCGCATGACGATGCCTTCCCAGGTCGAACCCACGACAGCCGGCTCCCCTGCCGCTGACTTCAGGGTCGCCGACGTCCGACTCGCGACTTTCGGCCGCAAGGAGATCGACCTGGCCGAGCACGAGATGCCCGGGCTGATGGCGTTGCGGGAGGAGTTCGGCGGGTCGCAGCCGCTGCGCGGGGCCCGGATCACCGGCTCGCTGCACATGACCGTGCAGACCGCCGTACTCATCGAGACCCTCACCCATCTCGGCGCCCAGGTGCGCTGGTGCAGTTGCAACATCTTCTCCACCCAGGACCACGCCGCGGCGGCCGTCGCGGTCGGCCCGGACGGCACGCCGGAGGACCCGAAGGGCGTCCCCGTCTTCGCCTGGAAGGGCGAGTCGCTGGCTGAATACTGGTGGTGCACCGAGCAGGCCCTGGCCTGGCCCGCGGCCGATGGCCCCAACATGATCCTGGACGACGGTGGCGACGCGACACTGCTCGTACACAAGGGTGTCGAGTACGAAGCTGCCGGGGCAGTCCCCGCGCCGGACACCGCCGACAACGAGGAGCTCGCGGTCATCCTCAGCGTGCTCACCCGCACGCTGGCCGAGGACCCGACCCGCTGGACCCGCATGGCGGCGGGGATCCGGGGCGTCACCGAGGAGACCACGACCGG
>QHCA01000271.1 GCA_003244095.1 Pseudonocardiales bacterium | reverse complement strand
TAGCCGCCGGCGACGCCGACCACCGAGACCAGGCCGTTGAGCAGGACGGCCACCAGAGCGGTGGCGAGCACCCGCGGAACGACCAGCCGCGCGATCGGGTCGATGCCGAGCACCTGCAGGGCGTCGATCTCCTCGCGGANNCGGATCTTGCGGCTGCCGAGGTCGGCGCAGATCGCCGAGCCGCCGGCGCCGGCGATCAGCAGCGCGGTCACGATCGGGCTTGCCTCGCGCACGATGCCGAGGACCGCGGCCGACCCGGTGAAGGACTCGGCGCCGAGCTGTCGGGTGATGCTGCCCAGCTGCAGGGCCAGCACCGCCCCGAACGGGATCGACACCAGGGCGGTCGGCAGGATGGTGACGCTGGCGACGAACCACGCCTGCTGCACGAACTCGCGCCACTGGAACGGCCGCCGGAACAGCCCGCGAAAGGTGTCCAGGGCCAGCGCGAACACGCTGCCGCCGGCCGCGAGGGGCCGGGTGATGAGGTTGGGCGTACTCATCGATCTTCCGGCGACGGATCGACCATCGTGAGCCGGTCGGAGCCCGCGGTGGATCCGGTCCGCGCCATCGCATCGACGCCACGGCGTGCGCCATGCCGTCCCCTGACGCCGTCGAACGATCCGCCGGGAGCTGTGACGCCGTGCTCGCGCAGCCACCGGCCGGGCTCACGCTGGGTGCTGCGCGAGCTGCCGTCGCTCGGCTCGAGCTGCGCCGGGATGGGGGGCAGGTCGGGCATGACGTCGTCCTTCTCGGACTCGAGCTCGGCGGTGTCCTTCTCCTCGGCCATGCCGATGGGGCCCTGCCGACGGGCGTTGAGGAACTGCCGGACGACCGGCTCGTTGCTCGACAGCAGCATCTCCCGGGGTCCGAACATCGCCAGGTGCCGGCGGTAGAGCAGCCCGATGTTGTCCGGCACGGTGCGCGCGGTGTTGATGTCGTGGGTGACGATGAGGAAGGTCGCCCCAATCTGCGCGTTGAGGTCGACGATCAGCTGGTTGAGGTAGGCGGTGCGGACCGGGTCGAGGCGGGAGTCCGGCTCGTCGAACAGCATGATCTCGGGCTCGAGCACCAGGGCGCGGGCGAGGCCGGCGCGCTTGCGCATGCCGCCGGAGATCTCACCGGGAAGCTTCTTCTCGTCACCGAGCAGGCCGACGAGCTCCATCTTGTCCCCGACGATCCGCTTGACCTCGGTCTCGCTCTTCCTGGTGTGCTCGCGCAGCGGGAAGGCGATGTTGTCGTAGAGGTTCATCGAGCCGAACAGCGCGCCGTCCTGGAAGAGCACGCCGAAGAGCTTGCGGACGCGGTAGAGCTCGCGCTCGCCGAGCGCGGGGAGGTTCTTGCCCTCGATCCAGATCTCACCGCGGTTGGGCTTGAGCAGGCCCACGAGGGTCTTGAGGAAGACCGACTTGCCGGTGCCGGACGGGCCGAGCAGTACGGAGATCTCGCCAGCAGGCAGGGTGAGGGTGACATCGCCCCAGATGAGCTGCTTGCCGAAGGACTTGGTCAACCCTTCGACGCGGACCTCGACCCCCACCCGGACTCCCTTCGGACGGCCGTCAACACCGGGCTGACCCGGTGCATCCGGGTCAACGACCTCCGGACACGCCGGTGACGGCTGGCCAGAGGCTGCCGAGCAGTCTGCCATCCCGCAATACAGTGAGCGAGGGGTAGGAAGCCGGGCGACCGGCTTCCTACCCCTCGATCTCGCCGTGCGTGGCCGAGTTACTTGACGGTGACGCTGGCTCCGGCCTCGGCGAGCGCTGCACGGGCCTTCTCGGCGGCGTCCTTCGCCACCTTCTCCAGGACCGGCTTGGGCGCGCCATCGACCAGGTCCTTGGCCTCCTTCAGGCCGAGATTGGTCAGGGAACGTACGGCCTTGATGACCAGGATCTTCTTCTCGCCGGCACCTTCGAGGATGACGTCGAACTCGTCCTGCTCCTCGGCAGCCTCGGCCGGGACGCTCCCGGGGCCGGCCGCGGCCGCGACGGCGACCGGTGCGGCGGCGGTGACGCCGAAGGTGTCCTCGAACTGCTTCACGAACGCGGACAGCTCGAGCAGGGTCATTTCCTTGAATGCGTCGAGCAGGTCATCGGTGCTGAGCTTCGCCATGTCGGGCGATCCTTTCGGGGTTGTTTGATACGGACTGCTGAGGAGACCTAGCTTTCAGGGGCGGGGTCCGCGGCTGCGTCCTCCGCTGCGGGTGCGTCGGCCACCTCGGCTACGGCCTCGGCGGCTGCCGGCTCGGCGGCGCCCCGCTGCTCCTGCAGGGCCGCGGCCAACCGGGCGACCTGGGACAACGGTGCCTGGAACAGGGCTGCAGCCTGCGACAGCGCGGCCGTCATGGCACCGGCGAGGCGGGCCAGCAAGACCTCACGGGACTCCAGGTCGGCAAGGTGGCGTACTTCTTCGGCAGAGAGGAACCTGCCGTCGAGCACGGCACCCTTGACGACCAGCAGCGGGTTGGTGCGGCTGAAGTCGCGCAGCCCCTTGGCCGCGGTGACCGGGTCACCGCCGACGAATGCGATGGCGGTCGGCCCGGTGAACAGCGTCTCGTCGAGGTCGAGCCCGGCGAGGGAGGCCGCCCGCTTGGTCAACGTGTTCTTGACCACCGCATACGTCGTGTCGTTGCCGAGGGCACGACGCAACTCGGTGAGCTGAGCCATGGTGAGCCCGCGGTACTCGGTGAGCAGGGAGGCGGTGGAGTCACGGAACGCCTCGCTCATCCTGGCTACCGTGGCGACCTTGTCCGCCCGTGGCTCGAGGCGGGTGTTCGTATCAGCCATGCGTTCTCCTGCGTCTGTCGGCGCGCAGGGACACGGGGCGAGCCGCCGCAGCCGCGGCGGGCCGAACCGTCCAGCCTGCGCGGGTCGCCCGCCGGAGCGGGACCTTCGGCCGTGCCGGAGCACGACGACCAGCGGTCTTCGGGTGGAACCTCTAGCAGGGTACGTGGTGGGTCGTCGTACGGCCAAACCGGTTTGGGAGACCCCGCCGGCCACCCTCGGCCGTGCTGCCTGGCCTCAGGCGGGGGTGGGCTCGTCCTCGACCAGGAAGTTGCGGGTCTTGTTGGAATCGACCGGGATGCCCGGGCCCATGCTCGTGGCCACGGTCACCTTGCGGATGTACTTGCCCTTGGAGGCCGAGGGCTTGGCCCGGGTCACCTCGTCGAAGGCCGCGGCGTAGTTCTCGACCAGCTTCTCCGCGTCGAACGAGGTCTTGCCGATCACCAGGTGCAGGTTGGCCTGCTTGTCGACCCGGAAGTTGACCTTGCCGCCCTTGATGTCGGACACCGCCTTGGCGACATCCGGGGTGACCGTGCCGGTCTTGGGGTTGGGCATCAGCCCGCGCGGGCCGAGGATCCGGGCAATCTTGCCGACCTTGCTCATCTGGTCGGGCGTGGCCACCGCGGCGTCGAAGTCGAGGAAGCCGCCTTGGATCTGCTCGATCAGGTCGTCGGAGCCGACGAGATCAGCACCCGCGGCGCTCGCCTCGGCAGCCTTGTCACCGGTGGCGAACACGATCACCCGGGCGGTCTTGCCGGTGCCGTG
>QHCA01000270.1 GCA_003244095.1 Pseudonocardiales bacterium | reverse complement strand
CCTTCGCGTTGCGTGATCGCACCGCGAGCAACATCCGTACCGGCCACGGTGCCACATGGACATCGACCCGGAGAGCACCGGACCAGCCGACACCCTGATCGACAAGCTCGAGCGCCTGGAGGGCCGCGCCACCCGAAACTTGTTCACCGGCGACCATCGGCCGGCACGGGAGATCCGGTCGGCGGCCAGGCTGGCCGCATTCGACCTGCTCAACGCCGAGACGACCGTCCCCGAGCGCAAGCTGTTCGCCCTGGTCGACTCGGTCGCGTGCTGGCTGGCCCAGGGCGGCCGCAACGCCAGCGAGGAGACCGCCCGCCTGGCCCTGGAGATCGTGGTCGGGCCGGCCCTCGCGCTGGCCGTGGTGCGGATCCTCGTCGACGACATCGGCACGGCGTGAGCCTTCTCCGCGCGCCGTTGGTCGGCTAGCGTTGGCGAGCGGGTGCCGGAGGGCGCCCCCGGGCCCGCGGACAGGACTGATTGCCATCTCGCTCCGCTCCACGCTTCGCTGGATGCTCACTCGACTGAGTCCACCTCCGATGCGCCAGACAGATGTCGGTGACGATCTCCGTTGGCTTGCTACGCGGACCGCAGGCCGCTGAGGAGCCGTCATGCCCGATCTGCCCGCGCGACCCGACCTCGACCAGCTGCGCCGTCAGGCCGAGGATCTGCTCCGAGCGGCCAGGACCGGTGACGCCGCCGCGGCGAGCAGGATCGGCGCCGTCTCGGACCGCCTCATCCTCGCCTCGGCCGAGCTCGCCGTGGCGCGGACGTACGGCTTCGCCAGCTGGGCCAGGCTCAAGACCGAGGTGGAGCGCCGCGACATCTTCAACCGCCGCGACCTGGAGGGACTGCGCGCCCTGCTGGCCGAGCAGCCCGAGCAGGCCACGACCCGGATGGAGCACTGGTGCGACCACCGCATGGGTGCCGAGCCGGTCGGGTACCTGGCGATGCTGCGCTTCGACGCCCGGCGGCTCGGGCTGGCCCCCATCCGGTCCGGCACCGGCCCCGTGGTCCGCGTCCTGCTCGACGCGGGCGCGCCGGTCGACGGTGAGCCGGGCGCGGCGGAGACCCCGTTGATGACCGCGGCCAGCTACGGCGACGCCGAGGTGGCGCAGGTCCTCGTCGACGCCGGTGCCGACCTCGACGCGACGGCGACCCCCAGGGCCGGTGGGGTGCCCGGCGGCACCGCGTTGGCGCACGCCGCGGTGTTCGGCATGACCGACATGGTCGACCTCCTGGTCGCGGCCGGCGCCCGGATCGGCGGCATCGGTGAGGCCGCGGCGGCCGGCGACCTCGGTGGCTTCGAACTGAGCGGGACGCCGGAGCCCGACCGGGTCGCGGCGCTGCGGCTGGCCGCCGCCCACCAGCGGCTCGCCGTGATCGATCGACTCCTGGCGGCCGGAACGCCGGTGGACGGCCTGGACCACGACGGCTCGACCGCGCTGCACGAGGCGGCGTACTACGGCCGGCCCGACAGCGTCCGCCACCTGCTGGCCCGCGGCGCCGACCCCACGCGCTGCGACACCAGGTACCACAGCACCCCGTTGGACTGGTGCCGGCACGAGCACGCGAACGCCGGCGAGAGCCCGGGCCACGACGCGGTCGAGGCGATCCTGGGCTGAGGCTCAGACCACGTCGCGGCCGGGCGGCGCGACGACGGTGGTGACCACAGCCGCGGAGGACCTGGCCTTTCGGCTGGTACGCCGCTGGAGGTAGCCGGCGAGGGCGGACAGGGCGGAGTTCATCGCGATGTAGATCGCGGCGACGACGATGACCGTGGGCACGATGTTGCCGAAGTTGTCGTAGATCAGCTTTCCCTGGCGGAGCAGCTCCTCGTAGCTGATGACGAAGCCCAGGGCGGTGTCCTTCAGCGCCACCACGCACTGGCTGACGATCGCCGGCAGCATGATGCGCACCGCCTGCGGCACCAGGACGATCAGCATGACCTGGCTCTTACGCAGGCCCAGGGAGTAGGCCGCCTCGGACTGGCCGCGCGCCACTGCGACGATCCCGGCCCGGAAGATCTCCGAGAGCACCGACCCGTTGTAGAGGGTGAGCGCGAGCACCAGCGACCCGAAGGTCCCCAGCCTGTCGGCGAAGCCGAGGAACAGGAACAGGATCATCAGCAGCAGCGGGATGGCGCGGAAGAACTCGACGAACGCTACGGTCGGGATCCGCAGGACGGCGTGGTCGGACAGGCGCCCGGCGGCCAGCACGATGCCGAGCAGCAGGGAGAGCAGGATCGCGGTCGCGGCCGCCTTGACGGTCGACACGATGGCCTTGAGCAGCAGCCGCTGCACGCCAGGATCGGTGAACGGCGCCCACTGGTCCTTGGCGAACTGCCCGGTGCGCTGGAACTGCCAGCCGACGAGGCCCAGCACAGCGAGGACGACCAGCGTGCCGATCACCGTGCCGATCAGCGCGCGCCGCCGGGCCCGCGGGCCGAGCACGTCGTACAGGACGGCGCTCACCGCAGCACCACCACCCGGCGCTCGATGATCCGGAAGACAGCCGAGATGGCCAGCACGATCACGACGTAGCCCAGGGCGACGCCGAAGAACAGGGCGTAGATCGCGTCAGGGCGGTCGCGTACCAGACCGTCGAAGACGGCGGTGGCTTCGGTGACGGCGAAGGCCTCGGCGATCGCGGTGTTCTTGGTCAGCGCGATCAGGATGTTGCCCAACGGCGGGACGACGGTACGGAATGCCTGCGGCAGCACCACCGTGCGCAGCGTCTGGCCGAACGTCATCCCCACGGCGCGGGCCGCCTCGGCCTGGCCGGGCGGGATCGCGTTGACCCCCGACCGGATCGCCTCGCAGACGAACGCCGCGGTGTAGACCGACAGGGCCAGGACCGCGAACTCGAAGAAGGAGAACCTGATCTCCAGCCGGGGCAGCCCGAAGAACACGAACGCGAACACCAGGACCAGCGGCGTGTTGCGCACCGTGTTGACGTAGGCCGCCCCGGCGAACCGGAGGCTGGGCACCGGCGACACCCGCATAGCGGCCAGCAGGGTGCCGATCACGAGCGCGCCGAGGGCAGCCAGGGCCGTCAACTCCAGCGTGCGCAGGAACCCTTCGAGCAGCTTCGGCAGGTTATCGAGGAGTGCCCCCACCCGTCAGTACCGTTCGAGCGCGGGCGGGTTGGGAGCCTTGCTGCCGCTCTTGCCGAGCGTGGCGTCGTAGGCCTTCTTCCAGTCACCGTTGTCGAAGGCCTTCTGGACGGCATTGTCGATGAAGTCGCGGAAGGCCTTGTCGTCCTTCTTGATCCCGATGCCGTACTTCTCCGTACTGAACGCGTCACCGACCACCTTGAGCTTGCTGGGGTTGCGGGCGGCGTACCCGAGCAGGATGGCGCCATCGGTGGTGACCGCGTCGACCTGCTTGTTCAGGAGCTGGTCAACGCACT
>QHCA01000269.1:2389-8672 GCA_003244095.1 Pseudonocardiales bacterium | reverse complement strand
GGACTTTTCCATGGCCACGGACAAAGGAGCGCATAGAGCAGGCTCCCGTCCAACACAGATCAGCCGACCCTCGCGGGCCACCGCTGCTGCATCCACTCCGGCCACGAAGCGAACCCCTCGGGTGGAGGGTCGATTGGCTCGGTGCCTTTGAGTTCGCCGGCGGTCGGCACGTTGAACCCTCCGGCCCAGGTGGTGAGTTCTTCGTCGGACATCGGCCATGTCGCGTGTGGATCCGTTGACAGCCGGATGTTCTGACGTCTCCGCTGCTCTTCAAGAGTTATCGCGGTGTACCACATCACGACGGACGCGCCGGCTTGCTCGCCGGCGTGCCGGAGCGCTGACCGTTCGTCCCGGCGCCACAGGCCAAAGTCGAGTGCCACGTTGGTGCCGAGAGTCAGAACGCGGAGCCCGATCGTGATGAGTCGACCCTCGATCACGTCACTAGCCGGCGACGGATTCTCGGCACCGTACAGCGCCTTCATCCACTCGTCTTTGGTCAGTCGAAGTGCGGCGTGCTCGGCCTCGAAGTGCCGTGCGGCAGTCGTCTTGCCACAACCCGGCAAGCCGACTACCAAGAACAGGGTGGGCCTCAACATTGAGACCGATAGTCCCACTGGGCCGCCAACCGGAAAAGCGAGTTCTCCCGGCTCAGCGAACTCGGCCGCCTCCCGCCCTCGAGGATCGAGGTAGTGCCAGTTCGGACGCATCCGCTCATGCCGATGAGCGCGCCTGTTGTCGATCCGCAAGCCTCGGGGCGGCACGAGCGGCGTCCTATGTCACAAGTTGAAGCGAGCACCTTCGAGCCGCAGCATGCTGAACGGCGACATCCACTGGACCCCGACAGCGTTGCAGGCGTCAGGGATCTTGATTTTTTTCTGGGACATCGGTGCCGGCTCTTCCTGAGTCACGACCGTGTACCCCCGAGACAGCGCCTGCGCTACGAGGAAGTAGTCGCCGGCGGAGAGGAATGCAGCAGCCGCACCCTGGCGGTAGTTCGAGGAGACCGCCCAGCGACTCACGGTTTGCAGAGCGGCTTGGTCGTCCGCTGACGGCTTGATCGCGAACGAGGGCGCTTGGGCCCGCATCCAGTCAGACAGCTCATCCCCGCCTGCGAGGACCTCCTGAGCGCAACGGTCGACGGTAAAGACTCGACCGTCGTCGTGGGCCTGGGACAGCCAATCCCAGAAGGCGGGCACGATGTCGAAGCCGTAGTGACGGTTCTTTGCGTCGATGAAAACGTCCGAGTCCAGCAGGTACATCAGGCGACGCCGAGTCGCTGACCAAGCTCCTGGAACGCCGAGAGCTTTTTGGAGCCGAGAAGTCGGAAGGCATCGCGGTGGGACGTGCGTCCTTCAAGGGTGTCGGAGATGAGCGCACGCGCGAACCGCTTGCTGACGCGGACTGGTGTGGTGTTGTAAAAGCTTCCGCCGGGGCTGCGCTCCCCAGCAAGATCGATCACGCGAGCCAACTCGGCCTCGTAGGCATCGCGATACCGCGTCCCGTGTAACAGACCCGAGTCAGCAATTCGGCGAAGGACGACGAGGGTGGAGACCTTGTAGACCTTGGCTAGGCGGTCGAGTTCAGCGGTTAGGGCGGCACGCGGCTGATACGCCTTGCGCAGAGAAGCTTGCGGCACCAGTAGTTCGGCAGCGACCTGGTTACACCAGCGTTCGGAGCGCTCAGCGTCGTCGAGTTCAGCCAGATCGGGACGGGAAACCGCTGACTCCCCCAGGCTGATGTGGGCAAGCTCGTGGGCGAGGGTGAAGATCTGCGCGGCCTTGGTGTCGGCGCCGTTGACGAAGACCACCGGCGCGAGATCATCGGCGAGCGCGAAGCCACGGAACTCGGTCGAATCAAGGCGGCGTTGAGTGTTGCTGCCTACGACGCCGTTGATCATCACGAGTACTCCGGCGTCCTCGGCGTGCTCACTCAGGCCGCTCAGAGCCGCAGTCCAGTTCGCGTAGTCGACCCGGCGATCGAGCCCGAAGCCCAATTGCTCACGCAAGCTCTCGGCCGCCTCGGCCACCGACACGTCGAGGGTCAGGCTGGCCACCAACGCCACGGGTTCACTGCCATGCACTTCGGCAAATGAACGGAACCACTCTTGGCGTTGCTCGCACGCGTAGATCGTGTCGAGCAAGTTGGGGGAAGCGCGTCGAACGCCGGCGTCGCGGAACGTCCGGAAATCCGGGATCGGCACGACCTCTCGCGGCGGCTCGTCGAGGAAGAGGAACCCCACCGGAACGTAGGTCGCCCGGGCGAAGTCCTCGAGTTGCCGCATCGTCGGCTGGGTGACGCCTGCCTCCCAGGCCGCGATCGGGAACTTCGCAAGTTCCCCGGCGGACCGCCCTGAGCGGTCGACAGCCCAGCGGAACATGTGGGGCGCGACGCTGACCCGACTAGCCACGGCTGCACCCCCTCTCGGTCGACTCACTCAAGCCGCCGCACCCCGCACTGCCCACCTGTTCACGCTAGTGCGATCTTCGCAGCGCAGTGCGACAACTGGGCACAGCGCGTCCGATGCCCTCATCTGCCGCCGTGGGAGCGCCCCTGGCCGCCGCTTGATAGCCGCGAAATGCAGGTCGTCAGTTGTTGAACACCAGGCAGAAGGGGTGCCCGGCAGGGTCGGCGTATACGCGGAAGTCTTCGGCGTCCGGCGGATCGGGCAGGCGACGGGCGCCGAGCGCCAGCACCTCCCGTTCCGCCTGATCAACATCGGCTACTTCGATGTCGAGGTGAAGCTGCTGCGGACGCGACGGGTCGGGCCAGTGCGGCGGCACGTGGTCTGGAGCCGGCTGCACCGCGAGTCGGACGTCGCGGCCTTGAAGAGTCGTCCAGTCTTCCGAGCGATGCACGACCGGGATGTCGAGCAGCGCCGACCAGAACTGCGCCTCTGCGTCCATGTCGGCCGCATCGAACACCACGGTCCTCAGTCGTCCGATCATGGGCATCATTCTGCACCGCGACTGCAGCGAGGGGACCAGTCGCTGGCGTTCTCGGTCCGCCCGCACTCGGAGACACCGGACATCCGCACATGCCGCGTAGCAGACCTGTTGACGTCGCCGGTGAAGGGCGAGGCAGTTCAGGCCGGCCGCGGACTCGCGTCACCGTGGGGCGGCATAGTTCGCGTATGACCTGCGATCACATCCGAACGGTGCCGGGCTGCCCCAGTTGCGAGGCGGCGATCGCCGCGTATCTAGCTTCCCCGCCTCCCCCTCCCCCGGCGCGGCGTGGGGGAAGGCGGGTGCGGACCCTGACCGAGGCGCGTGCGGCCTTCCCCAGGGCCGACCAGATCCCGGTCGACACCGCCGCACTCCTCGCGGACCTGAAGGCCCGCTACCTGCTAACGCAACCGGAGCCGAGTCCCGAGGTGCACGAGTACGCAGCCCGAAACCGGGCGATCTTCAGCGGCCCGGAAGCCGTGACAGCCGCCACCCCCGACGACCTCTGGGCCTTCATCACGTCGCCGATGATGGCTGCGCCCGGCAACCTCGGTACGTTTTATAGGGGCTGGAACGAGAACGGGCCGGAAGCCACGGCAGCGAGCCTCCGCGGGACCATCGAATACCTGCTGCGCGGCCCGGGCGATGAGGAAGACCGCCTGACCGACATGGTGAGCAACACCTACGGCGTCGGCGTCGTCCTGCTCACGAAAGTCCTCTGCGTCATGCAGCCGCAGCGCTTCATCGCACTGCTGCCGTACGAGAGCGGCAACGGCAAGGGCAAGCAAGACATCGGGAGGGTGGTCTTCGGGCTCCCCATGCCGAACTCCGACAGCACCGGCCTTAGCCTCGGGCGGCTTGCCTACTGGAGCAACGACCTGCTCCGGGAGGCGCTCGAAGCGCTACCGGGCACGTCGTTCGTGGACTTGGAGCACGCCAAGGAGTTCCTGTGGCAGGCCTTCTGCTACTTACAAGAATGGCCGTCGGTCTTCGACAACCTGCCCACCGACCCAGCCGCCAAGGCCATCAGCGACGGAGCACGGGAGCTCACCGCCGGGCAGGGGCACAGCGTCGACCCGCAGGCCGTGGAGAAGGTCGGCATGGACATGGTCACGGCGTACTTCTCGCCGCCTTGGAAGGTCGAGCACGTGGATCGCGAAAAGTGCGGGTGGGACATCACCGCCACCCTGGCTGACGCCCGGCTGTGTATCGAGGTCAAGGCCACCAGCGGCCCGGCGCCAACCGTCTACGTCACCGCCAACGAACTTGACAAGGCCGAGACAAACCCCGATTGGGTCATGGCGGTGGTGATCAACGCTCTAGCCGAGGAGCCTCTGCTGCGCTGGCACACCGCCACCGAAGTGGTCGCAACGGTCAAGCCCGTCGTCTACCGCGCCCGGCTGGACGCGGCGGCTGGCACGGATCGGTTGCCTGCGCCAGCGGATGCCGAGGATGAGCACCTCCCGAGATGACGACCTGCCCGACTACTGAAGCTTCCGAGAACGTCCGCTTCTGCCACGATGAATGCGCTCGGTACATGCCGCGCGGAAGCGAGCGGTAGTGCCAGCTCCGAACGCCCGCTAGGCGACTGACACCATCGAGCTGATCCGGCACTACCGAGCACACGTCCAGGCATCATTGCGTCATGGCACGGGACCAAACGTGGGGGTCGATGTACAACGTGGCCGAGCGGCTGACCGCCCGACATTGCGAGGCTGACACTCTGAGGGTGTTCGCCCAGCGCTATCGACGTATGACCTTCGTTGTCGAGGGCCTGTTGGTGTGGGATATGTGGACCGACGTGTTCGAGCCGGTGCGCAAGCGACGCGTCTTCACCAACAAGTGGACTGAAATCCAACCGATCAACGAAGCCGCGTCAAAGCTCGAAGCGTTTCTAAGGGAGCGACCGGACCAGGCCGTGCGATAGGTGCCGCTCCCGACCGTTCCCCGCCAGCGCGGTGGCGCACCAGAGCATCACCCACAGGGCAGGTGAAGGCTCGCGGCGACTCAGTAGAGACAGAACTCGTTGCCCTCGATGTCCTGCATCACGAGGCACGCCTCGTCGTCACCACGGCAGGCAGTAGCCGCACGCGTACCGCGCCGAGCGCTATCGGTCGTGCGCATGGTGACTTGACTTAGTGAACGCCTGGCGCGCGGCGATAACGGATCTTCTTGTACTGCTCGACTGCATGGCGGCTGGACCGCCAGATGCCGTCTGACCCCTGATTGGCCTCAAGCCGTCCGCGGCGCGCCGCCTGGCGCAGCGCTTCGAAGCTCAGCTCGGCATCGGCAAGAGAGGGCAGCGGGACCAATCGCGCCGGCCCAGCGATGTTCGGGACAACGAATCGATGCAGATTGTCGATGACGGAACGCGCCAACTGCTCGGCCAGCCGCCCGTAGTCACCTTTGTCGGCCTGGCCCAACGCCTGCAGGTACTTGTCGCGCTCCCTCTTGAAGATGATCGCCGGCGGGAACCCGAGCCGAACCAAGATCAGGTTCAGTACCAGCCTCCCCACGCGACCGTTACCGTCGATGAACGGGTGAACCCGTTCGAAGCCGTTGTGGATGCGCGCCAGCCGAGTCGGCAGACCGCGTCCAGGCAGTCCTCCGCCCGCCACCTCGGCACCGAAAGCGTTGACCTCGTCGACCCAGCTCGTGATCTGGGCCTGAACATCAGGCCACGGTGGAGGTGTCATCCCGCCGGAGAACGGGTGGATGTCATGTTTTCGGAAATTTCCTGGTGCCTCGGCCGGGGTCGCGTCTGGGTGTGGAGCAACGGGCCAGACGTGGCCCATCGCGCGTCGATGCGCTTCTCGCACCTCAGTCACAGTGATCAGCTTGTCGCCGATGAACTGACCGTCCCCGCTCGCCTGTGCGTAGACCCATTGCGCGGCCTCGCCGTAACCAAGCACTTCGAGATAGTCCTTCAGCGGCTTCGCCCCCACTGCCTTGCCCGCCTCCAGCAACTGTTCGACCTCGCGCAGCACCAGCGAGTTGCCCTCGATCGCTGTGGAGTTGTGCGCCTCCAGATGCCAGATGTCGTCCCAAATGGTTGCCGCCTCCGCAGGCGTGGGCAGACCACCGAATTGCTTGAGCTCCTGCAGCCCGGCAGCGAAACGATCGAAGATCGTGTCCCGACTCGGCCGGCCACGTGTCATCGGTCCCCCAGAGTTGATACAGCAATCCGCGAGACAAGTGTACTGGTCACCTTGAAAGGTTGATACAGCTGTCTGTTGTCCAAATGGACAGGACAACTCCCGCTTCCGAGTTCGCCCATGCGGGAATCGTCGCGATTCCAGTGGAGCCCGTTTGGCGCCACTGGCTACCAAACTGGCTACCAA
>QHCA01000269.1:0-2363 GCA_003244095.1 Pseudonocardiales bacterium | reverse complement strand
TTCAGATGATCTTGGAAATGCCGAAAGCCCAGTTCACGAGGGTGGAGCTGAGGGGACTCGAACCCCTGACCCCCACACTGCCAGTGTGGGGCATGGCGTGTGCATGACAGGGATGGTGCGGCATTAGCGGGTGTCACATATGTCCAACTGAGCGTGTTTGGTAGCGGTGGGCACCAGTTCGTGTCCAAGAATGTGTCCAGAGATCAACTTTGGCCAGCAACGTGGTGCCACGGCGAGAGCCGGACTTGCAGGAGTTCTTGTCGCTGGGGATCCCCGACCGGGAGGGCGGCACCGCCCGTCAGTCCAGGTGCTTCAGCGCCGGCCAGACCGTCGCCCATCCGCCGATCGGGTCGCGGCAGACGGTGATCGGCTCGCCCTGCTCCTCGTTGTCGACGTCCACACCGTTGTCCAGCCGGGCCGCGACGGTGCACGAGGCGAAGAGCCGGCTGGCCAGCCGGTACTGCGCGCCGACGAAGACGACCACGCGAGCCAAGTCCGGCGGCCGGCCTTGGTAGTAGAGCTGGTTCTGGCCGCTGTAGACGGCCGGCAGCCGGTAGCGGCCGCCGTACCGGGCGACTGCCCCGGCCTCGCCGTAGTTGCTGGTGACGATCACCGCCTGCTGGCGGTCCGCGGCCGGCAGCGTTGCGTGGACCCCGGCGACCTGCTGCACGTACTCCGGCCAGCCGACCGTGTCCCGCGCCACCTGGTTGATGTCGGGCACGGGCGTGCCGCCGAGCGCGCCGAGCGGGATCAGCGGCAGCCCGATGACCAGGCTCACCACGGCGTTGAGGGCCACCCCGGCGATCCCGGCGGGGTGCCGGGCCAACCAGCGGGTGGCCGGCACACACCCGGCCGCGAACAGCGCGGCCAGCAGGCCGGCCGGGTAGTAGATCTGCGAGCCCATCACGCAGACCAGCAGGAGGAGTACGGGAAAGGCTGCGGCCACGAACCGCACCGGACGCCACTCGGGCCGGCGGAACAGACCGACCAGCCCGGCGACCCAGATCGGCACCAGCGGTGGCCCGAGGAGCAGCAGCAGGAACGGCCACATCTGGGTGCGGACCTCGCCGGCGTTGTTGTCTGCCAGCGCCCGGCCCATCGCCAGCTGCGGCCAGTCGTGAGTGGCCTGGTAGATCAGGTTGGGCGCGCCGATCACGACCGCCAGGGCGGCCGCACCCCAGACCCACTTCGACTGCAGCAGCGACCGCGGCCCGACCAGGAGCACGCCGGCGGCCAGGGCGGCCAGCAGCACCGCCACCAGCAGCTTGTTGTACATGCTGACGCCGACGACGGCGCCAGCGGCCAGCCACCATCGGGGCTCCTGGCGCATCTGCGACCGGACGACGAACAGCAGCACCGCCGGCCACACCAGCAGGTCCAGGGTCGAGGTCAGCAGGACGTGGCCCATGATCAGGGGCAGGGACGCGAAGGCATAGGCCCAGGCGCACAGCGCCTGCGCCCGCCGGCCACCGCCGAGCTCACGCGTGATCAGCACGACGACGAGCACCGAGGCCACCGTGGCCAGGGTCGCTGGGATCCGCAGCGCCCACGGCTCGTCGGCGATCAGTGTGGTCAGCCGGGCCAGCAAGGGGGTGAGCGGCGGCTCATCGACGTACCCCCAGCCGGCTTCCAGCAGCCGAAAGTAGAGCTCGTCGCGGTGGTAGCCGTACCCGCCGCTGGTGACCGTGAGCACGGCGGCTACCGCCAGCATCGCCGAGAACACCGGCCGACGGGCGAGGCCGGGCACGTCCGGTCGGCTCGACACCGCTGTGACGTTAGCGCCCCAGCTCAGTAATCGGTATGGACAGTCAACCCCGAGGAGTTACCGCCCGTCTGCGATGGCTCCGGTGCCGAGAATCTCCAGGCCGTCCTCGAGGCCCATCAGCGCGTAGGCGTTCGGGTCGGCGGAGTAGCAGCGGACGCCGTTGAGGCCGAGGCAGGTCCCGACGATCTGTGCCTTTGACCACCGCGTTCGTGGAGTTGACCGCATTGAGCGGATGCGTGCGCGTGATCGCCCCGGTGTAGGTGTTGGTGGACGGCACGGTGCCGAGGACGGTCTGTGCCCCGCCGAAGTTCTGGCCCAATGCCGTGCCAGCGTCGGTCAGGTCCGTCACGACGGTGGAGAACCCGGTGCCCGAGCCGATGTAGGGAGATTCTTCTACCTCACCGCGCTCTCCAGCTGGTGCGCGTAGTTGTAGATGCCTGCTTCCTGGGGCAAGGGAATCTCTTCGGTCTCCACCACGTCGCTACCGACTGAGAGCAGACGGGCTTGTGCCTCGGCGATCTGCTGACGCACTTGGGCGAGTTCCTGTGCAGCCCGCTCCGTCTCAGCTGCGATCCCGACCGCGCTCAACGCGCCAGCC
>QHCA01000268.1 GCA_003244095.1 Pseudonocardiales bacterium | reverse complement strand
TACATCCAGTGCTGGCCGATGGCCGACCCGGTGTAGGGCGCGATGTACTTGTAACCGGCGGCGTCGGAGGCCGGCGCCGCGACGATGGTGGTGTAGTCCATGGCACCGGCGTCCTCGAGCGCGCCGCGCACCGCAGCCACCGTCGTGCCCTTCTGTCCGATCGCGACGTAGATGCACTTGACCTGCAGCTTGGGATCGCCGGTGGCCCAGTTGTCGCGCTGGTTGATGATCGTGTCGATGGCCACAGCGGTCTTGCCGGTCTGCCGGTCGCCGATGATGAGCTGTCGCTGGCCCCGCCCGATGGCGGTCATCGCGTCGATCGCCTTGATGCCGGTCTGCAGCGGCTCCTTGACCGGCTGGCGCTGCACCACCGACGGCGCCTGCAGCTCCAGCGCCCGCCGGTCCGATGTCTCGATGTCGCCCTTGCCGTCGATCGGGTTGCCCAGCGCGTCGACCACGCGACCGAGGTAGTCGTCGCCGACGGGCACGGACAGGACCCGGCCGGTGCGCCGGACCTGCTGGCCCTCCTCGATGTGGGNNACGCCGCCCTCGAACTCCAGCAGCTCGTTGGTCATCGTCGAGGGCAGTCCCTCGACGCGCGCGATGCCGTCACCGATCGCGGCGACCAGGCCCACTTCCTCCTTGGAGGTCTCCGGGGTGTACGAGGAGACGTAGCGCTCGATCGCGCCGCGAATCTCCTCGGAGGAGATGGTCAATTCCGCCATGGTCAGCGTCCTTTGGGTGGGAAGTGCTGGGGGGGAACATGATTAGCCGGCGAGCGCACCGCGCACCTGCTTCAGCCGTCGGTCGATGCTGCCGTCGTAGAGCTCCTGGCGGACCCGCACGGCCATACCGCCCAGGATCGAGGGATCGACCGTGACGAGCAGGGACATCTGCTGGCCGTAGGTGCGGGAGAGTGAGGCTTCGAGGCGCTGCTCCTGCTCGGTGGACAGCGCCGCGGCGACCGTGACGTAGGCGACCTCACGGTCCCGGCGCTGCGCGGCGTACTCGATCAGCCGTTCCAGTGACGGCTCGAACATGCGACCGCCGAGCCCGGCGAGGGCGATCCTGACCAGCGCGACGGTGACCGGCTGCGCCTTGCCCACCAGCAGATCCTCGACCAACTGCTGGCGGCGCTCGCCGGCGATGACGTCGTTCAGGGCTGCTCTCAGCCGCTGGTCGCCGGCCACGAGACGCAGGAAGCGGAACAGCTCGTCCTCGACATCGGCCAGCTTGCGGGTCTTCTGCGCCGCGGCAAGCAGGGCCTGCACGGCGAGCAGCTCGCCGGCCTCGACCAGGTCGTTCGGGGTCGACCAGCGGGAGGACACCATGGCGTGCAGCAACGTCGTGGTGGTCGAGCCGAAGCCGTCGCCGGCGATCGCGTCGAGCAACTCGCGGCGAACCTCGGCCGGGGCGGCCGGGTCGGCCAGCGAACGCCGCAGCACCGGCTCGCGGGCCAGCAGCCGGCCCACCGCGAGCAGCTCGTCGGCGGTTGCCGAGAGCACCTTGGTGGAGGCGCCGTCGGCGGCCTCGTCGAGCGTGGCAACGGCGGCGGCGAGCGAGTCGCGGCTGGCGGTCTGCATCAGGCCCGTCCGGCATTCGCGGGGGCCAGAGCGTCGAGCTCGGCCAGGAAGCGGTCGATGGTGGCGGCCCGCCGGGCCTCGTCGGCCAGCGCGTCGACCACGATCCGGCCGGCCAGCTCCACGACAAGGATGCCCATCTCCGCCCGGATCCCTCTGATGAGGGCTTCGCGGTCGGCTGCCAGCTGCTGCTGCCCGCGCTCACCGATGCGGTCCGCCTCGTCCTGCGCCTTGGCCTTCAGGTCCTCGACGATCTGCTGGGCCAGCCGCTCGGCGCTCTCGCGGATCTCGGCCACCTCGGCCTCGACGTCGGAGATGGAGGCCCGGAACTTCTGCTCGGCCGCCTCGGCCTGCTCCTTGGCATCGCGGGCCTCGTCGAACTCCGCCCGGATCATGTCCTGGCGCGCGGCCATCGCCTTGCGTAGGGGCGGCACGACGTACCGGTAGATCACGGCGGCGACGACGAGGAAGGCGAACAGCTCCCCGGCGAAGTTCAGGACGGCCTTCATCGCTGCTGCCCCGCGGTGGCGGTCGGCTCGTCGGAGCGCTCGTCGAGCCCGGCAAGGAACTGCTCCACGATGCCGGTACGGCGGGCTTCGTCGGCCAGCGACTCGCCGACGATGCGGCCGGCCAGCTCGACGCCGAGCGAGCCGACCTCGGCCCGAAGCTCGGTCACCAGCGCGGCGCGGCTGTCGGCCAACTGCTGCCGGCCCTCGGCGATGACCCGGTCGGCTTCGGCCTGTGCCGTTGCCCGGAGCTCGTCGATGATCTTCTGGCCCTGTGCCCTGGCCTTCTCACGGATCGCCGTCGCCTCGGCCCGCGCGTCGTTCATCGCCTCGTGGTAGGCCGCCTCGGCCTCCTCAGCCCGCTCCTTGGCCTCCCGGGCCTCGGCGAACTGGCGGCCGATGAGCTCGCGGCGCTCCCGGAGGACCCGCTGCACCGGTGGCACGACGAGGCGCCCGATCACCGCCAGGATGATCAGGAAGGCGACGAGCTCGACCAAGAAGGTCCCGTTGGGGACCAGGAAGTTGCTGTCCTTGGCGAGCACGACCGTCGGCACAGTGGTCTACTTCTTCGCCAGGACGAAGACGAAGACCGCCATGAACGCCAGGTTGATGAAGTACATCGCCTCGACCAGACCCACGGTCAGGAAGAAGATCGAGAACAGCCGGCCCTGCGCCTCGGGCTGCCGGGCGACACCGGCGATCGTCGCACTGCCGGCGAGACCGTCACCGACAGCGGCACCGATCGCGCCGCCGCCGAGCGCGAGCCCGCCGCCGATGAATGCACCGGCCAGTTGAATGGCTGTGCCGGTATCTACTGTCGCCATGTCTCTCCTCGGGTCGGGACTGAGTCGTCAGGTATGCGCGGCTGCGCGGTCGTCTGCGGACAGGACTTCGTCGGATATCGGCTCGTGAGCTGCCTCGGGCGATGACTCGTGGGACTCCTCGTCGCCGTGCCCGCCGAGGGCGAAGCTGAAGTACAGGATGGTCAGGAGCGCGAAGATGAAGGCCTGGATGACCCCGATGCCCATCGAGAACAGCTTCCAGAGGGCCTCGGGCAGCCACAAGATGAAGAACGGCATCAATCCGAACAGCGCCAGCATGACCCCGCTGGCGAAGATGTTGCCGAAGAGTCGCAGGGCCAGCGTGACCGGCTTGGCGAACTCCTCGATGATGTTGATCGGGGCGAGGTAGGCCGGCTTGAAGAAGTGGCCGATGTATTTCAGGCCGCGCTTGCGCAGCCCGGTCACGTGCATCAGCACGATGACGAGCAGCGCGAGGGGGAGGGTCAGGTTGACGTCGGAGGTCGGCGACGTCAGGTGGTAGCGCTCCGTGGTGGGGATGACCTCGAGCCAGTTGGCGACCAGGATGAAGACGAACAGCGAGGTCGCCAGCGGCACGACGAAGGGTGCCACCCGCTTGCCGATGGCCGCCTCGACCTGGTCGTCGATGCTGGCGACCACGGTCTCCCAGATCAGCTGCGGGCCGGTCGGCACGCCGCTGGTGGCCTTGCGGGCGATCAGCACCCCGAACAGCACCACGATCGCACCGGCGATCAGGGTGGAGATGATCGTGTCCTTGTTGAAGGCCAGGCCGGCGATCGTCCACTGGGGATGGGTACCGATCGTGTCGACGCCCGACGCGAGGTATGACGTCATGGGTTGCGTAGTTCCCTGATCAGCGGCATCGACGCACTGGCCAGCATCAGGATCTGAAACGCCGCGATGCCGCCGAGCACGCCGATGCCGTCCGGCAGCAGCAGCACGCACAGGCCGAGCCCGAGGAAGGTGATCAACGCCAGCCGGCCGAACACGCCGCGGATGAACCGTCCCTTGCCGTGGCCGGGGTGGCCGCCGTAGCGCGCGACGGAGCGCTGCACCAGCCAGCTGTTCAGGCCGCCCAGGCCGAGGCCCGCACAGACGAGGACGCCGGCGACCGGGTGTCCGACGAGGGTCAGGAGTCCGATCGCGACGACGCCGAGGGGCACGGAGACCAGCAGGCAACGCCGGAGATTTGCGGTTGCGTGCGCCGGAATCGCGGGCGTCTCGCTGCCGGGCGTGACTGCCCCGGTGTTCACCAGCCTGGTCCTCTCAGCCGCGCAGAAACTGCCGAATCCTCACGTACGTGATGACGCTGGCGCAGACGATGCCCGCGGTCAGCCCGATCAACGTCCACACCGGGAGCGTGCCCAGATGTCCATCGAGCGCGAGTCCCACGAGCAGGCCGCCGACCAGGCAGCCAACCGCCGTCGCCCCCAGCGTGACCAGCTCCCACACGCCCAGCGGCTGTTGCGCCACGCTGGGGGCCTAGCGCGCCAGCCGCTGTTGCATGCCAGGATTCAATCACACGACGGACATCGCGCCAGTCGGCGGGATGCCTGCAGGAGCGGTCATACCCGCGGGTAGGCCGGGTGCCGGGCGACCAGTGCGGAGACGATTTCGGCCACCTCGGCGGCGGCCGTGCCGTCGCCGTCGCGCACCGCGCGGCCGATCAGGACGGCCACCTCTTTCATGTCGCCCTCGGTCATTCCCTGCGTGGTCACCGACGGCGTGCCGACCCGGATGCCCGAAGCCACCATCGGCTTCTGCGGGTCGTACGGAATGGCGTTCTTGTTGAGGGTGATCCGCGCGGCGTCGCACCGGGCTTCGGCCTCGCGGCCGGTCACGCCCACCTCCCGCAGGTCGATCAGCGCCAGGTGCGTGTCGGTGCCGCCGGAGACCGGCCGCATCCCGTCGGCGGCCAGACCCTCGGCGAGTGCCTGCGCGTTGGAGATCACCTGGCGGGCGTAGCTCTGGTACGACGGCTGCTGCGCCTCCTTGAGCGCGACCGCCTTGGCCGCCACGGAATGCATCAGCGGGCCGCCCTGGGAGAACGGGAAGACCGCCTTGTCGATCTTCTGGGCGAGCTCGGCGGTGCAGACGATCATGCCGCCCCGAGGTCCGCGCAGCACCTTGTGTGTGGTGAACGTCACCACGTCGGCGAAGGGCACCGGGGAGGGGATGGCCTTGCCCGCGACCAGCCCGATGAAGTGCGCCGCGTCGACCATCAAGCGAGCCCCGACCTCGTCGGCGATGGCGCGGAAGGCTGCGAAGTCGATCAGCCGCGGGTAGGCGGTCGCGCCGCAGATGATCATCTTGGGCCGGTGCTCGCGGGCCAGGTCGCGTACCTCGTCGTAGTCGATCAGCTCGGTGTCGGCCGTAACCGAATAGCCGATCGTGTTGAACCACTTGCCGGAGAAGTTGACCTTGCTGCCGTGGGTCAGGTGCCCGCCGTGCGGCAGCGACATCGCCAGCACCGTGTCGCCCGGGTCCAGCAGGGCGGCGTAGGTCGCCAGGTTGGCCGAGGCGCCGGAGTGCGGCTGCAGGTTGGCGTGGTCGCAGCCGAACAGCTCCTTGGCCCGGGCGATGCCGAGCTCCTCTGCCTTGTCGACCTCCTGGCAACCGCCGTAGTAGCGCCGGCCCGGGTAGCCCTCCGCGTACTTGTTCGACAGGGTCGAACCCAGGGCGGCCAGGACAGCAGGTGAGGTGAAGTTCTCGCTGGCGATCAGCTGCAGGCCGCCGCGCAGCCGGTCGAGCTCACCCAGGACGATGTCGGCGATCTCGGGGTCGGTCTCCTGCAGGGCGGCGAAGTCCGGACCCCAGAACGGAGTGCTCATGCGACGGCTCCTCATTGCGAACAGCAGGCTCCTGCTGGCGGGCGGTCCCGTCACTCTACCGACCTTGCCTGGCTTGTCCGGCCCACCTTCGGGGGGTGACCGGTGTCGCCCTGCGGTTGAGCGCCTCTGCCGCCCGATCGCCCTCGCCGAAGCCACCCGCGACGAGCTAGCCGGCGCCCTCGAGGTCCGGGATGACCTCACGTAGCACCTCGATCGCGACGGCGCCCGCGCGCAGCAGGCGGGGCACCGGGCCGGTGACGTCGACGATCGTGGAGGGGACCGGCTCGCCGCAGCTGCCCGCCTCGAGGTAGACGTCGATCGACTCGGTGAGCTGCGTCCGGGCGTCGGCAGCCGAGGTGGCCGGCGGGAGACCACTGACGTTGGCACTGGAGACGGCCAGCGGACCGGTCTCGTGCAGCACCTCGAGTGCCACGGGGTGCAGCGGCATCCGGACCATGACCGTGCCCCGGCTGTCACCGAGGTCCCACGACAGAGATGGCGCCTGCTGGACGACCAGGCTGAGGCCACCCGGCCAGAAGGCCTCGACCATCTCGCGGACCGCGGCCGAGACCGAGATCACCAGGCCGTCGAGGCCACGCCACGATCCGACCAGCACGCCGACCGGCATGTCGCGGCCGCGCATCTTGGCCCGGAGCAGCGCGTCGACGGCGGGCGGGGTGAAGGCGTCGGCGGCGACGCCGTAGACGGTGTCGGTGGGCATGACGACGAGGTCTCCGCGGCGGAGGGCGGCGACCGCGGCGATGATGCCCTCGTGGCGTTCGGCCGGCTCGCGACAGTCGTACATCCGGTTCAACCGGCGGCCCTCCGGGCGGTGGCGAAGCGGTCCCGGCCGGTCAGGTCGGGATGGTCGGCCACATCCTCCCAGCCCCCCGCCGCCCGCAGTAACGCCGGGACGGAACGCCCCTGTCGGTCGCCGTGCTCCACGGCGAAGCGGCCGCCGGGACGCAGCAGCCCGTGGGCCCGCGCGGCCACCCCGCGCAGCACCCGCAGGCCGTCGGGGCCGCCCCACAGCGCTGCCGGCGGGTCGTGCTCGGCCACCTCCGGCTCGACCACCGAGCCGACCGGGATGTACGGCGGGTTGCTGAGCACCAGGTCGACCTCACCGTCAAGGTCGGCGAGCACCGCGGCGTCGGTGGCGTCGCCGCCCACCACCCGCACCGGGGCGCGCTCGGCATTGCGGTGCAACCAGGCAAGCGCCAATGCCTCCCGCTCGACGGCATAGACCGTCGCCGCCGGCGACTCCCGCGCCACCGACAGCGCGATGGCCCCTGAGCCCGCACAGAGGTCGACGACGACCGGCGCGGGAACGCCGGCCAACTGCTGCAGCCCCCAGGACACCAGGATCTCGGTCTCCGGGCGGGGAACGAAGACCCCGGGACCGACGGCGAGGTCCAGGTAGCGGAATCCGGCCACTCCGGTCAGGTGCTGCAGCGGGACACGGCGGGCGCGCTCGGCGACGAGGTCGTGGAAGGCCCGGGCCTGGGAGGTGTCCCATCCCGACACGGTGGGCAGAGCCTTCCGGGGGATCCCGAGGACGTACGCCGCCAGCACCTCCGCGTCGTGCCGCGGGCTGGCCACGTCGGCCTCCTCCAGCCGGAAGGTGGCAGCGGTCACCGCCTCGCCCGGCTCGCTCACTGCTCGGGAGGCGGCCCGGCCAGCGCGGCCGCCATGTCGGCCGTGACGAGCGCGTCGATGACCGCGTCGAGGTCACCGTCGAGGACCTGGTCAAGGTTGTAGGCCTTGAAGTTGACCCGGTGGTCGGCGATCCGGTTCTCGGCGAAGTTGTAGGTGCGCACCCGCTCGCTGCGGTCGACCGTACGGACCTGGCTCCGGCGCGCGTCCGAGGCGAGGCTGGCGGCCTCCTCCTGGGCGAGCGCGAGCAACCGGGCGCGGAGCACCCGCAGGCCGGCCTCCTTGTTCTGCAACTGGCTCTTCTCGTTCTGCATGGCCACGACGGTGCCGGTCGGCACGTGGGTGATGCGTACGGCGGAGTCGGTGGTGTTGACCGACTGGCCACCGGGACCCGAGGAGCGGTAGACGTCGAAGCGCAGGTCGTTGGGGTCGATCGTGACGTCGACCTCCGCCGCCTCGGGCAGCACGAGCACCCCGGCCGCGGAGGTGTGGATCCGGCCCTGCGACTCGGTCACCGGGACCCGCTGCACCCGGTGCACGCCACCCTCGTACTTCAGCCGCTGCCACACCCCGCCCGGCTTGTTGGATGGCCCCTTGATCGCGACCGACACCCCCTTGTAGCCGCCGAGGTCGCTCTCCACAGCGTCGAGGACGTCGGTGCGCCAGCCCTGGCGCTCGGCGTAGCGCAGGTACATCCGGAGCAGGTCCCCGGCGAACAGCGCCGACTCCTCCCCGCCCTCCCCCGCCTTGACCTCGAGGATCACGTCCTTGCCGTCGTTGGGGTCCCGGGGCAGCAGCAGCCCGCGCAGCCGGACCTCCAGCCCGGCGACCCGCTCCGCCAGCGTCTCGGCCTCGACGGCGAACGACGCGTCCTCGCGCCCGAGCTCGCGCGCCGCGCTGAGGTCGGACCGTACGGTGTCGAGCTCGCGTGCGGTCTCGACGACCGGGCCGAGCTCGGCGTAGCGCTTGCCCAGCTCCCGCGCCCGAGCTTGGTCGGAGTGCACGGCCGGGTCGGCCAGCTCGCGTTCGAGCTCGGCATGTTCGGCCTGCAGTGTCTCCAGGGCGTCGGGCTGGTCGGTGCTCATCGGCTCGATCCGGTCGTCTGTGCGGGGCGGACACGACAACGGCGCCCGGCCCCTGCGGGGTCGGGCGCCGTCGGCGTAGCTACTTGGTGCGCTTGCCGAAGCGCTTCTCGAAGCGGGCCACGCGGCCCCCGGTGTCGAGAATCTTCTGCTTGCCGGTATAGAACGGGTGGCACTGCGAGCAGACATCGGCGTGGATGGCGCCGCTCTTGGCCGTGCTACGCGTGGTGAAGCTGCTGCCACAGCTACAGCTGACCGTCGTCTCGACGTAGTCGGGGTGGATGCCTGACTTCACGATGGGTCCTCTCGTCGTGGCCGCCGGGTCGCCGTGTCCTCGTGCGGGCGTGTCGATGGCGTGAACCGGAGCCGGATGCCGCCCACCAGTGTGCCAGGTAGGCGTCGCAACAGATGAAACGCCCGGGTCCGGGCGCGGCATTCCCCGCTCAGCCGGTCAGGCCGATGGCGGCGGTCCCACGGCGAAGAAGGTCGCCCCGAACGGGTCGGTGATGGGGACCATCCGACCGAACGGCGTGTCCATCGGCTCGCCTGGCAGGCTGCCGCCGCCCTCGGTCGCGGCCGCCGCCGAAGCGTCGGCGTCGGCCACGCTGAAGTAGGAAACCCAGTGCGAGGGCGTGCCCTCGGGCGCGCCCATCATGCCGCCGATGCCACCGACCGGCTCGCTGTCCCGGGCACCGGTGAAGTGAATCAGCTGGTAGTCCTCCGGTGCGCCTTCCATTGGCTCGAAGCGGTAGCCGAAGACCGCCGAGTAGAACGCGTGCGCGCCGTCGGGGTCGGAGCTGCGCACGTCGGTCCAGGCCAGCGACCCGGGCTCCATGTAGGCCTCGGCACCGTTCATCCCGGCGGCCTGCCAGACCCCGAAGGCGGCGCCCTGCGGATCCTGCGCGACGACCATGGTCCCGCTGCCGGGGACCTCCATCGGCGCGACCAGCACCGTGCCGCCGTTGTCGGTGATCAGCTTGGCGGTGCCGTTGGCGTCGTCGCTGGCCACGTACACGGTCCATGAGGACGGCTGTCCCTCGAACTGCAGTGGCCCGATCGCTGCCACCGTGTGACCGTCGGCCTGGCAGAGCGTGTAATGACCGAAGTCCTCGCCGGTGTCGGCGAACGACGACCAGCCGAGGACGGCGCCGTAGAACGCCTTGGCAGCCTCGAGGTCGGGCACTGAGACGTCGACCCAGCAGGGTGTGCCGTTGGGCCATGGGTCAGATCGGGTGGGCATGACAGCCTCCACAGTCAGTTGAACCGCATCGAAGGAGCGGATCGAGGAATCGAACGGGTCCGAGCTAAGCACCGACCCCCGACATTCCGCAGCTGTTGGCCGACGATCGGGGGTCGGGAGCGCTCACGGCCGATCACGCGTGACTCAGGACTCGGGCCCGACGGTGGTTTTCTGGATCTGCATCAGGAACTCGGCGTTGGTCGAGGTCTTGCGCATCCGGTCGAGCAGCAGCTCGATGGCCTGCTGCGGGTCGAGTGCGTGCAGCACCCGGCGCAGCTTGATGACGATGGAGAGCTCCTCGTGCGACAGCAGCAGCTCCTCCTTGCGGGTGCCGGACTGGTCGACGTCGATGGCCGGGAAGACCCGCTTGTCGGAGATCTTGCGGTCCAGCTTCAGCTCGGCGTTGCCGGTGCCCTTNNCCTTGAACTCCTCGAAGATCACCGTGTCCATCGTCGAGCCGGTCTCGACCAGGGCGGTCGCCATGATCGTGAGCGAGCCGCCGTTCTCGATGTTGCGGGCCGCGCCGAGGAACCGCTTGGGCGGGTACAGCGCGGTCGAGTCGACACCGCCGGAGAGGATCCGGCCGCTGGCCGGGGCCGCGAGGTTGTATGCCCGGCCCAATCGGGTGATCGAGTCGAGCAGTACGACGACATCGTGGCCGAGCTCGACGAGGCGCTTGGCCCGCTCGATGGACAGCTCCGCGACCGTTGTGTGATCGGTCGGCGGCCGGTCGAAGGTCGAGGCGATGACCTCGCCCTTGACCGACCGGGTCATGTCGGTGACCTCCTCGGGCCGCTCGTCGACGAGCACGACCATGAGGTGGCATTCGGGGTTGTTGGTGGTGATGGCGTTGGCGATCGCCTGCAGGACCATCGTCTTGCCGGCCTTGGGCGGGCTCACGATCAGCGCCCGCTGACCCTTGCCGATGGGCATGACCAGGTCGATCACCCGGGTGGTCAGCTGGGACGGGTCGGTCTCGAGGCGCAGCCGCTCCTGGGGGTATAGGGGGGTGAGCTTGTGAAACTCCGGCCGCTTGAGGGCGGACTCGGGGTCCATGCCGTTGACGGTGTCGAGCCGGATGAGGGCGTTGTACTTGTCCTTGCGGTCACCCTCGCGCGGCTGGCGCACCGCACCGGTCACCGCGTCGCCGCGGCGGATGCCGTACTTCTTCACCTGCGCCATGGAGACGTAGACGTCGTTGGCGCCGGTCAGATAGCCGGAGGTACGGATGAATCCGTAGTTGTCGAGAATATCGACGATGCCGGCGACCGGGATCAGGACGTCGTCATCGGCGAGTACAGGCTCAGGCTCGGAGCCGAACCGGTCGCGATTGCGGTTACGGTTGCGCTCCCTGAAGCGTCCGCGGCGACGATTGCGACCGCCGCCGTCGTCGTCCTCGTCCCGGTCCGGGCCACGGTCGGGGCCCCGGTCGCGGCCGCCCTGGCCGCCTTGGCCGCCTTGGCCGCCTTGACGATCCTGGCCGCCCTGGCCGCCCTGGCCGCTTTGGCCGCCTTGGCCGCCTTGACGATCCTGGCCGCCCTGACCGCCCTGACCGCTTTGGCGGTCCTGGCCACCCTGACGATCCTGGCCGCCCTGACGGTCGGCGCCCCCGCGCTGACGCGGCTCACGCTGGTGCTCGCGGGCCGGCCGATCGGTCACCGGCTGGTCCGTCTGGACGGTCTCGGTCGGCTGGGCGGATTCGGTCGGCTGGCGGCTGCCGGCGGTCACCGCGCTCGCGTCGCTGTCGGCGGCAGGAGCACCGGCCGGCCGACTGGCCGAACGCCGCTGGCGTGACCGCGGCCTGGCCGCGGTGTCAGCGGTGTCAGCGGCGTCAGCGGTGTCAGCGGCGTCCACGGTTGCCACGGCCACTGCCGGGTCGGGCTCGGCGGCCGCCGTGGTGCTCACCGCGCCGTTGGTGGCGGGGGCGCCCGCCTGGCTCGCCTGGATGGCCGCGATGAGGTCGCTCTTGCGCATCTTCGCCGTACTGGGCACGCCGAGCTCGGCCGCGAGGGCCTGCAACTCGGGCAGCACCATGCCGGACAAGCCGCCGCGACGGCGTGGCTTGGCCTCAGGCGAGGACGCCTTGACCCCTGTCGGCTCGGCGCTCGTGCGCTCGTCCGGCAGGAGGTCGGTGGTGTTGGACAATTGGGATCCTTCCCTAAAAACAGCCGGGGCAAATGCCTCCGCGGCCGAGAAAAAGCGCCCGACCAGTCGATCGGGGTTCCCGCCTCATGGCGGGGAGTGTTAAAAATCAACCATCTGGGGCGACCATCGTTCCGGCATCCCCGAAAGCACGATCTGTGGGATCTGGCAGGGAACGCCGGTCTGCTGAAGTCGTCGATCGACGCGTGAAGGATCGGCATGCGATCGGCGCACCATGAGGTGGCTGTGCGGCCAAGACTAGAGCAGTCCGACCATCTAGAGCAACACGGCCGGCTCCCGGCGTGTTCCCCGATGCGGCTCAGCCGTGCAGCGGCAGTACGGTTGCCCCCCCGCTGTCGACACCGAGCCTCAGCACCTGCCAGCTCTTGCCGGCGTACGACGACACGTCGGCTGCGCCCTCGGCCAGGACCAGCACCGTCGGCCCCGAGCCGGAAAGCACCGCGGGGATCCCGTCTGCCCGCAGTTTGCCGAGCAGGGCGGCGGTGCGCGGCATGACGGCAGCCCGGGCCCCCTGGTGCAGGCGGTCCTCGGTCGCGGCGAACAGCAGGTCGGCCCGCCCGGTCAGCGCGGGGATCAGCAGTGCCGCGCGGGCGACGTTGACGGCGGCGTCGGCCAGGGGTACCTCGGCCGGCAGCACCTTGCGGCCTCGGGTGGTCGTGGACCGGGTCGTGGGGACGAACACCACCGGGCTCAACCCGGCCGGTTCGAGCCGCAGCGCGCGCGCCAGGCCCTGCTCGGCCCAGGCGAGCGTCAGCCCGCCGTGCAGGCACGCCGCGACGTTGTCGGCGTGCCCCTCGATCGTCGCCGCCAGGGCGAGCGCCGCCGCGTCGTCGAGCAGTTCCTCGATCCTGAGCAGCTGGTTGTACTTGGCCACGCGCTCGGACCGGCAGGGCGCGCCGGTCTTGATCTGGCCGCAGTTGNNGCCCCCCCCCGCCACGATGGCGGCGGCCGAGGAGCCCAGGCCGCGGGCCTGCGGGATGCGGTTGGCGCAGACGACTTCGAGGCCGCGGGGCTGGCCACCGATTGCGTCGAAGGCGGCCCGCAGCGACATCACGACGAGGTGCCGGGCGGTGCGCGGCAG
>QHCA01000267.1:9860-31450 GCA_003244095.1 Pseudonocardiales bacterium | reverse complement strand
CGCACCGCCGAGGCCAGGTTGTCGACGACCTCCGGCCACACCTCGCGGAGCTCGGTCACCCGCCGGTCACGCAGGCGGCGGACCACCGCCGGCGGCGCGCGGAAGGCGATGACGGCGAAGGCCAGGGCCACCGTGACCGCACCGCTGACGACGAGGACGAGGACCGTCGCCGCCCCCGCGCTGATCACCTGCAGGATGACGAGCTGCGCGTGGCTGACGCCCTCGATGCCGGCCTGCCGCAGCAGGTCGGTGCGCCGCTGCCGCCAGCCGCCTGCCGCACGGCCCGCCGCGGGATCGGTCACAGGGCTCCCGCCGGTGCTGCGGACGATGAGCAGCAGCCCGACCCCGAGCACCAGCCCGATGAGCGTGCCCACCTCTAGTGCAACCGCTCGTGGCGGCCGCCGCCGAGCACGGCGAGCAGGTCGATGCCGACGCGGGCGAAGCGCTCGGGGTGCGGCGGGAAACCGTCGGCCCGGACCAGCCGCTCGCCCTGCGTGGCGAACACGTCGGCGGTCTCGACGACGCTGCCCTCGACGCGGCCAGGCACGGCGACGATCTCTCTGACCCGCCGGGCGCCGCTGCCGTCGGTCTCGGCGTGCACCACCAGGTCGACGCTGCTGGCCACGGTGGGGACGACGAAGGCGTGCCCGACGTTCTCCCCGGCCAGCAGTGGCAGCGTGCACATCTTGGTGACCGCCTCGCGGGCGGAGTTGGCATGGATCGAGCACATCCCGGGGAGGCCGGAGTTGAGTGCGATGAGCAGATCGAGACACTCCTCCTGGCGGACCTCCCCCACGATGATCCGCGAGGGGCGCATGCGCAGGGCCTCCTTGATCAGCCTGCGCAGCTGGATCTCGCCGGTGCCCTCGAGGTTGGGCTGGCGGGTCTGCATCGCGACCACGTCGGGCAGGTCGACCTGCAGCTCGAAGACCTCCTCGCAGGTGATCACCCGCTCGCCGCCCGGGATGGCGGCCGCGAGGCAGTTGAGCAGGGTGGTCTTGCCCGCCTGCGTGCCGCCCGAGACGATCACGTTCAGCCCGGCCGCGATGGCCGCCTCGAGGAAGACCGCGGCCGGCGGCGTGAGGGTGCCGAGCCCGACCAGCTCGTCGAGGGTGTTGGCGCGCAGGACGAACTTGCGGATGTTGACCGCCCAGTGCAGTCGGGTGATGTCGGGGATCACCACGTGCAGCCGCGATCCGTCGGGCAGCATGGCGTCGACGAACGGCGTGGACAGGTCGACCCGGCGGCCGGAGGACTTGAGCATCCGCTCGACGAGGTCCTCGACCTGCGCCGAGGTCAGGATGATGTTGGTCAGCTCGCTGCGACCCCGCCGGGCGACGAAGACGCGGCCGGGGCCGTTGACCCAGATCTCCTCCACCTGCGGGTCGTCCAGGAAGCGCTGCAGCGCACCGAACCCGGCCACCGAGTCGTGCACGGCGCGGGCGATGCGCCGGCGGTCACCGAGCGCCGGGAGGGTGGCTGTCAGCGAACGCATCTCGTACTCGCTCAGGACGTCGTCGATGAGGATCCGCACGGCTGCGGGGTCCCGGGCCGGATCGACACCGCGGCGGCGGATCAACTCGCGCACTTCGGCGTCGATGATCTCCACCGCAGTCAAGCGGGCGCCCCCCCGTCACGCAGTCGACGTCCCTGGCAGGCGTCATGGTGCGGCGACCATATGCGGGCCGCCCGTATTGGGGCAATGTATGTCCCATAGGCTGTGGATAACGTAGTTGCACCCATATAGGGTCAAGGCCCCACCGGCAGGAAAGGCCCGACCCGATGGCAGAGCATGTTGCGCGCTTGCCGTACGCCGACCTGCACGAGAACCTCGCCCGCCGGATGGTCGAGGCCGCCCGCGGCGACTCCGGGCTGTCCGTCTCCGAGGTTGCCAAGCTGATCCGGTCTCTGGCGCGGCAGGCGACCATGCCCGAACTCCTCGCGCTGCACCTGTCGTTCATGGCCGCCTCGGCCGAGGACAGGGCGAGCAGGGCGGTGTTGGAGCCGGTCGGCGGCCTCGGTCAGTCCCCCGCTCAGGCCGCGCTGGGCCGGCACTCGCGTGACCAGGCCGAGGCGCGCGACGTGGTCGGCGCCTGGCAGGAGGTCGCCTCCGTGCTGGACGCCGGCGACGGCACGGCGCCCCGGCTGGACGAGCACGACACCCAGGGCGCCATCAGCGTGCTCATGCTCGACCTGCCGCACGACGACGGCGCCGAGCGCCTGCGCTCCCGGGCCGACTGGATCGAGTCCGGCGCGGACGCAGGCACCGGCCCGCTGCACCAGCCGGCCGCCGTGGCCGCCGCCCTCCGCCGGGTCAGCGACCGGGTCGAGCACGAGCACTGAATCACGGCGCGGCCAGTACCCGACCCGCTCTGCCCACAACTGGTCTCAGGCGCGGAAACTGCTGGCGATCTGCCGCTCGGCGTCGGCGTAGGACGTGCCGGCGCTGCCGAGCAGCTGGCTGATCCCGCTGAGGGCGGAGTTGAGCTCCTTGGCCGAACGCTGCCACCGCTCCCACAGCGTGCTGAACTGCACCGACGCCGCACCCGCCCAGTCACCGCCCACCAACGGCGAGATCTGCCCGGACAGTGCCGTCAGCGAGCCGGCGATCTCCGTGGACCCCTTGTGCACGTTGCCGGAGAGCAGGTGCAACTGCTCCGGTGTGACCTTGATTCCGCCTGGCATGATGGCCTCCCTGAGGTTCGAGGGCCCGGCTTGCCCGACGCCCTGTCGGATTCGACGGTAGGTGCGGGACGGCCGGTCAGCGCCGACGACTTTGTGATCTGTGGATAGCGCGCTGGAGGCCGTCGCGGGGCGTGTCCCGGTCGGCAATGGCGCCCGGCATTGCCGGGAGGCCTCTACAGGCGGGTGCGCAGCTCCCACAATTCGGGAAAGAACCGCAGGTCGAGGCGGCCGCGCAGGTAGGGCGCACCGGTGCTGCCACCCGTACCGGACTTGGTCCCGATCTCCCGCTCGACCATCAGGACGTGCCGGGACCGCCACCGCGCCATCAGCGAGTCGTGCTCGATGAGCGCCTCGGCGAGGTCCCAGACCTCGCCGTAAGCCGTACGGTCGTGCGCCACCGCCACGAGGGCGTCGAGGCGGTGGTCCAGTGTGGACACGTCGAAGCCGGCGCGGGCGAGCACGGCCAGGAAGCTGTCCCACAGGGACGGCTCGGACAGGCGCAGCCTGAGCCGGGCCAGCTCGTCGGGGTCGGCGTCGTGCAACCGGTCGAGGTAGGCGGGGTCCTTGGCGCCGGAGAGGAACTCCAACTCGCGGAACTGCACCGACTGGAATCCGCTGGCCGGTGCGAGGTTGTTGCGGAAGGCGAGGAAGTCCTGCGCAGTCATGGTCTCGAGTACGTCGACCTGCTCGATCAGCACCCGCTCGATGACATGTGAGCGCTGCAGGCGAACCCGCGGGGTGTAGGCGTCACCGGCCAGCATCCGGTCGCGGGCGTCGGCCAGCTCGTGCAGCAACTGGGCGAACCACAGCTCGTAGACCTGGTGGACGGTGATGAACAGCAGCTCGTCGTGCGCTGGCGGGTCGGACTCGAACACCTGCTGCGAGAGCAACTGGGGCAGCCGCAGGTAGCTGCCGTAGCTGAGCCGCCTGCCCTCTTCCCCGAATTGGCGGCCCGCCGCTGCCTGTGGATACACGCCTGCGACCGTACCTCCGCTCCGCGACAATCCTCGGCATGCACCTGCGCCTGTCCGTGAACGGTCACGACATCGAGATCGTCGCTGCGGCGGGTGCGCCCCTGTCGTCGGTTCTTGATCAGGTACGGGCGCTCACCGCCGGGGGCGGCCAGCCGTACGTCGGCGATCGGCCGGTGCCCGACGACTCTCCGCTGGGCCGCCCGCCACTGACCGACGGCGCGGTGCTGGCGCTCGGCGGCCCCGCCCCGGTCGCACCGACGAGCGGGCTGCGGCAGTTGCTGGTCGCCGGCGGCCCCGACGCCGGCGGTGTTTATGCGCTGCACCCCGGCACGCTGACGCTCGGCCGCGGACCCGCAGCCCAGATCCGACTAGCCGACCCCGACCTGTCCCGCGTCCATGCCACGCTGACCGTGACGGCGGAGGCCGTCAGCGTGGGAGATGCGGCGTCGACCAACGGCACGTCGGTCGACGGCACCCATGTCGGGGCCGAGCCGCTGATGTTGTCACCCGGTGCCCTGCTGCGCGCCGGTGAGTCGACCCTGCGGCTCGGTGGCCCCGGCGAGGCGCCGGCCGCCGTGCTGGCCGACGGCGCCGGCCACCTCGACGTCAACCGTCCACCGCGACTGCTCCAGCGACCCCCAGAGGTTGTCGTACGGCTGCCGGCACCGCCGGAGGAGCGCGACAACCCGAAGTTCCCCGTGCTGGCGATGCTGATCCCGCTCGTGATCGGGGCGGTGATGGTGAAGGCGATGGGCTCGTGGACCTTCGCTCTGTTCATGTTGCTGTCGCCGGTCATGCTCGGGGCCAACGTGCTCAGCGACCGGGTCGGCGGTCGTCGCACGCAACGCCGGGCGCGGGCCCGGTACGCGACCGACAAGAGCGCTGCGCTGGCCGCGGTCGCGGCCGGGTTGGCCGAGGAAGCCACGGCGCGCCGGGCGGAGTGCCCCGACGCCGCCGCGCTCCAGCTGATCGCCACCGGGCCGTTGCCCCGGCTGTGGGAGCGCCGACCGGGCGATCCCGACGCGCTCACCCTGCGGCTGGGTACGGCCGACCTGCCGGCCCGGCTGACCGTGCTGACCGGGTCTGTCGAGGAGGCACCGCAGCATCCAGCGGTGGCCGCGGTGCCGCTCACCGTGCCGCTGCGCGAGGTGGGCGTGCTGGGCCTGGCCGGCCCGCGGCGGGCGGTCCAGGGGCTGGCCCGGCATGGCCTGGCCCAGCTGGCCGCGTTGCACAGCCCGCGCGACCTCTCCCTCGTCGTGCTCTGCGCGCAGGACGAGCCTGTGGCCGACGGGACCGCCGCAGAGCAGTGGGGCTGGGCGCGGTGGTTGCCGCACCTGCTACCCGGCTCCGGCCAGGCATGCGCCCTGCTGGCCGGGTGCACCGAGGAGCAGGTCGCGGCGCGCGTCGCCGAGCTGGTGGTGTGCCTCGAGGTCAGGACCGCGTCGGCGGGGCGGCAAGGCGCCGGCGACTGGGCCGGGCCGTCGACCGTCCTGCTCCTCGACGGCGCCCGGGCGCTGCGCGCGGTGGCCGGGGTGGCCCGGTTGCTGGCCGAGGGGCCACGGGTGGGGATCTATGCGATCTGCCTGGCCGGCGACCCGCTCGCGCTGCCCGCCGAGTGCGGCGCGACAGCCGTCGTCACCGGGGCTGTGGGCACCCGGCTGCAATTGCGCCGGGCCGGCCACCCGCCCGTCACCGACGCCCTGGCCGACCTCGTCTCGCCGGAGTGGGCCGAGCGGTTCGCCCGCGGGCTGGCGCCGCTGCGCGACGCCACCCCCGACGGGAGCCAGGCCGCCCTGCCGGACACCGCCCGGCTGCTCGACCTGCTCGGCCTGCTCGGCCTCTGCGATCCACCGAAACCCGACCCGCAAAGGCCCGGTGCCGCGGAGCTGATCGCGGCCCGGTGGGAGGGTGCGGGGGGATCGACGGCCGCCGTGCTGGGGGTGGCCCCCGACGGGCCGTTCGGCATCGACCTGCGCCGCGACGGGCCGCATGCGCTGGTCGCCGGGACGACCGGCGCCGGCAAGTCCGAGCTGCTGCAGACGCTGGTCGCCTCGCTGGCGGTGGTCAACCGGCCGGACGAGCTGTGCTTCGTACTGGTCGACTACAAGGGCGGCTCGGCGTTCGCCGACTGCGCGCGCCTGCCGCACACCGTGGGCATGGTGACCGACCTCGACGGTCACCTGACCGAGCGCGCCCTCGCTTCGCTGGACGCCGAGCTCAAGCGGCGCGAGCGGGCCCTGCAGGCCGCCGGCTGCAAGGACCTCGAGGACTTCCTCGCCGCGCCGGCCGGCTCACGCGAGCGGCTGCCGCGCCTGGTGATCGTCATCGACGAGTTCGCCTCGCTGGTGCAGGAGCTCCCCGACTTCGTGACCGGGCTGGTCGACATCGCGCGCCGCGGGCGATCCCTCGGCGTTCACCTGGTCCTGGCCACCCAGCGTCCCGCCGGCGTCGTCTCGGCCGAGATCCGGGCCAACACCAACCTGCGCATCGCCTTGCGGGTGACCGACCCGGCCGAGTCGCAGGACGTCATCGACAGCAAGTCCGCCGCTCTGATCGGCCCGGCTACACCGGGTCGCGCCTGCTGCCGGGCCGGCTCCGGCGGCGTCGTGACCTTCCAGGCCGCCCGGGTGGCCGGCCCGGCACCCAGTGCGGTCAACGTGCCGGCGACCGCCAGCCCGCTGGCCTGGGAGACCGCCGGTGAGGCGCCCCCACCGGCGCCTGCGAACATCGCCGACGCCGGCCCTACCGACCTGACAGTGTTGGTGGCGGCCCTGCGCCAGGCCGCTCGCTCGTCGGGCATCGCGGCCGCCCGCAGCCCGTGGCTGCCGCCGCTGCCAGCCGTCCTCGCCCGGTGCGACCTGCCGCCGGCCGAGCCCGAGGCCCTGGCGGTGGGGCTGGTCGACCTGCCCGCCGCGCAGGCGCGGGCAGCGTTCGCCCTCGACCTCGCCGGCGGCGGCCACCTGCTCGCAGCGGGCGGCCCCGGCAGCGGGCGGACCACCCTGCTGCGCACCGTGGCTGGGGCGATCGCCGCGGACACCGACCCGGCCGACGTGCACGTCTATGCCCTCGACTGCGCCAGCGGTGGCCTGCTACCGGTGGCGGCCCTGCCGCATTGCGGCGCTGCCGTGAGCCGTGCCGAGGTCGACCGGGGCGACCGGTTGCTCACCCGGCTCGCCGCCGAGGTCGGCCGGCGCCAACAGGTGCTCGGCCGGGGCGGGTTCGGGTCGCTCGCCGAGCAGCGGGCCGCCGCCGCGCCGGCCGACCGGATGCCGTGGCTGGTGCTGCTCCTCGACGGCTGGGAGGGCTTCCTGGCGGCCTATGAGGACGTCGACTCGGGCCGTCCGGTCGAGGTACTGCTCGGCCTGCTGCGCGAGGGTGCCGCCATGGGGCTGCGGGCGGTCGTCGCGGGCGACCGGAGCGTGCTCACCGGCCGCGTCTCGTCGCTGGTCGCCGGCCGGCTGATCCTGCGGATGGCCGACCCGATGGACTACTCGCTGGCCGGGCTGTCACTGCGCCAGGTGCCGCGGACCCTGCGCCCCGGCCAGGGGCTGCTCCCGGGTGACCCGGCCGAGGAGGTCCAGGTGGCGTTGCTCTCGGCCGACCCCTCGGGGCCGGCGCAGGTCGCCGAGCTGGCGCGGCTGGCGGGGGCAGCGACCCAGCGGGCGCACGGTCTGGCACCCCAGCGAGGGCCGATGCGGGTCGAGTCGTTGCCCGAGCGCGTGCCGTACGCGCAACTGGCGGAGACCGCAGACTTGCGCGGGCCGCTGTGGACGGCCATCGGGCTGGGCGGCGACGAGCTGGCTCCGGTGGGGATCGACCTGGCGGAGGCGGGACCGGCGTTCCTGGTATCCGGCCCGCAGCGGTCCGGCCGGTCGACCGCGCTGCTGACGATGGCGCGGTGGTGCGTCGAGCACGGCACGGCCGTCGCGACGGTCACCCCGCGGCGCTCGCCCCTGCGCGGCCTGCCCGGCGTCCTGGGCCCGTACCTGCCCTCCGGTGCGCGGGACCTGGCGGCGGCCATCGCTGGGGTGTCCGGACCGCTGGTCGTCCTCGCCGACGACACCGGGGAGCTGCTGGACACCGAGATGGAGGCCGTGCTCAGCGAGCTGCTGCGCGACGCGGGCGACCGGCCCTGGGCGCTGGTGCTGGCCGGGGTGACCGACGAACTGATCACCACCTACCGCGGCATCACGGTGGAGGCGCGACGCAACAAGGCCGGCCTCCTGCTCAGCCCGTCCGGGCCGATGGACGGCGAGTTGCTGGGCGTACGACTGCCGCGCGGGCTGGCGCAACGAGCCGGCCGGGGCGTGCTGGCGGTGCGCGGTGCCACTACACCGGTACAGGTGGCGTCTTGAGGTCGCGGTCGTGCAGCCGGCGCCGGGCCCGGCCGTCGGCAAGCTCCTGGCGGGCGAAGGGGCTGGCCGCGTAGAAGCGCAGCGTCCACAACACCAGCACCGGATCGGCGTCGAGCGAGCGGACCGGGAAGTACACGTCCGCGTCGGCCCGCCGCGCCGGCGGCTTGACCCGCCGGTCCCGGCCGTCACCGATCCGGATGGCCTCGGGCGGGTTCGCGATCAGGCCGATGAACGGCACGTGCACGCTGCCCCCGGGGCCGTAGGTCGTCTGGTCGAAGGCCAGTACGGCGGCGACCGCCGGCCAGGGCACCGTCCACGAGGCCGTTCCCGCGATCAGTACGACGACATCGGGCGCCAGCAGCAGCCGGGGCTCGGTGTTGGCCCGGCTGACCGAGAGGACGGCGATCGCCACGGCGGCGAGCCCGGCAGACGCGCCGGCGACCACCCGGCCCGGGCCCTGCATGAGGACTGCACCGCCGGCCAGGATCACCGCCAGGCCGCTGCTCGCCAGGAGCACGCCGACCGGATACCTGGCTGAAGCGGCGAAGCCGACCCCACCGACCTGGCGCGTGCCCGCGCCCACCGCGAGCGGGGGCGCGACGACTCCTTCGCCCCGAGGCAGGCCGGCGAAGGACAGCCCGGCGAACAGCAGGCCGCCGCCGAACACCGCCAGCGCCACGCCCGGCGAGCCGGCCCGGCCCTGGATGACGGCGTCGGCCAGCACCACGGCGATGACGACGACCGGACCGACGACCCGCGTGACACCCGCGGCCGCCTGGCGGCGCCAGCCCTCCGGCCAGGGCAGGCCGTCACCGCGTGGCAGCGGTCGCCGCCAGCACAGCACCGCCGGCGCCAGCAGCAGCCCCAAGGGAAACGCGGTGAGCATTGCCACCGCGAGGCCGGCACCGGCCGTCAGGTCGGTGGTGGCCAGGGCCACGGGCGCGGCCGTCGCGAACAGTGCCCCGAGGACGACCGCCACGGCGTGCCCGGCGGGCCGGCGCGAGGCGACCGCAGCGGCGGCGAGCAGGAGCAGCCCGGCAGAGACGCCACCGACGAGCAGCGTCGGCATGGCCGGATCGGCGACCGTGAACAGGGCCGCCAGCAGGGCGACCGCCTCGGCCGCGTACAGCCCGGCCGGCAGCCACAACAGCCGCGGGCCGATGCCGACCGGCGCCCTGTGCGGCGGTGCGGGCCCACTCGTCATGACCTCATATTGGGCCGGTGACCGCAGGCGCGCCAGCCCGGCAAGTCGGCCTCCAACCGGCCTCAGCGGGCCTCAGAGGGCGTCGGCGGTGAGCGCGGCTTCGAGCTGGGCCACCGTCGGGGTCCCCGCCGGGCCCTCCGGGGTCGGGTAGACGCGGCAGGCCAACCCGGCGGCGGCCCCCGGCGTACCGAAGGGGTCGCGCCCGTCGATGAGCACCGTGGGCGACCCGGCGAAGCCGATCGCGTCGGCCTCCTCGGTTGTCACCAGCATGCGATGGGCGACCCGGTCGCTGCGCCCGACCCGGTGCAGCGCCGCTTGCAGGTTGTCGTCGGCGGCCCGCCAGGACGGGCAGCCGTCGATGTACAGCAGCTCGACGCTCACTGCGCCACGTCACCGGCCCACTCGTAGCGGAAGGTCAGGCCATCACCGGTGACCGTGAAGCCCATGACCTCCGGCGTGCGGTCCTCGGGGCGGCGGCCGAGCCAGAGCTTCAACGCGAAGGCGCCCATCTCCCCCACGAGGTCGGCTGCGGCGGCGAAGACGTCGGCCGGCTCTGCGCGCAGCCGGCGCGCGGCGTCCTCGACCAGTGCCGTGCGCATCAGAGCTTCGAGCGCGTTCTGGGTCAGCCCGCCGATCACCAGCGCGATCAGGGCCCGGATCAGCCGGTCGGGCACGTTGTTGCGTACGGCGATCGACGCCGAGCGTTCCGCGTAGGCGAGCAGGACCTGGCGGCCCCGCACGGACACCTCCGTGATCGCGGCCTGGACCTCCTCGGCGCCCACGGCGCGGACACCGGCGAGGTAGAAGTTGATCTCCGCATCGCGCGGGTCCGGGAACGGCGCGAGCCCGTAGCCCGCGTAGCGGTCCTGGTCTTCGTCGGACGGATCGAACGGCATGCCGAGGATCGTACGGGGGCCTTTCCGCAACCCGCCGGGATCGCGGCAGCTAACCCATGTGCGGGTAGCGATGGTCGGTCGGCGGCACGAAGGTCTCCTTGATCGTGCGCGGGGAGACCCAGCGCAGCAGATTGAGCGGCGAGCCGGCCTTGTCGTTGGTGCCCGACGCCCGAGCCCCGCCGAAGGGCTGCTGGCCGACGACGGCCCCGGTCGGCTTGTCGTTGACGTAGAAGTTGCCGGCCGCGAACCGCAGGGCAGCGCTCGCCTCCTCGATCGCCGCGCGATCGGTGGCGAACACCGCGCCGGTGAGCGCATACGGCGTCACCTCGCCGATCTGGCCGAGCAGTTGGAGCCAGTCGCCGTCGTCGTAGACGAACACGGTGAGAATCGGTCCGAACAGCTCGCGGGTCATCAGGTCGTGGCGCGGGTCGGTGGTCCGCACGACCGACGCCGAGACGAAGAATCCCTCCGAGTCCTCCACCGTGCCGCCGGCGAGAACGGCGCAGTCAGCGTCGTTCGCCGCGGCCGAGAGCGCAGCGGCGTGCTTGTCGAACGCCCGCCGGTCGATGACGGCGCCGCCGAAGTTGGTGAAGTCGCCGATGTCGCCGTACCGAAGGCTCTGCGTCATCTCGACCAGCGAGTCCCGCAACCCGCCGTCCCACAGCGAGCGCGGCAGGTAGGCGCGCGAGGCGGCCGAGCACTTCTGCCCCTGGTACTCGAACGCGCCGCGCACCAGCGCGACGGAGAGGGAGTCGATCGCGGCACTTGGATGCGCGAGTACGAAGTCCTTGCCGCCGGTCTCGCCGACCAGCCGCGGATATGACCGGTAGCCGGCGATGTTCGCGCCGACGGTCGACCACAGGTGCTGGAACGTCGCCGTCGAGCCGGTGAAGTGGATGCCGGCGAGGTCGGGGTCGGTGAGCGCGACCTCGCTGACCGCCGTGCCGTTGCCGGTGACCAGGTTGATCACACCCGGCGGCAGGCCGGCGGCTTCGAGCAGCCGCAACGTGTAGTGCGCCGCGAGCATCTGGGTGGGCGAGGGCTTCCACACGACGGGAACGCCGAGCAGGGCCGGCGCGGTCGGCAGGTTACCCGCGATCGAGGTGAAGTTGAACGGCGTGATCGCGAGGACGAAGCCCTCCAGCGGCCGGTGGTCGAACCGGTTCCACGTGCCTGCCGCGGACTGCGGCTGCTCGGCCAGGATGCGGCTGGCGAAGTGCACGTTGAACCGCAGGAAGTCGGCGAACTCGCAGACCGCGTCGATCTCTGCCTGGTACGCAGTCTTGCTCTGCCCGAGCATCGTCGCGGCGTTGATCGTGTCCCGCCACGGGCCGGCGAGCAGGTCGGCCGCGCGGAGCAGCACCGCCGCCCGCTCGTCGAACGGGAGACCCCGCCAGGCCGGCCCGGCCGCCTTGGCCGCCCGCACAGCGCGCGCGACGTCCGCGTTCGTCGCCTCGTGCATCGTGCCGAGCCGGGCGGCGTGCCGGTGCGGCTGCACGACGTCGATGGCGGCGCCGTCCCCGACGACATCCGCGCCGTCGATCCGCATCGGCAGCTCGATCTGCTCCGCCGCCAGTGCCTTCAGCTTGGTCTCCAGCGACCCCCGCTCGGGGCTGCCGGGCGCATAGGTCTTGATCGGCTCGTTCGACGGCGTGGGCGGGGTGGTCAGGGCGTCCATGGCGTTGCGTTCTCCCGGTACGACGGCGGGCCGGATCCACACAGGTGTGCTGCCGGCGGATGGCGCGCGACTGCCGTCCATGATGACACCGGGCCGTCTCGGGCGGCGGCACCAGCAAGCTCGCGCCGTCAGCCCTCGCGCCGGAAGGCGCGAACGGGATACGTCGGCGGTGGTCGGGCGGACCCGCCGACGAACGCACCGTCGGCGCAGTGTGCGAGCCCGAATCTCGCGGCGGTTGCGGTCACGGTCGCGACGGCGTCACACGCACTCGGGTCCGGCGACTCACCACGACCGGAGGCGTCCTTGTCGACCGTGCACACCAGCACACCGGCCGGCTCCAGCACCCGTGCGCATTCGGCGAACACCGAGTCGACGGCGGACGGCATCAGGTGCAGCAGCCAGACGATGACGATGCCGCGGACGGACGCCGTGCGCACCGGGAGCGCGGTCGCGTCGCCGGCCAGCACCCGCCCGGGCAGCCGTCGGCCGGCCAGACGCAGCATGCCGACGGATCGATCGGCGACCAGCACCCGCCGACCGCGAGCAGCGAGCACACTCGTCACGATGCCGGTACCGCCGCCGACGTCGAGCACGGTGCCGCCGACGGGTAGCAAGCGCTCGAGCTCAGCCGCCGCGGCGGTGGCCCGGCAGGCACCGCCGCGGGTGTCGTCGTAGGTCGGTGCCTCGCGGTCGTAGTCGAGCATGGGCCACCAGTCAAGCACCGTCGGCGAGAGCCCGCGCTCGGCAGCGCGCCTCAAGCAGAACGCCGACGACGGCGACCGTGCCGGCCCGAAACCCCGGCGACGGAGCGAGCGAGCGCGATCAGGGCCGCACGCAGGGCGCTGGCCGGGGCGACTTCGGCGAGCGTCTTGCCGGCCCGCACCGCCGCGTCGGCCGCCACCGCATCGGCCGGCAGGAAGGCTGCGACGTCGATGTCGGCGTACCGGCGGAGGGCGCCCCCGATCTCGGCGTGGGCGTCGCCCGGTATGACGCCCTTGCGGAGCCGGTTGATGATCAGCTGCGGCGTGACGTCGGGGAGAGTCTCGCGCAGCTGCGCCAGCGCGCGCACCAGCCGTTGCAGGGCCACCGGGTCGGCGCCGCCGATGCAGAGCACGACGTCGGCGTTCATGAGCACGACGAGGGTCGCGCCGTTGCGGCGCGGCGCCATCGTGTCGTAGGCGATCTCCTCGTCCGCCTCGATGCAGAACCCGCAGTCGACGACCGTGATCGGCACCAGCTCACGGGCGACGTCAAGCAGCACCTCGATCGAGTCACCGGGGAGCTCGGGCCAGCGATCGGCACGCGCGATGCCGGTGAGCGCGCGCAGCCGGGCGCCGACGCCGACGGCCAGCCGGTCCAGCGCGGCCACGTCGAGCTGCCCGTTGCCGGCGAGCCGGCAGGCGGCCGCGACGCCGGGCGATTCGTCCAGCAGCCCCAGCGCCTGCGCGACCACGCCGCCGTAGACGTCGGCGTCGATGAGCAGGGCCGGGACGTCGAGGCGGGCGATCTCGTCGGCGAGCCCGACCGCGATCGTGGTCCGGCCGGGCGCGCCAGTGGGTCCCCAGACGGCGACGACGCGCCCGGTGCCAGGCGGCCCGGGCAGGGCGTCGGTGAGCGCGCCGAGATCGGGCACGGCCGAGCGCGGGTCGGACAGGTAGCGGCCCGCGCCGCCGGTGCCGACCTCGGCGACGGCCTGCAGCACGGCGGTCGCGATGGCCGTCGCTCCCGCATCGGCCGGGAGCACCAGGCGCACGCCGAGCTGGCGCAGCCGCCGCTCGGCCGCATCGTCGCCGGGGTTGACCAGGCCGACCACCGCCACTCGGGCGGCGGTGAGCCGGGTGACGGCGTCCCGGTCCAGCCGCCGCAGCTCGGCGGAGAGCAGCGCCGCCCGAGCGGTGCCGGCGGCCGCCGCGGCCAGCAGCTCGGCCAGATCCACGCAGCGGCGCACCACGGACAGGCCGTGATCGGACCGGTCGAGTTCGGCGACGAGCTCGGCCTCCCAGACGGCGCCGGTGACCGCGGTCAGCACCGGCACCGCCATCAGTGACCGCCGCTCGGCGACGCCGGCGGGCGGTCGCCCACTACCTGCACGACGTAGAGGTCGCGGTTCGCGATCCGGGGCACATCGCCGGGAGCCTCGTCCGGGTCGACCCGTACCAGGATCTGCACCTTGTCCGACGCCGACGCGAAGCCGCTGCCCGACGCCGACACGGCCTGCACGGCAACGCCGCTGAGCACCAGCGCGCTGGGATCGGCGCTCCCGCCGGTGGCGCCGGCGGAGGCGTAGACGTCGATACGGTCGCCCGCGGCTAGCGCCGTCGGGTAGTTGCCGGTGGCAACGGCGAGCGGGAGCAGCACGCCCGCCGGCCGGAGCGCCAGCGCGGACCGGGGCAACAGTTCCCCCGATCGCAGGTCGCGCGTCGCCACCTTTCCGGCCGGTGAGGACACCGTCGACAGGTAGGCACCGGCGTCGTCGTAGAGCCGGACCCGCACCCGCGCGAGGTCCGCGCCGGTCAGGGTCGTGCCGGCGGCGACGTCATGCCGGACCGCCCACACGTCGGTCGACTTGTCCGAGCCGGCGACGACGCGGGCGCCGACGACCACGGCGACGAGCACGAGCAGCACGCCGAGCACCAGTCGGACGTCGAGCCATGACGGCGCCCCCAGCCGGCGGGCCGGAGCCGGTCCGTCGGGTCGACGTCGGACCGCCTCCGGGCGCAGCTGCCGGGACGATGTATCAGACACGGGCTCCCCCCGAACACCGACGAGCGGTTCCCCGTCCCGCGAGCGAGCGTGTCAGCCCGCCGAGGCGACCTCATCGTGGCAGAGTGTCGCCGCAACTGGCCCGGCTGTCCACATCTGCCGGTTGCGCGGCTGGGATGTGGACGGCGGCAGCCGTCCCACCCGCACCGATGGGACACTTGGCGCGACCGCTGACCACGGTCGTCGTCCCCGGATGTTGTTCGAAGGTGAAGACATGTCTGCCGACCGCTTCCTCACGCTGGCCGATGTCGCCGAGATCCTGAACATCTCCGATGCGCAGACCTACGCACTGGTGCGGTCGGGCGATCTCGCCGCGATCAAGATCGGCGGCCGCGGCCACTGGCGGGTGGAGCGGGCCGAGCTCGAGTCCTACATCGAGCGGATGTACGACCAGACCCGCAGCCTCGTCGCCAGCCGCGCCCCCGAGGCAGCCGTGGCCGAGCTGGCCGGCGACGACGCGCCGATTCCCGACTGAGCCGGCGCCTTCGGTGCGGACGACGCCGGCCTCAGCGGGTGCGGACGACGGCGCCTTCAGCGGGTGCGGACGACGGCGATCGCACCGATCGGCACGGCCCGCACGGCGCGGACGGCACCGTGCCGCCGTAGCTCGCCGACCGGATGGATCGCCACCTCGACGAAGTCGGCGCCGACCCGATCGATCGTCCCCGCCAGCGCCGTAGCGTCCGGGAACCCGATTCGCAGCGGCGCACGGTCGCGGGCCAGGCCGCGCAGCGCGCGCCGCAGGTCCAGCTTCGATCCCACCCGGCCCTCGCTGCCCGGGACGCTGGACGTCAGGCCGAGCCCGTCGATTCCGGTGACCCACGCGGTCGCGACCAACGCCTCACGTCCGCTGGCCTCCTCGACGAGCACCCAGTCCGGACCGACCCGCCGCAGCTCCCCGGTGGCCTCGTCCCCGCCGGTCAACGCGATGCGCACGGGGTGGCCGAGAGCGCCGCGTAACCGGTCCCCCAGGCGCAGCTTGCCCACCTGGATCCGGGTCCGCTCGGCGACCTCACCGGCCAGTTCGGCGGCGCCGACCGCCTCGGCCTGAGCCTCCAGATCGGAGAACAGCCGTTCCCATCGCATCCTGACTGCCCCCGCTGCCGCCGGGCCCGAGGCTGCGGACGCTAGCACGCGATCGCGCCGGGCTGGTCCGACTGCGGGTGTTCCCGACCGGGCCTCCGACCCGGTCGAAACCTCCCCTGGGCTATCGACGTCAAACTACTGCAAACGCCGGTCATTGACATCCGACGCAGATAGGCGTATGAAAGCTGGGCTACCTGCAAACGACAGCAACCGGGGTTCAAAGTGGTCAAATTGCGGTCCTCGCTATCAACGCTCACCATCGCCGCGCTGGTCGCTGCGTTCTGGTGGGCGGCGCCGCGGCCGGGTGCAAACCTTCCCGCACTGCGCAATCCGCAGGCTTTCGTGGACCGGGTGGGCGCCGATCGGGCCGCCGTCGCGCTGGTCGCCGTCGTCGTCTGGGCTGTGCTGGGGTGGCTCGCACTCGGCCTGATCGCCGCCGGGGCCGCCCGCGTACCCGGCCGGCTCGGCGGCTGGTCCGAGCGCCTTGCCGACCGGATGCTCCCCGCGACGATCCGTCGCGCGGCGGCGCTCGCGGTCGGCGTCTCGGTCGCCACCAGCGCAGCGCCGGCCGCGATGGCCGCCTACTCCGCGCCGGTGCACCCCGCCGGCAGCGCGCGGGTTCACGTCGACCAGCAGCGGCTGATGCGGCCGGGTGCGGCCGCGGGAGGCGCCGGGCGATCGGTCCACCACCCGGCCACCAAGCCGCCGGCCACCAACCACCCGGCTACCAGCCACCCGGCCACCAGCCACCCGGCCACCAGCCACCCGGCCACCCATCGGCCCGCACCGGTGAGCGGAATCGACTGGCCGCAGCAGCGTCCGCCGCGGCCGGCAACCTCGACCACGGTCCTCGTTCGGCCCGGCGACTGCCTGTGGACGATTGCTGCGCGCCGGCTCGAATCCGGTGCGTCGGCGGCCCGGATCACCGTCGCGTGGCGGGCCTGGTACGTCGCCAACCGCACCGTGATCGGACCCGACCCGAGCCTGATCCACCCCGGTCAGCGGCTGGTGCGCCCCGCGGCCGTTGCCACGACGTCGTCGGCGACGGCTGCGAGCAATGCCCCGGCGAATGCACCCACCGGTGACCGAGAGACCGGTCGATGAGCGCCGACCCGGCAGCCGGTCTCCCACCGGCCACCCCGCTCGCGGTCCGCCCCAGGGTCCGGCGCGCCCCTGCCCTGGAGCCCCCGTACGAACCACTCTCCGACGACCCGGCCGCGGGTACGCACCTCCGGCTGGTGCCGCCGCCCGGAGACCAGCTGCCCTTTGATGACGGACCTGGAACGTGTCGGCGAGCGCGTGCCGGCAGGCACGCGGGCGGGTGTACCGAGCGCCCCGCCCCGGACGACACCGCCCAGGACCTCGCCGACGACCCGGTCGCCGAGCACCGGGCCGGTCGCCTCGCCGCCCCACGGCAGTTCTGGGACTTCTGGGGACCGCAGCCCACCGGCCGCGGCGACCTGCCGGATCCGCGACCGGTGGCGGGCCGGTTCGTCTGTGCGGCGCTGGAGGTGCTGGCGGGTTGCCGGCACGCGAGCCAGCTCCGGTCCAGCACCAGCGCCGCCGTCTACGCCGACCTGACCCGCACGGCTCGGTTCCGCGCGATGCGGGCGCGCAGCGCGTCCGATGCGGCGCCGCGGACCGCGACCCCGAAGGTGCGTTCGGTGCGCGTCAGCGAACCGGCCGACGGCGTCGCCGAGGTGTCCGCCGTGATCGACGACGGTCGCCGCTGCCATGCCGTTGCGGCCAGGCTCGAGGGCATCGACGGCCAGTGGCGGTGCGTCGGCCTGCACGTCGGGTGAGCGGGCGCTACGGCGCCGCCACGCGATTGCCGATCAGCTCGCAGTCGGTGCGCCGTGGCACTTCTTGTACTTCTTGCCCGATCCGCAGGGGCACGGCGCGTTGCGGGAAGGTTCGGCGCTGCCCGTGACGGTGGTGGTGTTCGCGGTCGCCGGCTCCTCGGCGCCGTCCAGCGACGGTGCTGAGTACTGCAACCGCGCCGCCGGCTGCCGCGGCGCGTCCAGCCCCTTCGCGAGCGGTTGCCTGCCCGCCGGCAGCCCGGTGCCCTCGGCCGGAGGCGTGGGCGTGCGCCGAGCCGACGGCGCTGCGGACCGGCGGGCGGCCGGGCGTGCTGAGGCCCCGTTGCTCGATGCGGCCGGCGACCCGGACGCTGCCGATGGCCCAGACGCAGCCGGCGTAGGCGCGGCCGGCGCGGCGTCGACGGCTGGCTCCGCACCCGCGGCGATCTCGGTCTTCGCGGCGAGCCGGCCGGCAGCGGCGCTGACCTGCGTGCGCGGAACCGACGCGCCGTCGACGCCAGCCGCCGGCCCGTCGCCGTCTTCGGGTTCGACCTGCACCTCGATGTTGAACAGGTAACCGATCGACTCCTCCTTGATCCCATCCTGCATGGCCGCGAACATCTCGAAGCCCTCACGCTTGTACTCGACCAGCGGGTCGCGCTGCGCCATGGCCCGCAGGTGGATGCCCTCCTGCAGGTAGTCCATCTCGTAGAGATGCTCGCGCCACTTGCGGTCCAGGACGGAGAGCACCACCCGCCGCTCCAGCTCGCGCATCACCTCGGCCCCGACCTCTTCCTCGCGCGCGTTGTAGGCCGCCTGGGCGTCGGCGGTCACCTCGGTGACTAGCAGCTCGTGGGTGAGGGCGGAGAGCTCGCCGCCGGCCTCCTTGATCACGTCCTCGACGGTGACCCGGACCGGATAGAGCGTCTTTAGCGCCGTCCAGAGCTTGGTCAGGTCCCAGTCCTCCGGATAGCCCTCGGCGGTTTCACCGTCGACGTATGCCTTGACGACGTCGTCGATGAAGTGCCGCACCTGCTCGTGCAGATCGGCACCCTCGAGCACCTTCTTCCGCTCGCCGTAGATGACCCCGCGCTGGATGTTCATGACCTCGTCGTACTTGAGCACGTTCTTGCGGATCTCGAAGTTCTGCTGCTCGACCTGGGTCTGCGCCGAGCGGATCGCGCGGGTGACCATCTTCGACTCGATCGGCTCGTCGTCGGGGATGGAGAGCCGCGTCATGATCGCTTCGACGGCGTGGGCGTTGAAGCGCTGCATCAAGTCGTCACCGAGAGAGAGGTAGAATCGCGACTCGCCGGGGTCGCCCTGGCGCCCTGAGCGGCCGCGCAGCTGGTTGTCGATGCGCCGCGCTTCGTGCCGCTCGGTCCCCAGGACGTACATGCCGCCGAGCTCGGCGACCTCGTCGTGGTCTGCGGCAACCTTCTTCTTCGCGGTATCCACGGCCTCTTCCCAGGCCGCCTCGTACTCCTCAGGAGTGTCGGCCGGTGACAGCCCCCGTGCCCGCAGGTCGGCGTCGGCCATGAACTCCGGATTGCCGCCCAACATGATGTCGGTGCCGCGGCCGGCCATGTTGGTCGCAACCGTCACCGAGCCACGGTGACCGGCCTGGGCGACGATTCCGGCCTCCTTCTCGTGGTATTTCGCGTTCAGCACCTCGTGCGGTATTCCGCGGCGCAGCAGCAGGCCGGAGAGCAGCTCGGACTTCGCCACGCTCGCCGTGCCGATCAGCATCGGCTGTCCGGCGCGGTGCCGGGTCGCGATGTCCTCGACGACGGCGGCGAACTTCGCCTGCTCCGACATGTAGATCACGTCGGGGTGATCGGCACGGATCATTGGCTGGTTGGTCGGGATCGGGACGACGCCGATCTTGTAGGTCTGGTGCAGCTCGGCGGCCTCGGTCATGGCCGTCCCCGTCATCCCGGCGAGCTTCTTATACAGCCGGAAGTAGTTCTGCAGGGTGATCGTCGCGAGGGTCTGGTTCTCCTCCTTGATCTGCACGCCTTCCTTGGCCTCGATGGCCTGGTGCATGCCCTCGTTGTAGCGCCGGCCGTGCAGCACGCGGCCGGTGAACTCGTCGACGATGAGGACCTCGCCCGCGGTGACGATGTAGTCGCGATCGCGCTTGTAGAGTTCCCTGGCCTTCATCGCGTTGTTGAGGTAACCGACCAGCGGGGTGTTCACGGCCTCGTAGAGGTTGTCGATGCCGAGTTGGTCCTCGACCTTCTCGACACCGGTCTCGGTGATCGCGACGGTGCGCTTGCCCTCTTCGGTCTCGTAGTCGACGTCCCGGACGAGCATCGGCGCGATCCGCGCGAACTCCGTGTACCAGCGTGCGCTCTGCTCGGCGGGACCGGAGATGATCAGCGGCGTACGGGCCTCGTCGATCAGGATGGAGTCGACCTCGTCGACGATGGCGAAGCTATGGCCGCGCTGGACGAGCTCCTCGGAGCTCCACGCCATGTTGTCGCGCAGGAAGTCGAATCCGAACTCGTTGTTGGTGCCGTAGGTGACGTCGCACGCGTACTGCGCGCGCCGATGGTCAGGGCTCTCGTTGGCGAGGATCACCCCGACTGTGAGCCCGAGGAATCGGTAGATCCGGCCCATCCACTCCGCCTGGTACTTGGCCAGGTAGTCGTTGACCGTGACCAGGTGCACGCCGTTGCCGGCCAGCGCGTTGAGGTAGACCGGCATCGTGGCGACCAGCGTCTTGCCCTCGCCGGTCTTCATCTCCGCGACGTTGCCGAGGTGCATCGCCGCGCCGCCCATCACCTGGACGTCGAAGTGTCGCTGACCGATGGTCCGCTTCGCCGCCTCCCGGACGACTGCGAACGCCTCGGGCAGCAGCTCATCGAGCGTCTCGCCGTCGCCGAGTCGGTCCTTGAACTGTTCGGTCATCGCGCGGAGCTCGGCGTCGGAGAGGTCCAGGTAGTCGGGCTCGACGGCGTTGACGTTATCGGCAATGCGGCCCAGCCGGCGGAGGATCTTGCCCTCGCCGGCGCGCAGGATCTTGGCGAGTACCACGGTGCGAAATCCACTCCCTCGAGGCGGTCAATACCCATCGTAGGCGGGCCACCCGCCCTCGATGACCAACCGGCGGGCAGCGGGCGGAGTTCCCGCGGTTACTCGGTGGCGGCGGTGTGGGTGGCGAGCCGTTCGGGACGGTCGGCGGCGACGCCGGGGTCACCGGCGGACCGGCCGGCCCTGCCCCCGCCGGTGCCGTCTGTCGGAGCGTCGCCCGGCGCGAGCGAGATCACGCCGTAGGCGAATCCGAGCCGCCGGTAGACCACGCTCGGCAGGCCGCTGTCGACGTCGGCGAAGAGGAAGAAGTCGTGGCCGACCAGCTCCATCTCATAGAGCGCCTGGTCGACGGTCATCGCGACCGCCTGGTGCCGCTTGCGGCGGACGATGTTGCCCGGCGCGTCGGCCGCCCCGGATTCGGCGGCGTCGTCGTCGGCCGTAGCGGGTTCGGGAGCCATCTGCTCGGCGGGCGCGGGCGCGGGCGCGGCCTCGGCGACCGAGGTCGGGCGATGATGGCCGTAGTGCACTCGCCGGCGGTCGGCGGCCCGGCGCAGTCGCGCCTCGAGCTTGGCGACCGCGGTGTCCAGGGCGGCGTAGAAGTCCGCCGCGCATGCCTCGGAGCGGACCACCGGCCCGCGGGACTTGCAGGTGATCTCGACGTGCTGGCAGGCGCTGGCCTGGCGCCTGTTCTTCTCGTGCTGCAACTCGACGTCCACGCTGATGATCTTGTGGTCGTAACGCTCGATGCGGGCCAGTTTCTCGCCCACCAGCGAGCGATAGTGCTCAGGAACCTCGACGTTGCGTCCCCGAACGACGATGTCCATCCAGGCGCTCCCTTCCCGCCCGGCCCCGGCCGGGCTGGCTGTGCGCGGGAACGGCGGGCCGGTGACCGGCCGCCGCACCGCGCTCGCGGTGATCACGCGGCCCACCCGGGATGCAGCCGCCCCGCGAACGGACTCGTCTCGCACGCTAGTCGAGACGGCGCGGATCGGACACCCTCGGTGCCCGGCGCCGATGGAACGCGCGGGATCCCGCGGTACTCACACCGCCTCGCCGGCAACAAGTGGCTCGGCGGTACTCACGCCGCCTCACCGGCAACAAGTGGCTCGGCGGT
>QHCA01000267.1:0-9791 GCA_003244095.1 Pseudonocardiales bacterium | reverse complement strand
CCGGCAACAAGTGGCTCGGCGGTACTCACGCCGCCGCCAGGACCGCCGCACCGCAGGCCGGCAGCCCGGCCGCGGACATCGCCCGGGTGACCTCGGCCAGGGTGGCACCGGTGGTCACGATGTCATCGACAACGACCAGCGCGCCGCAGGCCGCGGCGCCGGCGAACCGTACCGGATCCAGCCCGAAGCACCCGGCGACGTTGAGCACGCGAGCTGCCGCATCGAGCCCGGCCGAGTCGCGCGGTGAGCCGCGCAGCCGGACCAGTTCCACCACCGCCGCCGGCCGACCCGAGGCGCACAGGTCGGCCGCGGCCCGCCGGGCCAGCCGGGCCACGTGATCCCCACCGCGCCGGCGCGCCGCACGCCGCCGCGACGGGACGGGGACCAGGCCGACGACGCCGGCCGTCGGCTCACCCGCCGTCGCGACCACCGCGGCGACGGCACCGGCCAGCGCCGCACCGAGCGGGCCGGCGAGGTCGCGGCGGCCACGCTCCTTGTAGGCCAGCAGCGCCGCCCGCACCGGCCCGTCGTAGCTCGCCGCGGTCACGGTCAGCGGCAGGCCGGCCGAGCCCGACCGCCGGACGGCTGCGTGCGGCCCGGCGAAACGCCGCCGGCACCGGGCACACAGCGTGTCTGCCGGGTCGCCACAGCCGGCGCAGTCCGCCGGGAACAGCAGGTCGACCACCGAATGGAACACGCCGACGATGCTGCGCCGCGGCGCGATCTGACGCGCGCGCTCGCGGCCGGGTGTGGACGGCGCCGGCGGGTGTGGACGGCGTGGGCCGGCACGTCCCGCGGGGGGCTATAACGCGGGAGCTGATCGCGGCCGGTCAGGTCAGTCCGGATAGCTGGGCGAGCTGCCCTGCAGGATCGAATCTACCGGCGCGTTGGTGCTGCTCGGCAGCGGCAGCCACGTATTACCCGCGAGGTACCACATCGACTGTGCCGCCGCGACAACCGTCAGCTGGTTCACTGCCGCCGCGACCGCCACCGGATAGCTCGGCAGGCCGTTGTTGCTCGCCTCCGTGGTCGTGACGCCGTCAACCGCGACCGACCAGAGCACCGGCAGCGACGCGTCACCCGGCGCCAGACCGGCCAGCTGGGTCGAGCTGGCCCAGGTCACGGCGGTGAACTCATCGCGCGCCGGGAAGACAGATCGCAGCGCTTCGATCGTCGTCGCGCCACGCGCGCGCGACACCCGGCCGACGTAGAGGACACCGCCGTTGCCGATCACCGCTACCCGGGTGCCGTCGCGGGAGAACGACATCGCCGTGATCGGGGCGACGGCTGCGAGCGCTGCATCGGAGACCACGTGCGATGTGCCGTCGGCACTGGACACCTGCACCAGCTCATGCTGGTTACGCACCGTCCAGCAGACGGTGGAGACGCCGCCCCACGTCGGCAACGTGAACGACCTACCGACGGGACCTGCGTGCAGCGAGCCCGCACTCGGGCCGACGTAGAGCCGTTGCCCGCCGGCTGGTGGACCCGACCTGGACGCACCGGTCGTCGTGACGACGGCGACGTGACGCAGGTCGAGCGACAGCCGTGCCGACGTCGCACGGTAGTAACCGTCACCCAGCCGCCCGGCGAGCGGGCCCTGTTGGGTCACCAGCCGATGCGCGTCGACGACGTAAAGCGTCGAATTGGCGGCCAGCGTGTCCGGGTCGTAGGACGCCCAGTCCGACGCCTGCTCGTCCGTCGACACCCCGGGGATGACTATCGGCTGGCCGTCCTGCAGCAACCGCACCGTCGTGCCGGTCGCGGCGGAGCCGTTCGACAGCGTCCACACCACCTGGGCCGCGAGCCCCCGCAGTTGCTGCGCCGGCAGGGAGCCGAGGCCGGTGAGATCGACGGTCACCTCCGAGCCGCTCGCGATAACGTTCTGATGCAGTCGCGCACCTAGTGGAAGGTCCGTGTCGACGGCCGGCGCCAGCCATGCCGACGGGCCCTGCAGCAACGCCTGTAGCAGCCGGTTCGGGCGAGCGGCCGGCGGCACGGCGAAGTAGCGCGGATCCGGCACGACGACGTCGCGGACCGGGCTGAGGAAGTAGATGTTCGACTGGGTGAAATAGTTGGGGTTGCCGAAGTCCGTCGCCGTCACCAGCAGGCCATTCGGGGGGTCGGTGATCCGGTACTCGCCGCGCACCTTGAGCAGGTGGAAGAGCTCGGTGACCGTCCCCGACGACGACGTGTACGAGCCGTTGGCGGCGAGGCTGCCCGAGCGCGGGACGATCAGCTTGGCCGTGTTGTCCCCGACGGCGTTGACGTATGGCTGTCCCTCGTAGATCGTTGCGCCCGCGTCGGGCGACCAGCGCGCCGCAGCCCGCGGCGTCAGGTACTCGCGGGCGACGGAATGGTCCGTAGCCGCACCGATGCTCGACGCGTCGAGGAAGCCCGAGACGATCTGCGAGATCGTCGCACCCGGCCGCGGTGGCGGGATCGACACGTTCACGGTCGGCGACGACGGCGGCCCGCCCACCTTCCCGACCTCGACCGGGGCCGACGCGCCCGGCACCCTCGAGCAGGCCACCGAGGCGGCGAGCATGAGCAGCACGGTGGCTCCGAGGACCGCGCGGCGCCTCATCGGCGCTCCGCCGGGTCGCGGCCACGGCCGCCGACGTGCACGTGGGCGTCGTCCGGCCAGGGCCGGCCGACACCGGGTCGGTGCAGATCCGTTCTGCCGGCCGGGCCCTCGGCGCGGGCATGCGCAGTCAGATCTCCCGGAGACCCGTCCGCGGTGTCGTCAGGCTCGACGGGCAGCGGCGAGCTCTCGATCGGTCGCCCCGAGTGCAGCGGCACCGTCAACCGGAACTGGGCGCCGTTGCGATAGTCGCCCCACGCGTCGAGCCAGCCGTTGTGCAGGTTCGTGTCCTCGCGGCTGATCGCGAGGCCGAGGCCGGTACCCCCGGTGCGGCGGGTCCGGGACGGGTCGGCTCTCCAGAACCGGTTGAACACCAGCAGTTCTTCGCCGGCACGCAGGCCGATGCCGTGGTCGCGCACGGTCACCGCCGCGGCGGTTTCGTTATCCGACAGGGTCACTTCCACCGGCATGCCGGCGCCGTACTCCAGCGCGTTGGTGACCAGGTTGCGCAGCACCCGTGCGATGCGGCGTCGGTCGACGTCCGCGACGACGGGATCGGCCGGCAGCCGGAGCACCACGTCGCTGACCGCGCGCGCGGCGAGCGCATGCGTGGAATCGGCGACCTCGCGGACGACCGAGCGCAGATCGGTCGGCTCCAGGTCCAGGGTCGCCGCACGCGCGTCGTGCCGGCTGATCTCCAGCAGATCCGAGAGCAGCGACTCGAAGCGGGTCAGCTCGTTCTGCAGCAGCTCGGCGGCGCGAGCGAGGTCCGGATCGAATCCCGAGCGAGCGCTGTGCAGGACGTCGGTGGCCATCCGGATCGTGGTGAGCGGTGTGCGCAGCTCATGCGACACGTCGCTGGTGAACCGCTGCTGCACCCGGGAGAGCGCCTCGAGCTGCACGATCTGCCGCTGCAGGCTGGCCGCCATGTCGTTGAACGACGACGCCAGCGTGGCGAAGTCGTCGGCACCGCGCACGGTCAGTCTCTCCTCGAGGTGCCCGGCCGCGAGCCGCTCCGCCGTCGCCGCTGTCCGGCGGACCGGCGCGACCACCTGTCGGGTCACGATCACCGCGATCGCCACCACCATCAGAACGAGGAGCAGTCCCACGAGCAGCACGGTGTGCTCGACCAGAGACAGCGTGCGCGCTTCGGTCTGGGTCGAGAACAAGTAGTACAGCTGGAAGGTCCCAGCCGAACTCACGATCGGCTCGCCGACCACGAGGCCGGTCGTCGTCGGGCTGCCGCCGTGCCGGATCGGCCCGTACTGGTAGGCGCGGATTGATCGCTGCACGATCTTCCGCAACGCCGGCGCGACCGACCCCGGGTCGACGTGGCCGGAAACCACGGGCTGGACGGCATCTGCCTTGGTGATGATGACGACGTCGAAGATGCCGGCGTTGCTGCCGGTGCTGGAGAGGCCGCTGACGAGCTGGTACAGGGAGTTGCGCAGGAAGTCGTCGGTGGTGGGGCCGACGGCGGTCAGCTGTCTCTCCGCCGCGGCTCGGCCCTCGTCGGCCTGTGCGATCGCGGCGTTCTTCTTGGCATTGAGCAGGCCGCCGCGCACCTGGCCGGAGAGCACGAACCCTGCGACGACCACCAGCAGAGCCGAGGCGAGCGCGGTGCTCGCGGCGACCCGCAGCTGAAGCGAACGACGCCAGGCCATCACGGCGCCGCTGCGCATCATCGTCGGCGACGGCATCGACGCGGTGGCGGGCAACGGCTCGACCTCCTAGTGGGCCACGTCGTTCTGGGCCACGTCGTCAACCGGCCCGGCCGCCCGCGTGCCCAGCGAGTCCGGGCCCATCGAGTTAAGGTCGAATCCGCCCTGGCCGGAGCCGGCCTTGTACCCGATCCCGCGCACGGTCAGCACGATCCGTGGATTCTCCGGATCGGACTCGATTTTCGACCGCAGCCGCTGCACGTGCACATTCACCAGCCGGGTGTCAGCCGCATGCCGGTAACCCCACACCTGCTCGAGCAGCACCTCGCGGGTGAAGACCTGCCTCGGTTTTCGAGCGAGCGTCGCCAGCAGGTCGAACTCCAGCGGCGTCAGGGCGATCGGTTCGCCCGCCCGGGACACCGCGTGACCGGTGACGTCGATGTCGAGGTCTCCGATCGACAGCGATTCGACGACGTCGTCGTCCCCACGGCGCATCCGTGCCCTGATGCGGGCGACGAGTTCCTGCGGCTTGAACGGCTTCGCCACGTAGTCGTCGGCTCCGGATTCCAGGCCCAGTACGACGTCGACCGTGTCGGTCTTCGCGGTGAGCATGACGATCGGAGTGCCCGACTCGGCTCGGATGGCCCTGCACACGTCGATGCCGCTCATCCCCGGCAGCATCAGGTCGAGCAACACGACGTCCGGCCGGGTGTTGTGGAACGCCTCGAGCGCCGCGGCACCGTCGGCGACGAACGACGGGTCGAAACCTTCACCCCGAAGGACGATCCCCAGCATCTCGGCCAGCGCCGGGTCATCGTCGACAACCAGCACTCGTCCCCTCATGGACCCATCGTGTCATCCCGGCGACGTCTCCGCCTCCGTTAGCGCGCTCGCCAGCCGTCACTGCGGCGGCGGCGCCTGCAGCCCGGGGTGCACGCCGCGGGCGAGACCGGCGCCGTCGACGATCCGCTGCAGCAACGAGGCCAGGGTGTCCTGGTCGGCGGAGTCGAGCGGATCGAGCAGTTCGGCATTGTGCTCGGAGGCGATCTGTTCGGCGCGCACGAGCAGCCTGCGGCCGGCCGAGGTCAGCAGCACCGCGTGTGCACGCCGGTCGGTCGGGTGCCGGCCACGCCGGACCAGCCCGCGTCGTTCGAGTTCGTCCACCAGGCTCACCATCACGTTGCGGTGGATGCCCATCGCGGCGGCGAGTTGCTGCTGGGACTGGCCGTCTGACGCCGCCAGGCGCCGGAGCATGCCGTACTGACGCGGATGCACCTCGAGCGGCACCAGCAGCTCGGTGAACCGCCGCGCCGAGTGGAACCCCAGCTGCGACAGCAGGAAACTCGGCCGGTCGTAGAGCTCCGTGCGCTTCGTCCCGGACGAACCGGCCATAGCTACGAGATGCTAGCCCTCCCGGATATAGTCACTAGCAATGATAGTCATCTGTAGTGCATACTCACCTCAGGCGGTCAAGGTGATTGGGGCTTCGATGCACATCACGGTGTTCGGTGCGACCGGCAGGACCGGCCGGCTGGTCGTGCAGCAGGCGCTGGCCGCGGGCCATCGGGTTACGGCCGCAGCCCGCCACCCCGGAGCCGTCCGCGCAGCCCACAACCTGCAGCAGGTGATCGTCGCCGACATCACGGACGCGACGTCGGTACGCAAGGCGATCGCCGGCACGGACGCCATCGTCTCCGCTCTCGGCAGCCGCACGGGGCGCAAGCCGACCACGCTCTACTCGGCCGCTGCCGGCGCGGCGCTGGAGGCAATGCTCGCCACCGGCGTGCGGCGGATCGTGACGATCAGCGCCATTCCGGTCACGCCGGATGAGCACAAGACCGTCGTCGAGCGCCGGCTGATCCACCCGCTGCTCCGCCAGTTCTTCGGCGGCGGTTACGACGACATGCGCCGGATGGAGGACCTGCTCGCCCGAAGCGACCGTGACTGGACCGTCTTCCGCGCGCCGCGACTGATCGATGGCGCAGCCACCGGGACGTACCGGACGGTGCTGGACGCGTTGCCGCCCCGGGCCCGCTCGATCTCCCGGGCCGACCTCGCCGCCGCCATGATCGCCGCCGTGCCCGCGAGGGAGCTGTTCGGGCACGCGGTCGCGATCACCTACTGACGCCGGATGAGCTGCGCGGACGGAGCCATCCTCACCCGCGCGGCCGCGGGCAGTCCGGACCGGGCGGCCGGACCGGTAGGCCGGGCGTCGGCCGGCAGGGTCAGCCGGAGCCTGGCCCCATGATCGCGCCCGCTGTCCACGCAGCGAGGGTCGCCGCCGTGAGCTCGGGCCAGCTCGCGGGCGATCGATAGCCCGAGCCCGAACCCGCCGTGTGGCGGGAGCGGGAGGCGTCGATCCGTACCAGCGGATCGAAGATCCGTTCGCGGTCCTCGACGGCGACGCCGGGCCCGTCGTCGATGACCTCGGTTCGCCAACCGGCGCCGTCGTGAACGATCTCGATGCACACCGTGCCGCACGGACCCGCGGCGTGGCAGGCGTTGTCGAGCAGGTTGGTCAGGATCTGCGCCAGCCGCATCGGGTCGGCCTGCAGCGTGGCGTGTTGCGGCCCGAGCAGGCGCAGCTGCAGGTCGGGCGCCCGCCTCGTCACATGAACGGATCCAACCCTCGGCCGCTCCCGCCTTCGCGCCGCGGCCGCAGAACCACCGTCGCGCTGCTCGCGACTGAGGCGCTGGCCGCCGGTGGTGCGATCGCGGCCACCGTCGCGAACGCCGCAACCGCCTCCGGTCCGGGGGTTTCGCCCAGCGTCGCCTCGCCGTCGGCGGCGCCGTCAAGCTGCGAGAACACCAGAGGCAACCCACCAGCCGCGCCACGTGCAGCCGTGGGTCAAGACGATATCGATAGTCTGATCCGCTCGGTGACCGCCAACCGAGTTACCGTCGACGATCTGTTCGGGGACTCTCGCAGCTACGCCATCACCGCCGAAACTCGCGTGCACCGGGGTCCGGCGGTCGCGACCGCGGCATCCCTGCGCCGTAGCGAGCATGTGCACGTGCGGGCAGAGGAGGTAAACGGCAGCCGGCAGCCCGACGACATCGACATTCACCTCGCCGCCCTCGACGGTCGCGTCACCGCCGTCAACGGCGACCGGCTGAGCCTCACCGACCCGGACGGATTCAGCCGACAGCTACAACTGGGCGCTGGCACGAACTACACGGAGAACGGCCAGCGCGCCGCCCGCTCCAGCCTGCATCGCGGCAGCGTGATCGACGCCGACGGCACCGTCGATGCCGACAGCACCACATTGGACGCAAGCGCTGTCGACATACGAACCGCGGCCGGAATGCCGCAGACGCGGCCCGGTCCGGCGCAGGACAAGGCCAACGCCGGTGGCGTACCCGGCCCACCAGCCTGTCCGCCCTCCCCCCGAGCCAGGGCAACGGCCCCGGGGCGGCAAGGACGCCAGGCGCGCCGCACCGCGGAGGTAATCGGGTGGCGAGGGCGGCCGACCGGATACCGGGACGAATCAGCTGCCCTGGTCCCACGAGTCGAGGTAGTGCGCCTGCTCGTCGGTGAGCGCGTCGATGCCGACGCCGAGCGAGCCGAGCTTGAGCCGCGCCACCTCGGCGTCGACGTCGTCGGGGACGTCGTAGACACCGGCCTCGAGCTCGCCGGATCGCTGCGCCAGCCAGCCCGCCGTCAGTGCCTGGTCGGCGAACGTCATGTCCATCACCGCGGGCGGATGGCCTTCGGCCGCGGCCAGGTTCGCGACCCGGCCCTGGGCCAGCAGCAGCACCCGCCGGCCGTTGTCGAGCAGGTATTCGTCGGTGTGCTGGCGAACGCCGCGATTGGCCCGCACGGCATTGCTGTCCAGCCAGCGCACGTCGATCTCGACGTCGAAGTGGCCGGCGTTGAGCAGCAGGGCGCCGTCCTTCATCGCCTCGATGTGATCGCCGGTGATCACGTCACGATTGCCGGTGACGGTGACGAACACGTCGCCCTGGGTGGCGGCCTTCGACATCGGCATCACCGGGAAGCCGTTCATGGTCGCATCCAGCGCCTTGGTCGGGTCGATCTCGGTGACGATGACCGCGGCACCGAGGCCGCGCGCGCGGCTGGCCACACCGCGGCCGCAGAACCCGTATCCAGCTACCACGACCGTGCGGCCGGCGAGCAGGGTGTTGGTCGTGCGGATGATCGCGTCGATCGTCGATTGCCCGGTGCCGTAGGTGTTGTCGAACAGCTGCTTGGTGCCCGTGCTGTTGACGGCGACGACGGGTATCCGCAGCGCACCGGCCTTCGCCATCGCCCGCAGCCGCAACAGTCCGGTCGTGGTCTGCTCGCAGCCGGCCCGAACATCGCGCAGCACGTCGGTCCGGGTGGCGTGCAACGTGGTGATCAGGTCGCAGGCGTCGTCGAGCACCAGGTGCGGCCGCCGATCGATGACGCGTCCGATGTGGCGGTAGTAGGTCGGCAGGTCGACGCCGGCACGGGCGAACACCCGCACCCCGTACTTGGTGGCAAGAGCAGCCGCGACGTCGTCCTGCGTCGACAACGGGTTGGACGCGGCCAGGGCCACCTCGGCTCCCCCCGCGACGAGCGTGCGCATCAGGTTCGCGGTCTCCGCGGTCACATGCATGCAGCAGCCGATGCGCATGCCTGCGAACGGCGTGGTCACGGCAAACCGGGCCCGGATCTGGCCGAGCACGGCCATGCTGCGGTCGGCCCACTCGATGCGCGCGACGCCGGCCGCGGCACGGCCGGTGTCGGCGACGTCGGAGCTGGCGCCGCCGAGCCGTTCGGCGTTGCGCCTCGCGGTGCTCAGTAGCGGTATTGATCCGGCTTGTACGGGCCGTCCACCGGGATTCCCGCGTAGGCGGCCTGCTGCGGGGTGAGCCTCGTCAGCTTGACGCCGAGCGCGTCCAGGTGCAGCCGGGCGACCTTCTCATCGAGGTGCTTGGGCAGCACGTGGACGGCCAACTCGTAGTCGTCGGGCTTGGTGAACAGCTCGATCTGCGCGATCACCTGGTTGGTGAACGAGTTGCTCATCACGAAGCTCGGATGACCGGTGGCGTTGCCGAGGTTCAGCAGCCGCCCCTCCGACAGGATGATCACGGAGTGGCCGTCGTCAAATTGCCACTCGTCAACCTGCGGCTTCACCGTGATCCGCGCGATCCCCGGCGTGCCAGCGAGTTTGGACATCTCGATCTCGTTATCGAAGTGGCCGATGTTGCNNGATCGCCTGGTGCTTCATCCGCGCCATGTGGTCGGCCGTGATGACGTCCCTGTTGCCGGTGCTCGTGATGAAGATGTCAGCGGTATCGACGACGTCGTCGAGCGTCGTGACCTGGTAGCCCTCCATCGCCGCCTGCAGCGCGCAGATCGGGTCGATCTCGGTGATGATCACCCGAGCGCCCTGGCCGGCCAAGGATTCCGCGCAACCCTTGCCGACGTCGCCGAAGCCGCACACCACAGCGACCTTGCCGCCGATGAGGACGTCGGTGGCGCGGTTGATCCCGTCGATGAGCGAGTGCCGGCAGCCGTACTTGTTGTCGAACTTGCTCTTGGTCACCGAGTCGTTGAC
>QHCA01000266.1 GCA_003244095.1 Pseudonocardiales bacterium | reverse complement strand
GCCAACCAGATGGGCATGGTGTTCTCCAAGCTCGACTGCACGCCGCGCTGGCGCGAGCGTTTGCCCGAACTCACGATCCCGGCGCTCGTGGTGCACGGCAGGCGCGACCCGTTCTTCCCTGTCGGCAACGGCGAAGCGTGCGCGCGCGAGATCCCCGAGGCCCGGCTGCTCGTGATGGAAAACGCCGCGACCGCGATCCCCGATGCGGCCACCGGTGAGGTGGCGGCGTCGATGCTTTCGCTCTAGTCGAAGGCGGTAGTAGCCCCGGGTCGGGGTGTCAGCGCAGGAGGGGCAGGCTGCCGGTGAGGCGCCGCATGATCTTTTGTGGCCCGAGCAGGCCGATCCCGACGAGGTGGAGTGCGGCTGCGGGGGTGGCGGCGAGTTGTCCGGTGTATTCAGGGTAGGTCTTGGCGCGTTGAGCGGTGCCGGTCATGACCGCGGCGAGCAGGCTGGCGGCGCGGGCGGCGTCGGCAAGTTCGCGCAGGCCGGCCTGGTGGTGGGTGAGGACGGGCAGGGGCAGCAGGGTCAGGCCGGGGTAGTCGCGTCCGTCGGCGTCGGTGACCACTGGCCCGATCAGCTCGGGGGCTGTCTTGCCGAGGGTGAGGGCCAAGATGGCGGCGGTGTTGGAGGCCAGGCCGACGGGTAGGCCCTGCTCGACGACAATGACCCAGCGATGTGGCTGTTCGCTGGCTCCGCTGGTCGAGTTCGTCGAGACCGCAGAGGCATGCGTCGATGCGGAGGCCGATGGGTTCACTGGGGTCATGGGTGCCGCCGGGTGTTCGGGTAGGCCATAAGGATCAGGCCGGCGGTGTCGGCCTCGAGCGCTTCGTACAGGTGGGCGGTGTCCGCGAGGTAGGAGGCGGCGTCGCCCGGGCCGAGGACGACGGGGTGCTCGACGGGTCCCAGGCGCATCCGGCCGGCGTGCAGGAGGACATGCTCGGTCAGCCCGCGGGGGTGAGCGGGGCTGTGCCGGGCGGGGCCGGGCTGGACCCGGATCTGGTGGACCTCGACCGTGGCGGGGGCGTTGAGGCGTTGCACCAGCCGGCAGGTGATCGGCGTCCCAGTGATCCATTCACTGTCTTCTGCCCGGATCACGACGACGTCGGGCGGGTCGGGTTCGGCGGTGAGGTCGCTGAACGGCACCCCGAGGGCCTGCGCCAGGCTCCACAGCGTCTCCACGGTCGGGTTGGCCTGCCCGTTCTCGAGCTGCGACAGGGCCCCCTTGGAGATCCCAGCCCGGCGGGCGAGTTCGGACAGGCTCAACCCCGCCCCCTCCCGCAGGGTCCGGGTGTTGGTCGCGACGCACTTGACCACCTCCTGCACCATGTGTTCACTATAACAAACGGGCGTTCAATCATAGGGTCGGGAGCCGTCGTGTTGGGTTTCAGCGTGCCGAGGTCACCCCAGGGCCGGGCGGCCCTCACGCCGCCGCCGCCGTGGTTCTACGCGGGGAACCTGCTGCTGGTCGACTACGGGGCCGACCCGGAAGCGGTCGCGGCGGTCCTGCCGCCCGGTCTGACGCCCGACCCTGACGACCCCGGCGGCGCTGTGGCGTTCTTCGTGGACTGGCAGTACGCCAGCACCAGCGGGCACGAGCGGACCGACCCCGTCCTCAGCCAGTACCACGAGTTCTTCGTGCTGGTGAATGCCGTTCACGACAGGGTCAAGGTGCAGACGTGCCCCTACATCTACGTGGACCGCGACACCTCGATGGCCCGCGGGTGGATCCAGGGCTGGCCGAAGAAGCTCGGGCAAGTGCACACCACTCGCCCGTTCCCGCTGCCCTCCCCGGCCGCGCCTCAGGTTGCCCCCGGCGGTCAGTTCGGGGCCAGTCTGTCGGCGAATGGCCGACGGCTCGCCGAGGCCACCCTCAACCTCGAGCGCGTGTCAGCAGACCCCGTGTTCCTCGGCCGGCGCCCGATCATCAACGTGCGCTACTTCCCGCGCCTGACCGCCGGGCAGCACAACCAACCGGCCGTGCACGAGCTCGTCAAGTCGCTCCTGTCCGGGGCAACCCGCACCGACATCTGGGAGGGCCCGGCCACACTGGCCTACTTCCCCGCCCCCGACGCCGAGCTCGACGCACTCGCACCCCGCCACGTCCGTCGCGGCTACCGCTACAGCACCGCCTTCCAGGTCGACGACCTACACGTCCTCACCGACCTCACCGGGCAGCAACCCCAGTGACCGGCGTGACCAGCCCCCCGCGTACCAACCGGGCAAGCCAGCGCGCAGTGAGCACGGCCAACCTATGTACAAGGCGTCCAGCAACGAGAACCCCTTACCCGCCGCCGGTTCCCGCCGTCCAGGCCGTCATCGCCGACCTCGCTAGCTCGGTCAACCGCTCCCCCGACCTGGCCTCCACCGATCTCGTCGCGGCGATCGCCGCCCGCCTCGACGTTCCCGCCACCCAGGACTTCGCGCGCGCCGCCCAACATGACGGACTCACCGTGCGCCCCTACAACCACGACGGAGTCCGAGTCACCATCGACCAGCCACCCGCCAACGAACGCCTCCTGTAGATCGCCAACCGCTGGCTTTACGACCACCCGCACCGCTCCCGATAGCTGAGGTCGCCGTAGCAACTGAGCGGATCTGGTCCCTTTGCTCGGCCCGCAAGAGGATCGGCCAGCGGCGCAGTCGGCCGGTCAGAAGCGTCAGGTTGTGTCGGCGTCCACGACGCAGGGACGAAGAGCAGCCGACGGGTCAGCGCCGTTTCGCGGACGGCCAGCGCCTCGGCGTAGTCGGCCGAGGCGTACCAGCTTCGGAGCCGGTCCATGCTCGGGAACTCGACCACGACCACCCCTTGGCCGGCGGGCCAGGCACCCTCGGGTACCTCTGGCTTGGCTCGGCTCCACGAACGATGTACCGGCCGCCGTGCGAGCGATGGAGGCCTCGGCAAGCTCCCGGTAGCGCTGCCCTGCGACTCGTCGAGTATCTCGACCTCGGAGATCACGTACGCGGGCATACCCACGATGACGCCGCTCGTGCCGGTCAACATCCACGAGCCGCTGCCCGGCCCCGCGCGGCTCGTGCGTGGGCGAGCGAGTGCCCGCAGCACGGTCGGCTATCGGACAAGCTGTTCCGGTCGTCGTTCCCAAGAGAGACACTCGCGAGAAGTGGCGTGGCCGTGGAGGTCGCTGCCGGCCCCTTGTCGGTACGGTCGAGTGGTGCCCTACCTTCCCACCGAGCGCGACGTCGGAGGGTCGGCCCGTGACGCGGTGTTGTCCTGGCCGGGTCTGAGCTCCGCGTTTGCCTCTCTGCCGGCGCATGACGATGAGACTGTGACCGGCGCGGGACAGGTCGGCGTGGCCTTCAGCGCACACCGAGAGGTCACGTATGCCACCGGCGGTCGCAGCCGTAGCGCCACCTATCCGGGAGGGGCGGTGATCTGCTCAGGAACCGAGCCGATCGTGTGGTCCGGCGTGCGGGAGCACACCGAGGCGCTGGAGCTCTATCCGGACCCGGAGTTGGTTGGCTGGCATATCGG
>QHCA01000265.1 GCA_003244095.1 Pseudonocardiales bacterium | reverse complement strand
TAGCTCAGGGGATAGAGCACCGCCCTCCGGAGGCGGGGGCGCAGGTTCGAATCCTGCCGGGGGCACCACATCTGACCTGCAGATTTGCCTCCTGGCTATGTGGACACGGCCCGTCGTGGCATGAAACATGGCATGAAGCGCTTGTAGCGTTTGCCCCATGCCACCCCGAAAGCGCCGGCCACGCGGCTCGATTCAAGAGCTCCCGAGCGGATCGTTCCGAGTGTGTGTCTACGCCGGAACGGATCCGCTCACGGGCAAGATGCGATATCTGCGAGAGACAGCAAAGACCTACGGCGCCGCCGAAGTGTTGCTCACGCGCCTCCAAGGCCAGGTCGACGAGAACCAACATCCCAAGTCAGCCATCACCGTCCGGCAGGCCATCGTGCAGTGGCTCGAAGTCGTCGAACTGGAAGTCACCACCCGCGAGCGGTACGACGACCTGATCCGGCTCTACATCCTGCCGACCCTCGGGAACCTGCAGGCGAGCAAGCTCGACGCGGAGCTACTTGAGCGCTACTACGCCCGCCTACACCGCTGCCGCGACCTGTGCTCGGGGCGAGCCCGCGCCGGCCACGCCTGCCGGCCACTCAGCAGCAGCACGACCCGCAAGATCCACTACATCATCCGTGGGGCGCTCGAACGCGCCGTCCGATGGCAGCACCTCGGGGTGAACAAGGCCGCTATGGCTACCGCCCCCTCCCCCCGGCCGGCTGAACCTGATCCGCCCAGTGCAGCCGAGGCAGTACGGCTCCTGAACGAGTCGTGGTCCGATCCAGAATGGTGCCTGCTGTTGTGGCTGACGATGGTTACCGGGTCACGACGAGGCGAGGTCTCCGCGCTGCGCTGGCGGGATATCGATTTCGTTCGCGAAATCGTTTGGGTGCACCGCAGCAACGCCCAGACCAAGGCCGGCGTCGTGGAGAAGGAGACCAAGACCGGGCAACGGCGGGGAAGATCGCACTCGACCCCTACACGATGGGCTTGGTGCGCCAGCATCGCGACATCTGGGAGCAGCGTTGGGCGAACCTCGGCTGCGCTCTCGACGATGAATCGTTCCTCTTCTCCCCCGGCCCCGACGGGTCCGTGCCGTACGCGCCGAGGTCTATCTCGCAGAGGTACCGCCGGATGGCGACAAAGCTGCACCTGCGGAGCACTCGGCTCCACTCGTTGCGCCACTACTCGGCGACAGAGCTTGTCGCGGCTGGCATCGACCTTCGTACCGTCGCTGGCCGGCTTGGTCACGGCAGCGGCGGGCCACCACGCTGAAGGTGTACTCGGCCTGGGTCGACGAGGCGGACCGTCGTGCGGCGGCCACTATGGCCGGCATCATGCCCAGGCCGGTGGCGTCCGCGAAAGGCCTCGCGGACCGTATGAGGTCATCGCGACAGCCTTGCGTGGCGACATCTTGGCAGGTCGGCTCGCTGCAGGCGCTCAGCTACCCACGGTGGTCGATCTCGCAGCCGCGCACAGGGTAGCGGCGGGGACGGCCCACCGCGCTATCGCGCTGCTCAACGCCGAGGGCCTCATCGAGGTCACACGCGGCCGCCGGGCGATCGTCGTTAATGGGAACCCATCTCCCCTCAACTTGAGGCTCGCTGAGTAGGGCAACTCGCCTGTTGGGAGAGCCTCTTGGCTAAGGGTGGAGCTGAGGGAGTGTAGCTGATGGGACTCGAACCCTGACCCCCACACTGCCAGTGTCGGGCAGCACGTGTGCATGACAGTCGCAAGAGGCGGTCGACGGCAGGAGATGTCGCCTTCAGGGCATGGTTGGCACCTGTTGGCGTCAGTTCGTGTCTAGTTTGGCGTCTTAAGATCTGAGAAACCGTGGGCCGCTAGTTTGATGCTGCGCGATCGCGTTCTCGTCCGGCTCGCTTATCGCCATGTGCTCGTAGGTCTTGCGGCCGAACAGATACAGTGCTCCGGGTGTTCGGCCACTACGAGAACTTCTTCATCGCAAGCTCAGGCGCATCTGCTGCGTTCCTCGGTCTGTTGTTCGTCGCCGTAACCGTCGCTAACACAGATGAGGCGGACTTCAAGACTCGGGAGCGCCGGACCGTCCTGGCGGGCAGCGCGTTCCTCGCCCTGGTTGACGCCTTCTTCGTTTCGATTCTCGCGTTGACGGGAGGCGCTGTCGTGTTTGGTCTGTCAAGCCTGGTGTTGGCAATCGTCGGCCTTCTGGGCACAAGTCGCCTGATCCCCAGAGCGTGGCGGGCCGGAAATTTCTCGCGTGGGTTCCCCACTCAAAAGCTGAACATCGTCTTTGCGTCCGTCTCAGCTGGGAGCTTTTCAGTCCAGTTTGGTCTCGCCGCAGCCCTGGTGGCCAACGATCGCAGTTCTGCGCTGGGGCGCGCTCTGGTCGTCGTCGTCG
>QHCA01000264.1:6530-21147 GCA_003244095.1 Pseudonocardiales bacterium | reverse complement strand
CTGGACAACTGCGAGCACCTGCTTGACGGCGTGGTAGTGCTGCTGGAACGGCTTCTCGCCGGGAGCCCCCGGCTGGCGGTGCTTGCTACCAGCCGGGCCAGGTTGCTGGTGCCGTTCGAATGGGTGTTTGCGGTGCCCGGGCTGTCCGTCGAAGCCGACGACGGTGGCCCGGGTGACGCGGTCGAGCTGTTCCTCGGACGGGCTGCAGCCGGCGGAACCCCGCTGACGGCCGACGTCAAGAAGCGCATCGCTGCCGTCTGCCGGGGTTTGGACGGCATGGCGCTGGCCATCGAACTGGCCGCCGCCCGGTACGCATCACTCGGCCTCGACGGGCTCGAGGCCGGGTTGGCCGACCGGCTGCGGCTGCTGATCGGCGGCCCACGGATCGATGACCGGCATCGTTCGTTGCGCTCGACGCTCGACTGGAGTTACGCGTTGTTGTCCGAACCCGATCAGGCGGTGTTGCGCCGGGTCTCGGTTTTCGCTGCCCCTTTCACCGCCGGCGCCGCGGCGACGGTTCTGGCCGGTTGGGCGCCGGCACCGGCCGGCGCCATTCCGACCATCCTCGCCGGGCTCGCCGACCAGAGCCTGCTGGTCGCAATGGTGGAGCCGAGTGGGACTCGCTACCGCGCCTTGGAGACGATCCGCCAGTACGGCATGGATCGGCTCGACGACGCGGACGAGTCGGGCGAGGCACACTGGCGACACCTGCGGTGGTGCCTGGATGCGAGCGCAGATCTCCAGGTTGCATCCGGCGAGATCGTCGGTTCCTGGCGAGCCGCGTTCGATCGGGTCGCCGACGAGCTGCGGGGTGCCCTGGCCTGGTCGGCTGGAAATGCTGACTACCGCCCGGAGGCATACCGGCTGGCGATCGGGCTGGCCGAACTGAGCTTCACCCGGGGCATGCCCAGCGAGTCGCAGCGGCGCTACCAGCAGGCGGCTGGGCTTGCCCCTGACGACCTGAGCAGCGCCGACGCCTTGCGCAGTGCCGCAGGTGCCGCGGAGTCCCGACATTTCGGCAACGAGGCGCTCCAGCTCCGCAGGGCCGCGGCCGACGCAGCGCTACGCGCCGGGGATCGGGCCGGCGCTGCGGGTGACCTCGCTCGGAATGCCGAACTGATCAACCGCGCGCCGGGGCTGATGGCGACCCGGCCCGCGGCCGGTGAGGTGGCGGCGCTGATCGCCGAGGGCTGGGCGCTGGCCGGTGACGACCTGGCTGCGCAGGCACGGTTGCTCATCGCCGAGGCTTTCACCGGCGCCGAATCCGATCCGGCCACCGTCGAACTCGTCGAGCGCGCGCTCACGCTGGCCCGCCGCATCGACGACCCGCTCATCGAGAGTGCCGCTCTCGATCAACTCACCTCGGTACAGCTGGCTCGGGGCGAGGTCGGCGCCGCAGCGGCCAGCGCTCTGCGGCGCACCGAGCTGCTGGCACCGATGCAGGTGACAGCCGCATCCGCGATCGAGTTCTTCGACGCGTTCGGCATGGCCGCCGATTGCGCGGTCGCCGCCGGCGACCTACGAGCCGCACGCAGATATGCCGAGCGGCTCCGGGACCTGCCCTTCCACCGTGAGGAGGGCCACCTGGCGACCGCGCGGCTGCTCGTCGCCACGGCGCTCGCGGGCGACTGGGACGAGACGATCACGCTGGCGGAACGATTCCGCGAAGGATGGGAGCGAGCCGGCCGGCCCCGTGCGGGCAACCTCAGCCGCGGCCCCTATGCGGCCGCGACGGTCCATGGGCTGCGCGGGGACGACAACGAGCGTGCTGTGTGGCTGGACATCGCGGAAGCCCTGAGAACACCGGGACCGTTGCTGGCACAGCATCATTTCGACGAGTTCTTCGACGCCCTGCTCCTGCTGCACCGCGGTCTGCCCCAGCAGGCGGTCCAGGTCCTGGACACGCCACCGGAAGAGCTGAACGAGTGGTACAACGGGATGTGGCGTACCTGGTACGCCGCGCTCTGGGTCGAGGCGGCCGTTCTGTCCGGGCACGACGATGCTCTCGCCCGGATCGGGCATGTTCGCCCGATGACTGCGGAGAACCCGATCGCCAGCGCGATCGTCGATCGGGCGGCGGCCATGGCCAGCCGAGCCGGTAGAGGCGGCGGCCGCGACGGATTGACCGTCGCGGCCGCCGCCTTTGCCGACGCCGGGTGCCGCTACCAGTGGGCCCGAACGCTCGTCCTGATCGGCGGGGAGCACCGAGAGCGCGGCGAGTCCGTACTGGCGACGATGGGTGCGACGCCTATGGCCGGGCCTCCAGAATGATGTTGAACGGGGTCTCGGTCGCCCGCCGCACTTGGCTGAATCCCGCCTGGCGCAGCACCTCGGCCAGCTGGCGCTCGCCGGCCTGCGCACCGAGGCCCAGTCCGACTTCCTGGTCCAGCGACCCGGGTGTGCAGATCACCGTCGACAGACCGTAGTAGGTCCGCCCGACCGGGTTCAGGTTCTCCTCCAGCGCGTCGCCGGCGTTGGGCTCGACCAGCAGCAGCGTGCCGTCCGGTGCCATCGCCTGCCGGATGCGGCGAGCCGCCCCGACCGGGTCGCCCATGTCGTGCAGGGCGTCGAACAGGCATACGAGGTCATAGCCCTGGCCCGGGAAGTCCTTCGCGGACGCGACGTCGAACTTCGCCCGCTGGTTCACGCCGGCCTCCAGTGCTGCCTTGCGGGCGGCCTCGATGGAGACGTCGTGGATGTCGAAGCCCACGAACGTCGAGCGCTCGAACGCCTGAGCCATGATGATCGTGGAGGCGCCGAGCCCGCACCCGACGTCGACCACGCTCGCCCCTGACCGCAACTTCTCGACCACGCCGTCCAGGGCCGGGAGCCATTCATCGACAAGGTGGGCGGCGTAGCCGGGGCGGAAGAACCGCACGACTCCGGAGAACAGCCGATGGTCGTGAGCTGCCCAGCCGACGCCTGCGCCGGTGCGGAACGCCTCGACGAACACGTCGTGGTCGGCATAGCAGGACGCGATCGTCTCGAAGGCGCCGCCGAGGAAGACCGGGCTGTTCTCGTTCGCGACGACCATTGCCTGCTCAGCCGGCAGCTCATAGGTGCTGTCAGCCGGGTTGTAGACGACGTAGCCACCGGCTGCCTGGTTGCCGAGCCATTCACGGACGTATCGCTCGGTGGTGCTGGTCCGCTGCGCCAGCGTGGTCGAAGTGATCGGTCCGGCGTCGGCCATCGCCTTGTAGAGGCCCAGCCGGTCGCCGATGTGCAGCAGCAGCCCGGAGATGGCTGCCCCCATGTCGACGACTGCCTGTCCGACGAATGCCCCGAGTTTCGCTTCGTCGATTGCCGGGCTGTCGGTTGTGGTCATTGCTGTCTCCGCTCTTCGGTGCAGGTCCCCGATGGACCTGCCTGAAGGAGCGTGCGTGCTGGCTTGGGGCGCGGGCATCCGTGGCCACCACGGAGTCTTCGGGTCCGTGGCGGACACGGATGTCCGGTGGCCGAGTCTGACTCATGGTGGTTTCAGCGACAACCTTCGCTGGGTGACCGGTCGCCGGCGCAGGCGGTTCGGCATCGCCTGGGTGACCATCGACGTCATGGTGTCGACGACCTCCTCGAATGGGATGATCTCGTCGATGTCCATCCCTTGCACATGCTCGTGCGCGGGATAATCAGGAGGGGAGACCACGATGACCCGCCAAGCCGTATCGAGCGAACGGGCCCCGGCCGCGCTGGGTCCGTACAGTCAGGCGATCATCGCGGGCGGCTTCGTGTTCTGCTCGGGAACCGCCGGAATCGATCCCGCCACGGGCGGCGTACCCAACGGAATCGGGGCGCAGACCGAACAGGCGCTCACGAACCTCGCAAGCATCCTCGAGGCTGCCGGCGCGTCGATGGCCGACCTCGTGAAGACCACGATCTTCTACGCGGAGGTCGATGATTTCGCGACGGTGAATGAGATCTACGCAAGGCACATGCCCGACCCGCCACCGGCGCGCTCGGCACCGGCCAACGTCAGGCTTCCACGCGGGCTGCTCATCTCGATCGACGCCATCGCTGTCATCCCCGCGCAAGCTGCTGCCGGTCGCCTGGGCGCCGGTGCCGGAGACGCTGATCCGGCGGGTTGTCCCTGAGTGCCGCGAAGAAAGACTTCCTCATCGGCGTTGGTGTCCCCGGGGACGAGGTTGGCCGCGTCCGAGTCGACGGATGAACACCTCCGACGCGTCGTTGGTGTCACCCCGCACCAGTGCGATGCTGTCGAACAACGATCGACCCGGGACGCCGGCCGGGCCGCCGACGCACCCGTCGAGAGGATCCTGTTGAGGGCGATAACTACTGTCCTATTCGACCTCGGTGGCGTACTCACTAACGATCCGTGGCAAGCCCTCCTCCTGTCTCCTAGTATAGGAGTTGCGGACCAGCTCGGCCTCGACCGACAGCGAGTCGAAAGTGCAGGGGAACGCCTTTGGTCATCCTATTCACTGCGTATCCGCCATGAGTGCGAATACTGGCGTGACTTCGCAAGAGAAGTTGGGGTAATTCTTCCCGCTAATCTCGTGAGGCAGGTCGAGCGCGACGTTTTGCAATCGAATGAACGTGCCGGGCAGGCGTTTCAGCTGCTCGACTCGATGAACATCAGCTGGGGCTACATCACGGACAACACGGCGTTCTGGCTCCCCAAGCAGATCGCGCGGCTAGGCGGCAAGACCCCCGCGACAGCCGACCTCGCTTACTACTCGTTTCAGAGACAATTGTCGAAGGAATCGAAGCCCATCGGGCTTTTCGACGTAGCTGCCAGGGTGCTTGAACCCTCGGTCACGCTATTGGTCGAGGACAGGGAAGCGAACATTGTTCGCGCCGGGAGTATCGGATTTCAGCTCCTACCATATTCGATATACGAGACGACAGATCTCGTTGAGGCGCTTGAAACCCGCTTGACCTGAGGAGTGCTCGTGCTGTTTGGCCGCAGGGTTGCAGAGACTCGAGACGTCGGCTCCGTCGGAGACCCGGAGCAGGCATTGGCCGTACAGGCAATGTTGATGGAGTACAACTCGCTGCGCCAGGAATCACTGGCCGCAATTAGCAACCGCGTGACAATCGCGAACTTTACCTTCGGTGCGGTGGCAATCATACTCGCAGCATTGATGACTCAAGCCAAGCCCAGCGCACTTACCGCTGTCGTCGCCTTGGTATTCGTGCCCCAGGTTTCCAAAGTTGGCCTCATGATTTGGCTCGGAGAGTACAACCGGTCGCAACGGGCCGGCAAGTGGGCAGCGGAATTGGAAGTGAGAGTGTCCGCCACCATCGGCCGGGACCGTGTGATGGCCTGGGAGTCTGCGCTGCTGAGCAACTCTATTCACATGACCTACCCCTACCTTTCGGTGGTGCTGCTACTGCTCGGGGTGGGTTGGGCGAGCAGCACCATCGGTGCAACATTACTCCTCCAAGTCTGGGGTAAGACAGCGCTGCAATTCCCCGAGTTCCTGTTAGCGATAGCCGGTGCCCTCTTGATTGTTATCGTCGAGCTGATGTTCGTGAGATTCTTTAGGGCGAAATGGGTTGCGGTTAAGCGCAACTACTCGAAGAGTGGTCCCGAGATGTGGGCGGTGTGACCCATTGCAGTCGCACGGCGCACGCGACCGCGGCGACGGCACGGACGCCGGCAAGAACCGCGAAAACGGACGAGGGTCAGCTGGCCGGCAGCAGGCGGCGCAACTCCTCCACGAGCGGCCGGTCGGCCGGCAGCCAGGCGACATCGGAGAGCTCGTCGCGGGACAGCCAGCGCAGCGCGGAGTGCTCGACCGCCGTGGGCATGCCGGTGACGAGCCGGGCGGCCCAGACCCGTAGCAACCATCTGCCGTCGTGCAGGACGACGTCCTCGCCGAGCCGCTCACCGACCTCGATCTCGACGGCGAGCTCCTCACGGCATTCGCGTACGAGGGCCTGTTCCTCGGTCTCGCCGTCCTCCACCTTCCCGCCGGGGAATTCCCAGCCCCCGGCCAGCTCTGGCGGCTCGGCGCGCTGGGCCGCCAGGACCCGGTCGCCCTGAACGATCGCGGCACCGACGATGATCTGCACGAAGCGGCACTCTGCCAGAGGCATGATGTGCAAATGCCACCGGCATCATGACGCTGCCGAGGGGGAACCATTCGCGACAGCGACCGACCGGAGGAGACCGCATGGCGACGCTGCTTTCTGCCGAGATCATCACCGACGCCCTCAACAACCTGCCCGACTGGACCGGAAACCCCGAACAGCTCAACCGCACGGCCACCCTCACCGACGAGCAGCACGAGCAGGTCCAGCAGCGGATAAGGGTCAGCGCCGATGCGATGGATCACCACCCCGACGTCTCGCGTTCGGGCCAGCAGACCCGGTTCGTGCTGACCACGCACTCGGACGGAGGAGTCACCTCACTCGACATAGCCCTCGCCTCGGAGATCAGCACCCAGATCCGTGGAGTGCTGGGCCAGGCGCCGCCACCACTTCCCGAAGCGGTGATGAGCAGCGAAGCCGTCTCGGAGAGCCGGTTCGAAGGTCATGATCAGGCATCCCACGGCGGCGAGCGGGCTGCCGCCCAGGACGGTATCGGGGTGTCGGCGGCCGCCCAGGGAACACCGCTGGTGCCCCTTCCCGACGCCGCGCCGGACGAGCCGGAGCCCGGCCTGCCCGCTGAACAGGAGCCGGACAGGTAGCCACCAAGCTCAGGCACGGCCTTCGGCCTGGGTCTCGGCGGCCGCGATTCAGCCCTGGTCGACCCCGCGGCGCTGCGCGGGCGCGTCCGGCTGCGGTCCAGAGCGGGCCTCCCACTGGTCGACGACGACCCGGTCGCGGCCGGCCCCCTTGGCCAGGTACAAGGCCCGGTCGGCCGCGGCGATCAACCTGTCGCTGTTCAGCGACTGCGGGGGCGAGCTCGCGGCGCCGATACTGAGCGTGATGGGCAGTCCGGCGAACGTCATCTCGTTGACCCGCTTGCGCAACCGCTCGGCGCGGGTGACCAACTCGGAGTGCGGGCACCCAGGCAGGATGAACGCGAACTCCTCCCCGCCGTAGCGAGCTGCCACATCCGACCCGCGGCGGTCCTCGGCGAACAACGCGCCGACCTCGCGAAGCACCGCGTCGCCGACCGGATGTCCCTGCTCGTCGTTGACGCGCTTGAACCGGTCGATGTCGGCGATCAGCAGCCCGACCGGGGTGCCCTGCCGGTTCGCTCGATCCAGCTCCACGGCGAGGCTGCGGTCGAAGGCCCCGCGGTTGGCCAGTCCGGTCAGCACGTCGGTGTCGGCCATCCGGGCCAGCTTTTCCAGCAGGGTCGCCCGGCTCATCGCCAACGCCGTGTGCGCCGCCAGTTGACCGAATGCCGCCGCGATCCGGCTCCCCATGCCCGCGCCGTTCGACCGCCCGCGCTCGGCGACCAGGACCCCCTGCACGGAGTCCTCCGCGCGCAACGCCAGCAGGACGACATTGCGGGCATCAGGCAGCGCGCAGGACAACCCTTCGGGTGACTCGTCGTCGAGCAGTCGCACCAGCACCGGTCCTTCGGCCTTCAGCGCCCGCGCGAGGATCGAGTCGATGTGCAGGGTACTCACCGGCTCCACGCCGCGGGCAGCGACGACCGCGAGCCGGTCGCCCTCCCGTACGGCGACCAGCGAACGCTTGATCTGATAGCCCTCCTCCAGGGCGGCACACAACGCCTCGGCGACGACCGCGGGCTCGGCCAACCGCTCGAGGTCACGGCTGAGACTGGTGAGGACCTCGAGGTCGCGTTGCCCGGCCCGCAGGGCACGCTCGTTGAAGGCGGCCGTCGTCGCCGTGAGCACTGCCACGGCCACCAGGGCGACGGAAAAGGTGAGGAGGTCCTGGTCCACCCGGCCGGCGGTCGGGAAGTGCCACCAGGGCGGCGGCAGCGAAACGGCCACCTGGTACCCGACCTGCAGCAGCAGAAACTGCCAGAGGGTCAGTCGTACGCCAGAGCGGTAGGACAGGAGCAGCGTGATGGCGACGACGTTGAGGATGAGCAGGTAGCGGGCCGGGCTGTCCATCCCGCCGGTCATGGCCATGACGAGCACGAAGAAGACGCCGTCGGCGCCCACCAGGAGGCCGTGCACGGTGTACCGGCCGATACTGGTCCGGCGCCAGAATGCCTCCGCGCAGCCGACTGTCGTCAGGTAGGCGGCGGTCGCCATCAGCAAGGGCACGCGCTGGACGCCCGGGCCGACGTAGAACAGCCCGATGGCCACCGCGGTGACCGCGAGGATCACCCGGATGACCTGCAGCTTGACCAAGCGCTCGGTGAAGGAGGTCTCCCGTGGCACGACTGCACCTGATCGCGGCATCCGCTAGCCGAACCTCAGGTCCGGCTCGGGCCGCGCCGGACTGAGCGCCAGATTCGGGTCGCGTCGGTCGATGAAGCGCTGCAGGACCAGGAATCCAGCCAGTACGACAACCAGGAGGAGCGGCATCGCCACGCCCCGGGTTGCGGCCGACGCTGAGCCGAACACCGCGGCCCAGAAGGAAGGCTTCACCGGACTGCCCCCGGATGCCTTCACCGCGGCCGGACGGGCGGCAGGCCGGCCCGAGACCTTCGCTGCGCTGAGTGGCACCCCGCCGGCGGCCCCTGCCCTGAGGGGTGCGACGGGTACGGCGCGTGCGACGGGCGCGGGGGGTGCGGCGGGCGCGGGGGGTGCGGCGGGCACTGCCGGCCGTCCTGGGACGACGGGAGGTGGCGTTGTGCCAGGTGGGTCTGAGCCGGGCGGCGGCGGGGCTGGTGCGGGCGGCGCGGGCGGCGCGAGTAGGAAGTTGACGTCGAGCAGCGACGTCAGCAGCGGATCGACCGACGGCAGCCGCACCGGCAACGCCTTGAGGATGAGGTCCAGCGACGGCAGCAGGGTGTGAGGGCGCAGCGGAGGCGGTACCGACACCAGCGGCAGCGAGAGCCCCGGCAGGGCGAGCGGTGGCGATGCAGGAGCCGGCGACACAGGGGCCGGCCGGGGAATGGCCGATGCCGCCTCGGCGCTGGACCAGGGCAGGCAGATGACGGCCACCGCGACGCCGACAGCGACAGCGGTCATACGCAGAGTGGTACGTGCGGCCATGTCACGATTCCTCGGCATCCCTGGACGTGAACTTCAGTGATTGAGCCGAGGAATCAAAGCCGGATAATATGTCTCACCTGCGGCGACCAAGGATGCTCGGTTGCCGTCGTCTCGGACATCGGCACCGGCAACCAATTGCACCGGGGCCGACGCGCGGCGGGAGATCCGAACGTCGACCCGATCAGCCGTCTCAACCGGGACGAACCTGCCCAAACTGCACGGGCAGCTCGCCGATCGGTAGGACCCCGACCGGGCGAGCCGGTGGCCGGAATGCCATCTCGACGGCGTCGGCCGGTGGCCCCAGGTGCGTGCCCTGCCCCGCGTCACAGCCCATGGCCGCGAGCAGGCTCACCTGAGCCGCCGTCTCGACACCCTCGGCGGTGACCGTGAGCCCGAGCACGTGCGCCAGCGACACGAGCGACGCGACGATCTGCTCGTCGACCGGGTCGATGTCCTCGGTCGCCCGCACCCCGCGCAGGAAGAAGCCGTCGAGCTTGATCTCGTCGATCGGCAGGTGCCGGAGGTAGGCGAGGTTGGAATAGCCGGTGCCGAAGTCGTCGATGGCAATGCGCAGGTCCATGTCGGACAGCCGGCGCAGCGTGGACCGGGTGCTGTGGTCGGTGCCCACGATGGCGCTCTCGGTGATCTCCAGCTGCAGTTGCTGCGGATGCAGTCCGCTGCTGACGAGGGCGTTGCGGATGTCCTCGACCAGCCCGGGCTCCCGCAGTTGCTGCGCGGCGAGGTTGACACTGATGAACGGCGAGCCGGGGCAGGTCCCGAACCACTCATAGGCCTGCCGGCAGGCGGCCTGCAGCACCCAGCGCCCGAGCGGGACGATCAACCCTGACTCCTCGGCCAGGCCGACGAATTCGTCCGGGCCGATGAGGCCGAGGGTGGGATGGCGCCAGCGCACGAGCGCCTCGACGCCGTGCAGCGACCGGTCCGCGATCTTCATCAGCGGCTGGTAGTGCAGCACGAACTGCTCCTGGTCGAGCGCGGCGGGCAGTGCCGAGGACAGGGCGTAGCGGTTGATGTCGCGCGCATCGCGGTCGGGTTCGAAGACCGCCCACCGGTTCTTGCCGTCGGCTTTGGCCCAGTAGAGCGTCATGTCGGCTGCGCGGAGAAGCTCGGCCGGATCGATCCCCTCCACCGGCCGCTCGACGATGCCGATGCTGGCCGACACGGCGATCTCGCGGCCGGCCAGGTGGACCGGTGCCGCCAGCACGGCCAGCATGCGGTCGGCGAGCTCGACCAGCTGGCCGCGACCGGTGGATCCCGGGACCAGGACGACGAACTCGTCGCCGCCGAGCCGGCCGACGAGGTGTCCCGCGGCGGTCACCACGTCATCGATCCGCCGGGCGACCTTGACCAACAGCTGGTCACCGACCTCGTGACCCAGCGTGTCGTTGACGGCCTTGAAGCCGTCGAGGTCGAGGAAGCACAGCCCCACCCGAGTGCCGGCCTCGGCCGAGGCGAAGATCGAGTCAAGCTGGGCGAGAAACAACGTGCGGTTGGGCAGCCCGGTCAGCGGGTCGTGGTGCGCCTCGTAGCGCAGCTGGGTCTGCAGCTGCTGCAGCTCGGTCACGTCGTGGACGACGGCCAGCTGGTACTGCGGTCGGCCGGCCTCGTCGCGCAGCAGCGACACGCTCAGGTGCGTCCAGACGGAGTCGCCGTTGGCGCGGAAGAACTGCTTCTCGACTCGGAAGTGATCGCGATCGCCCCGGATCAGGTCGTCGTACAGCCGCCAGACGGGCTCGCTGTCGGTGGGGTGCATGAAGTCCTGAACCCGGCGGCGACGCAACTCCTCGGTGGGGTAGCCGAAGATCGCGGCCAGTGCCGGGTTGAGGTCGATGATCCGGCCGTCGAGATCACCGATCCCGATGCCGACGCGGGCGCCGGCGAAGACGGCGCGCAGGCGCGCCTCGCTCATCTGCAACGCCTGCTCGGCCTGGTAACGGGCGGTCAGCGCGGCCGTAACGATCTCGTCCTGCTCCCGCAGGGCGCGTTCCTGCGATGCTCGTGCGTAGCCCTCGGCGAGCGCGCCGACCAGGACGTGCCAGCGGGCGCCGACCTGGCTGCGCGGCGCGTCCAGCCGCGCCGCCGCCTCCCACAGGACGGTGAGGCTGTGCGAGAGCGTGCGGGCGTCGGTGAAGTGCGCATCGACCAGCGCCGCCCCGACAGCACAGCCCTCCTCCGGTCGGAAGCGGTCGGCAACCAGCGTTGCCTGCAGGCGCCCCAGCAGGGCGCGGAGCAGCGCCTCGACCTCGGCTCGGGGAAGCGGGACGTAGCTCGTCCCGGCCACGGCGTCGGCCCACGTCCGCGCCACAGCCGTCAGCACGTCCGGCTGCGTCTGGGCGGGGTCGGGACCACCGGGTGTCGGCTTCATCAGGTCTTGCGGCCCACCCCCGCGTATCCGGCCATCCGCTCAGGCTCGGCCTCGACCGGCTCGCCCGGGTCCGGACGCCACTGGGGCAGCCAGACAAGACCCGGTGGCACCAGCTCGAATTCGCCGAACAGCTCTGCCACCTGCGCTGCGGTACGCATCGTCATCGGGGTTGCGGAGCGGTTGTAGAGCTGCTGGAGAGCGGCTGCCAGCGCGGGCCGGCTGTCAGAGGTCGCGTGCGAGATAACCAGGCAACTGCCGGGCACAAGGTGCGTGCCCAACTCGGCCACCGCAGCCGCCGGGTCGTCGTCGTCGGGCACGAAGTGCAGGACGGCAAAGAGCAGCACGGCAACCGGCCGCTCGAAGTCGATCATGGCGCGCGCGGCATCGTCGCCGAGGATCCGGCCCGCGTCGCGCAGGTCGGCATCGACCACTGCGGTGTGCTCGTTGCCGGCCAGGATGGCTCGGCTGTGTGCCACGGCCACGGGATCCCGGTCGACGTAGACCACGCGCGAAGCGGGATCCTCCCGTTGCGCCACCTCGTGCACGTTGCCGCCGGTCGGGATGCCGGAGCCGATGTCGATGAACTGTGTGACGCCCGAGCCGACCAGGAACCGCACCGCCCGGCGCAGGAAGGCCCGGTTGGCCTGCATGATGTGCGGCAGATCGGGCCACAACTCGATCGCCTCGCGAGCCAGCTGCCGGTCGACCTCGAAGTTGTGCGAGCCGCCGAGGTAGCAGTCGTAGACCCGCGCGGCGCTGGGCTGCCGCAGGTCGATCTCGGGCGGGGACCAGCCCGGCTGTGTGACCACCAGACCTCCTCACCCCGCCGGTCCGCCGCCCCAGCCGACTCGACACGTGGCATCGACGAACGGCGGCGGGCGGCACAAACAGCCAGGATCGTAACGCCCCCCACCGGTGATCGGTCGATTTTCCCACCGGATTCGTCTCCCCGGCCGATCCCGCCCGGCATGCGCAGGTACGGGGTGTCAGCGGAGGTGACACAGGGTACGCGAACTCGTGCTTACTCCAGGCCGTTGAGGATCAGCGTGACGCTCGCGGCGAACAGTCCCTGAGAGGACATCTCACGCCCGTCGCCGGCAGCGGCGAACACTAGGGGGAACCGGTCCATCAGGGTCCGAAGTTCTTCGGCGGAGCCCGCCGGCGGTGCGGGATCGAGTTGCTCCTGGAGCACGAAGCCGGTTACGTAGCTCACCAGGGTGTCCGCCGCGACGTGGGTCGAGCCCGCGACCAAGCCGGCCTGCCCCAGAGTCGCCAGCAGTCGTTCCATGACGGCCAACGCGCCTTCGCTCCCCAGCATGGGGCTCTCGGCGATCAGCCGGGCCCCATCGCGGGTGGAGAGCATCGCGGAGCGCAGAGCCGCGCACTGGGCCAGAACCTGCGCGCGCCATCCGCGCTCATCGGAAGCCATCCCAGGTTCGACGGCGGCCGAGTCGTCGTAGGCGCGCTGACAGATGCGGTCGGCCATCAAGCGCAACAGTGCCCGCTTGTCGGTGACGTGGTAGTAGATCCCGCCAACCTGCACGCCGAGGTGCTCCGCGACCCGGCGCATGGAGAGCCCGTCGTAGCCAGCTGCATCCAGCACCGCCAGGCCGGCGTCGGTGATGGCGGGTGAGGTCAGTCGCACGGCAGTCAGGCTAGCAGGAACTTGAACATCGTTCAAATGCTTGCTAGGTTCGGAACCTAATTGAACGATGTTCAAGAAGGCCAAGGAGGCCCGGATGAACTCGACCCTGATGCTCGTGACCAACGCTCTGGCGATCGTGCTGATCGTCAAGGCCGCGACCAACCTCGTCGGCGATCCCCCGTGGCGCGGTCGCCCGGTGCCGTGGTGGTCGTTCGCCCTGTCGGCGTGCGTGGCCGTGCCGTCCCTCACCCAACAGGTCTGGCCGGCCCTGCTGGGCCTGCTCGACCGGGATCCCGAAGAGGTCACCCACCACGGCCAGGTGTGGCGGCTGCTCACGGCCGCGTTCGTCCAGGACGGTGGCGTGCCGGGCACGATCTTCAACCTCGTCACGATCGTCATCGTGGCCGCACTCGCCGAGTGGTACTGGGGCGGTCGCGTCATGGCAGCGACCTTCCTGGCGGCAGCCGTACTCTTCAATGCCCAGGGCGTCGCCTTCGACAGTGCCGGAGCCGGCAATTCCGGCGCGACGTTCGCGCTCGGCGCCAGCCTCGCCGCCGCACTGGCGATCTCCCGTACGGGACGCGACCGCCTGCAGGGCGTCCTGGTGCCTCTCGTCGGAGTGGTGATGACGGTCCTGGGCAACTACCACGGCCAGGCACTCGTCTACGGATTCGTGATCGGCGTCGTGCTCTGGGCGCTCACCCGTCGTGGCAACCGCATGCAGACTCAGAGCCAGCCGACCACCGAGCGGCGGGCGTCGTGACCACCGACGTCCTGGCCCTGCTCGACCGCTACCTCGACGCGGGACTGCGGATGGACCTCGCTGAGTTCGAGCGCCTCTACGCCGACGACTTTCGTCAACCTCCGCATCGACCTCGACGGCGGGCTGACCGTCCTTACCCGAGCCGACATGGTGAGCGGCTTGCGTGCCGTGGCGGGCACCGGCCGGGTCATGCCGCCCGTCGACGACCTGCGGGTCCTGTATACCGACCTGCGTGGGCACATCGACTCGGTCATGTTCCACCGGGTCAAGCAGGGCGTTCCCCTGATCTACGCCTTCACCTGGGGTCTCGACATCCGCGGCGGCGTGCTCACCCGCGAGGTGACCGTCACCCTGCCTCACCCGGCTGATCACTTGTTGATGCGGAACTCCACGACGTCGCCGTCGGACATGACGTAGTCCTTGCCCTCGATCCGGACCCGGCCGGCTGCCTTGGCCGCAGCCATCGACCCGGCGGCGACGAGGTCGTCGTAGGACACGACCTCGGCCTTGATGAAGCCCTTCACGAAGTCGGTGTGGATGATCCCTGCCGCCACGGGCGCGAGCGTGCCGCGGGGGATGGTCCAGGCCCGCGCCTCGATCGGGCCCGCCGTCAGGTAGGTCTGCAGGCCGAGAGTCGCGAAGCCGACCTTGATCAGCTGCCGCAGGCCGGACTCGGTCTGCCCGATCGAGGCCAGCAACTCCTGGGCCTCGGCTTCGGGCAGGTCGATCAGCTCGGCCTCGGTCTTGGCGTCGAGGAAGATCGCCTCGGCCGG
>QHCA01000264.1:0-6497 GCA_003244095.1 Pseudonocardiales bacterium | reverse complement strand
CGTTGAAGACGTACAGGAACGGCTTGGCCGTCAGCAGCGTCAGCTCCCGCAGCGGCGCCAGGTCGACGCCCGAGCGGTAGAGCGTACGACCGGAGTCGAGGATCTCGCGGGCCGCGCGTAGCGCCTCCAGGACCGGCAGCCGGTCCTTGGCGATCCGCGTCTCCTTCTCCAGGCGCGGCAGCGCGTTGTCCAGGGTCTGCAGGTCGGCCAGGATCAGCTCGGTGTCGATGGTCTCGATGTCGTCCTTGGGCGAGACCGCTCCCTCGACATGCACGACGTCGCTGTCGGAGAAGGCCCGGATCACCTGGCACACGGCGTTGGCCTCGCGGATGTTGGCGAGGAACTTGTTGCCCAGACCCTGACCCTCGCTGGCCCCTCGCACGATCCCCGCGATGTCGACGAACGACACGGCGGCCGGCACGATCCGCGCGCTGGCGAACATCTCACTGAGTACGGCAAGACGCGCGTCGGGCACCCCGACCACGCCGACGTTGGGCTCGATCGTGGCGAAGGGGTAGTTGGCCGCGAGCACGGAGTTCTTGGTCAGCGCGTTGAACAGCGTCGACTTGCCCACGTTTGGCAGGCCGACGATGCCGATGGTGAGGCTCACCGGGCCCAGTCTACGGAGCGCGGCCGCTGGCCGCTGGGGCGGCGTTGCCGCGTCGCTACCCGGTTTTGTCGGACCCCGATGTCAAGATCGCGCCATGAATGTTGCCGGCGTGTTGATCGCCCTGCTCTTCCTCGGAGCCGGGTCTGGTGTCGGCCTGCTGCTTGCGCGTGGCCGCTCCGCCGCCCTGGTGGCCCAGCGCGACGCTCTGCGGGGGGAGCGCGACGGCCTCCGTGGTGAGCTGGCCGCGGTCGGTGCGGAGCGGCGGCAGGCCGAGGCCGAGGTGGCCGGGCTCCAGGCGACGCTCGAGCACTACGAGCGCACCAGCAGCGGACTCAAGGAAACCTTCGCGGCGCTGTCGGCCGAGGCGCTGCGGCACAACAACCACCAGTTCGCCGAGCTGGCGGAGGCACGGCTCAGGCAGGCCACGACCGAGGCGAGCGGCGATCTCGCACGCCGGCAGCAGGCGATCGATGCTCTGGTGCTCCCCCTTCGCGAGTCCCTGACCAAAGTGGAGGGACAGATCCAGACGGTCGAGCGCGAGCGGATCGACGCCTATCGCAGCCTGGTCGAGCAGGTCGGCACGATGCGCCGGAGCAGCGAGCAGCTGAAGGTCGAGACGGCTCAGCTCGTCACCGCCCTGCGGGCGCCGCAGGTGCGTGGCCGGTGGGGCGAGATGCAGCTGCGCCGCGTCGTCGAGGCGGCCGGCATGGTCGAGCACTGCGACTTCTCCGAGCAGGTCACGGTGCAGAGGCCCGACGGGTCCGCACTGCGTCCCGACGTCATCGTCCATCTCGCGGGCGGCAAGCAGGTGGTGGTCGACGCCAAGGTGGCCTTCGTCGGCTACCTGGAGGCCATGGAGGCCCGCGACGAGGCCACGAGGGCGGCCCGGCTCAAGGCGCACGCCCGGCACCTGCGCACGCACATCGACCAGCTCGCCGCCAAGTCCTACTGGGAGCACTTCACCCCGACGCCGGAGTTCGTGGTGATGTTCGTGCCGGCCGACGCCTTCCTCAACGCCGCCCTCGAGGAGGACCCGACCCTGCAGGAGCACGCCTTCGCCCGCAACGTCGTGATCGCGACCCCGTCGACCCTGATCGCGCTGCTGCGCACCGTCTCCTACACGTGGCGGCAGGAGGCGCTGGCCCGCAACGCCGCCGACATCCACGCGCTGGGCCGCGAGCTGCACGGTCGCCTGGCGACGATGGGCGGGCACATGAGCAAGCTCGGTGGGCAGCTCAACAACGCCGTGGCCGCCTACAACAGCACCGTCAGCTCGCTGGAGGGCCGAGTGCTGGTGACGGCCCGCAAGCTCAGCGATCTCAAGGTCTGCGACGAGGACCTGCCCAGCCCGGGGCAGGTCGAGCTTGTCACCCGGCAGATGCAGGCGCCCGAGCTTGTCGCGTCGGTCAACGACGCGCTGGTCGCGCTGCCAGCCCAGGCGACCGAATCCTGGCCGGCGCAACGTCACGCCGGGGGCTAGCCGCCCTGGGCTGTGCCGGGCGGCAGCTCAGGCGCCCGCGGCACCGAGCAGCGGCTTGGCCTTGTCCCATCGAGCCACCTCACACCCGTTGTCGCGGGCGAACCGCGCATCGACCGGCTGGCCGCGCCAGGTGCCCGTGACGGTGGCCACCTGCGGCCCGCCGAAGATCATGGTGCAGGCCGGGTGACCGGGCACCGGTGCGAGCGCCGATACCGGGGTCTTGGCCACGAACGCGCACGCATCCACCGCCTTCGGCAGCGTGCCGACCGCTCCCGGGCAGGCCAGCGTCCAGGTCTCCGGCGGGGCGGTCTTGCTGGGCGTGACCGTAATCGTCAGCGAAGTGTCCGTCGCGTGGTGCGTCGGTGCGGGCGCACCGCCGTCCGGGGCATTCGGCGAGGCACACGCGCCGAGCAGCCCGGCCAGCAGCACCAGGACGCCGATACCTCTCGATGGCAGTCGCATACCGGTGTGACGCGCCCGAGACCGCCCCGGTTCCTGTTGCCGTGCTGCTCGTCGTGCGAGAGAGTCTGCGGATGCCACAGCCGCCGTTCCCCCCGCAGGTGCAGGAGTTGCTCGCCAAACCCAACCCGGCGGTGATCACCACGCTGCGGTCCGACGGTCAGCCGGTCTCCGTGGCGACCTGGTACGTCGTCGAGGACGGCCAGATCCTGGTCAACATGGACGAGGGCCGTAAGCGCTTGGACTACCTGCGCGACGACCCGCGCGTCTCGCTGACGGTCCTGGACGCCGAGGACTGGTACACCCACATCAGCGTGCAGGGCAGGGTCGTACGGCTCGAAGAGGACGGCGGCCTCGCCGGCATCGACCGGATCGCCCGGCACTACACGGGCGAGCCCTACAGCAACCGCGAGCGCAAGCGGTTCAACGCCTGGATCGAGATCGACCGGTGGCACGGCTGGGGCGCGACCACCAACGCCCCCATCCCGGGCTGACCCTCAGACCGCGCAGGACCCGTCGTCGCAGGCGCCCGCCGCCTCGTCACCGACTGCGACCAAGCTGAGCGGGTGCTCGTCGGCCCACGCCTTGCCGAGCACCTCCAAGAGCACCTCCGCCGGTTGGGCGCCGGCCACTCCGTAGCGCCGGTCGACGACGAAGAACGGCACGCCGGTGACACCGAAGGCCTGCGCCTGAGCCTCGTCGGCCCGGACCTCCGCCGCGAAGCCGTCGCCGGCCAGCACCGCACGCGCCTCGTCGGGGTCGAGGCCCGCTTCGGCCGCCAGCCGCGCCAGCGCCTCGGGGTCGCCGATCGCCTCGCCGTCGATCAGGTACCCCGACATCAGCCGCTCCTTGACCGCGCCCTGCACACCGCGGTCGGCGGCCAGATGCAGCAGGCGGTGCGCGTCGAAGGTGTTGCCGGAGCGGGCCCGGTCGAAGCGGAAGATCAGGCCCTCGGCCGCGGCCCTCTCGGTCATCGAGTCGTGCATCGCCTGCGCCTGCTCGCGGGACACGCCGTACTTCGTGGCCAGGTGGTCGGCCAGCTCGCCCTCACGCCCGCGTGGTGCGGCCGGGTCGAGCTCGAACGCCCGCCACGTCACCTCGACCTCGTCGCGGTGCGCGAACCGCGCCAGCGCGGCCTCGAACCGGCGCTTGCCGATGTAGCACCACGGGCAGACCACGTCGGACCAGATCTCTACCTTCACGTCACTCCTTGCTCGGCTGTCGGTACGACACGCAAACGCCGAACGACCCGCCGGTCATCCCAGGCCGGCCGCGACCTGGCCGGCCAGCGGCGGCGCACCGGGCCGGTTGTCGACCTCGAGGTGCGCCACAGGAGGCGGCTCGGCGGGCCGCATCCGGGCCACGAAGGCGGCGAACTCGGCCAGCTTGCCGGCGTCGTGCGGCAACCCGCGGGCGATCAGCCGGGCCCGCAACGACTCGGCGTCGGAGCGCACCCACACCAGCCGGACCGGCTCCCCGCCGAGCCGGGCCACCCAGGACGCCCAGCGGTCGGAGTCCCGGATCTCGGCAGTGAAGGGTGCCACGAGCAGGACCGGGCATCCAGCCTCGCGGATCTGCCGGGCCGCGGCGGTCAGCCCGGCGTACTCGTGCGCCTTGACATGCTCGTCGTACCAACTGCCCTCGCGCTCGCCACCCGGCCGGCCGCCGGCCGCCAGCAGGGCCGCGACGAACCCGCCGTACACCGTGTCCTTGTCGAGCAGGGCAGGCGCCGGTCGCAGGACGCCGAGTAGCACCTGCGCCACAGTGGACTTGCCGGCCCCGGGAGGCCCGGCGACGACCCAGATCACGGCCGGTGCGGTCAGCAGGGCGGCGCCGCGGCCGCGGCGCGCAGGTCGCGGCGGATCTCCTGCGGCAGCGCGAAGACGAGGTGCTCCTCGGCTGACGTGACCTCGTCGACGTCGGCGTACCCGCGGCCGGCCAGCCAGGCCAGCGCCTCGTCGACGAGCAGCTCGGGCACCGACGCACCGCTGGTCACGCCGACGGTGGTCACGCCGGCCAGCCACGCGGGGTCGATCGCGGCAGCGTTCTCGACCAGGTGCGCGGCCGGCGCACCCGAATCGAGGGCGACCTCCACCAGCCGGACGGAGTTGGATGAGTTGGTCGAGCCGACCACGAGTAAAAGTTCGCAGCGGGCCGCGATGTCCTTGACCGCGACCTGGCGGTTCTGCGTGGCATAGCAGATGTCGTCACTCGGCGGATCGATCAGGTCCGGGAAGCGCCGGCGTAAGGCAGCGACGGTCTGCATCGTCTCGTCGACCGACAGGGTGGTCTGCGACACCCAGGCGACCCGCTTGGGGTCGCGTACCTGCAAGGAGTCCACCTCACCCGGCCCGTCGACCAGGTGGACCCGGTCGGGCGCCTGCCCTGTGGTGCCGACGACCTCCTCGTGGCCCTCGTGTCCAATGAGGACGATGTCGCAGTCATCGGCGGCGAAGCGGCGAGCCTCGACGTGCACCTTGGTGACCAGCGGACAGGTGGCGTCGATGGTCCGCAGGTTTCGCCGGGCCGCCTGCTCGTGCACCACCGGCGCCACGCCATGCGCCGAGAACACCACCCTGGCGCCCTCCGGGACCTCGTCGGCCTCCTCGACGAAGATCGCGCCGCGCGCCTCCAGGCTGCGCACGACGTGCAGGTTGTGCACGATCTGCTTGCGGACGTACACCGGCGCGCCGTACAGCTCGAGCGCCTTCTCGACCGTCACGACGGCCCGGTCGACACCGGCGCAATAGCCGCGGGGCCGGGCCAGGAGCACGCGCTTGCGTTCGTCGGTCACGATCTCAGGGTACGGCCGCCGCCGGGGGCGGCCGCCCACCCGTTCCCCACCCAGCGTTATCCCGGATAACGTCGGTATCCGAGCCCCGAAAGCAGCGTTATCCCGGATAGCGCTGGATGGGGCGGAGCTGGAAAGCGGTGAAGGTGAGCGAACGCCCGACCTCCGCGGAGGAGCCATGGCCGGTCCGCGTCGTCGCGCAGAAGATCGCCGGCTGGGTGGCCCGGCTCGGCGAGGTCTGGGTGGAAGGTCAGGTGGCCCAGGTCACCGTCCGGCCGGGCGTGCCCACCGTCTACCTCACGCTGCGCGATCCGGCTGCCGCCATCTCGCTGAGCGTGACCTGCCCGCGAACGGTGTACGCCGACGTGACGCCGCCCCTGGCCGAGGGCACCCGGGTGGTCGTCCGGGCCCGGCCGGAGTTCTACGCCGCCCGCGGCTCCCTGCACCTGCGGGCCACCGAGATCCGCGCGGTCGGCGTGGGTGCCCTGCTGGCTCGCCTGGAGCAGCTCAAGGGTGTCCTGGCTGCCGAGGGCCTGTTCGCCGCGGAGCGCAAGCGACCGCTGCCGTTCCTGCCGCGCTGCGTCGGGCTGGTCACCGGCCGGGCCAGCGCCGCCGAGCGTGACGTGCTGTCCAACGCGACGGCCCGGTGGCCGGCGGTGCGGTTCCGGGTGCTGGGCGTCGCCGTCCAGGGTGCCGGCGCGGCCGGCGAGGTCATCGCGGCGATCCGCGCCCTCGACACCGACCCCGAGGTCGACGTCGTCGTGGTGGCCCGGGGCGGCGGCTCGGTCGAGGACCTGCTGACCTTCAGCGACGAGGCGCTGTGCCGGGCAGTGGCCGCCTGCCGTACTCCCGTGGTCAGCGCGATCGGCCACGAGGCCGACACGCCGTTGCTCGACTACGTGGCCGACCTGCGCACCTCCACGCCGACCGACGCGGGCAAGCGGGTGGTCCCCGACGTGGCCGAGGAGCAGCGCGGCCTCGACGTGACCCTCGGCCGGCTGCGGCGCGTGGTGCTCGCCCGGATCGACCGCGAGCAGCACCGGGTCGAGGCGCTGCGCACCCGGCCGGTGCTGGCCGACCCCCTGGTGATGGTCGAGGCCCGCGCCGTTGCCGTCACCGCCTTGCGCGAGCGGGCCCGGCGCTGCCTGTCGCACCGC
>QHCA01000263.1 GCA_003244095.1 Pseudonocardiales bacterium | reverse complement strand
CCGTGGTTGGAGTCGGCGATGACGTAGGCGTTCTCACCGAACACGTCGAACACCGGGAAGCTGTCCGGGGTGAAGCAACCGATCCCGCCGGACGGCTCCTTGGAGAACAGCGGGCGCTTGCCTTCGAATCGCTTCAGGCAGTGCGCGAGGCCGGCCGTCCGCATCCGGGCGAAGTCCGGCCCGACCACGAAGTCCGGACTGGCCGGTCCGTACGGGTCAACCGCCACCCCGCCCGCCGGCCGGTCGACGACAAAGGGCATGGCGCCGCCCTGCACACCGCCGAAGTTGAAGTCGGGTTTGAAGTAGATACCCCATAGCCGATCGGTGACGAGCGAGCCGTCGAGGTCGTCGTAGAGCGGGGCGTCGGTGTCGACGTGCACCACGGGTGGCATCTCCCCGCGGTTGTCAGTCAGGAACGTCGGGTCGACGCCGAGCGTGCCCTCCTGCAGCGACCAGTACGTCCACATCGGCCGCTGGTAGGACCGCCCGTCGCGGCCGACCACCGACACCGTCTCGGGCAGCCGCAGCATCGACCAGAAGTCGCGCACCCACGGCCCCACCGCGACGACAAGACAGTCACACCGCACCGAGCCGGCCGAAGTGTGTACGACGGCCCCACCGTCGGTCAGGTCGATGACCCGTACCCCCGTCTCGATCCGCACTCCGGCGGCCCGGGCCTTGGCCGCCAGCCCGCGCAGCGAGGCCTGATTGTTGGCGTACCCGCCCCGGCGCTCGTGCAGCACGCTGGTGATGTTCTGCGCCTGCCAGTCGGAGAAGATCGACTCCAGGTAGCGCTGGGACGCAGCAGCCCCTTCGACAAAGGTCGAGTCGTAGCCGATCGCCTGCTGCTGGGCGTAGATCGTCGCGACGTCTTCGTGCATGACATCGGGGGAAATCTGCAGGTAGCCGACGGGGTGGTACGAGAACGCTTCGGGGTCGGACTCCCACACCGCCACCGAGTGCGCCATGAGCTCGCGCATCGCCGGCTGAAAGTAGTTGTTGCGCACGACACCGCACGCGATGCCCGACGCGCCGGCACCCACGGCCGTCTTGTCCAGCACCAGGACGTCGGGGTCCTCACCTCGGGCGACAAGCAGATCGGCCAGGTGCCAGGCGGTGGACAGCCCGTGGATCCCGGCGCCGACGATCGCGAAGCGGGAATGGTCCGGTAGCCGTGGCAACAAGGGCTCCTTCCGGTCGGTCTCCAGCATGTCCGGTCGCAGGACAAAGACTAGAACCGTCCCGCCTATCCGGCAGCGACTTCCGGGCATGCCGACGAGGAATCGCACGCTTTGCCAACCGTCTACCCGGCGTTCGCGCTTACCCTCGACGCGCGGGGCGACACCAACGCCGTCTTCATCGTCAAGGCCGCATCCACGCGCGGAGGCCGCGCCCGTGCGCCGCCGCGGGGCTCGCCGTGCTATCGGACTATGATTGGCCCTGGCAGCTTCCCCACCTCCGTCACGAGGAGCTCCGCCCACCGTGTCGAGTGAGCATCGAGCGAAGCGAGGAGCGGAGCGAGATGACGGGTAGAGGCGACGGCAGGCTGACCCACGACATCGACCCCCTCGACCCGCCCCCGCGGGACGCCTGCGGCGTCTTCGGGGTCTGGGCACCGGGTGAGGAGGTCGCCAAGCTCACCTACTTCGGCCTCTATGCCCTGCAGCACCGGGGCCAGGAGGCCGCCGGCATCGCGGTCAGCGACGGCTCCGGGATCATGGTCTACAAGGATCTCGGCCTGGTCGCGCAGGTCTTCGACGAGACCACGCTCAACTCCATGAGCGGCCGGCTGGCCATCGGCCATACCCGCTATTCCACGACGGGCGGCCCCACCTGGGAAAACGCCCAACCCACCCTCGCCTCGACCAGCGCCGGCGCGACCGTGGCGCTGGCCCACAACGGCAATCTGGTCAACACCGCCGATCTCGCCGCGCTGGTCGACCCCTGTGGCACCGACGTCGGCAACGGCGCGACCAGCGACACCGAAGTCGTGTCCCGGCTGCTCGCGGCACGGCCCGACCTGTCGCTGGAGGCTACCGCCCTGGAGGTGCTGCCGAAGCTGCGCGGGGCGTACTCGCTGGTCTTCATGGACGAGGACACCCTGTACGCCGCCCGGGACCCCCAGGGCGTCCGTCCCCTGGTCCTCGGCCGGCTGGAGCGCGGCTGGGTGGTGGCCAGCGAGACGGCGGCGCTGGACATCATCGGCGCCTCGGTGGTCCGGGAGATCGAGCCGGGTGAGCTGATCGCCGTCGACGAGCACGGCCTGCGCGCCTCGCGCTTCGCCCCGGCCGCGCCCAAGGGCTGCCTGTTCGAGTACGTCTACCTCGCCCGGCCCGACACCACCATCGCCGGCCGGTCCGTGCACGCCACCCGGGTCGAGGTCGGCCGCACGCTGGCCCGCGAGGCTCCGGCCGAGGCCGACCTGGTCATCCCGGTGCCGGAGTCGGGCACCCCCGCCGCGGTCGGGTACGCAGAGGCGAGCGGCATCCCGTACGGCCTGGGTCTGGTCAAGAACACCTACGTCGGCCGCACGTTCATCCAGCCCTCGCAGACCATCCGGCAGCTCGGCATCCGGCTCAAGCTGAACCCGCTGCGCGACGTGATCCGGGGCAAGCGGCTGGTCGTGGTCGACGACTCGATCGTGCGTGGCAACACCCAGCGGGCGCTGGTTCGAATGCTGCGCGAAGCCGGCGCCACCGAAGTGCACGTACGCATCTCCAGCCCGCCGATGAGGTGGCCGTGCTTCTACGGCATCGACTTCGCCTCCCGCGCCGAGCTCGTGGCCAGCGGCCTGGACAACGAAGGCATCCGCGCGTCCATCGGCGCCGACTCGCTCGGCTATGTGTCCCTGGACGGGCTGATCGCGGCGACCGAGCAGCCGAAGACGCGGCTGTGCCGGGCCTGTTTCGACGGCGTGTATCCGATCCCGCTGCCCGAAATCGTCGGCAAGCACGTGCTCGAG
>QHCA01000262.1 GCA_003244095.1 Pseudonocardiales bacterium | reverse complement strand
GCGCTGTTCGCGGCCTTCGGCCGGTGGAACTGGCTGGGCTGGCACGGCCGCGAGCAGTCCGAGCTGCGCTTCCGTGAGCCGCAGGCGGTGGCCCTCACGCCGTCGCAGCGGGCCTGCGCCTGGTTCTTCTTCACGATGGCAGCGCTGTTCCTCGCGCAGACACTCGTCGGTGCGGCCAGCGAGCACTACCGCGCCGACCTGGGCAGTTTCTTCGGCATCCCGCTGGACCGGTGGCTCCCGTACAACGTGGTCCGTACCTGGCACGTGCAACTCTCGCTGTTCTGGGTGTCCACCTCCTTCCTTGCCGCTGGAATCTTCCTGGTGCCGATGATCACCCGTCAGCGGGAGCGCAGGGGCCAGGGCGGCCTGGCCTATGGCCTCCTCGGGGCCCTGGTCGTCGTGGTGGTGGGCTCGCTGCTCGGCGAGCTGGCCGGGATCCGGGGGGCCTTCGGCTCGCTGTGGCACTGGTTCGGCATGCAGGGCTTCGAGTACCTCGACCTCGGCAAGTTCTGGCAGGTCCTGCTCACCGTCGGGATGGTCTTCTGGGTCGCGATTCTCTGGCGGGGGCTGCGCCGGCGGCTGGCGGCGGAGAGCCGGGCCAACATGCCCTGGCTGTTCTTCTTCGCCGCCCTGGCGCTCCCGGTGGTCTACGCCACCGGCCTGCTCGCGCAGCACTCCTCCGACTACACCATCACCGACTTCTGGCGGTTCATGGTCGTGCACCTGTGGGTGGAGGACTTCCTCGAACTGTTCACCACCGTCATGGTCGCCTACATCTTCGTGCTGCTCGGCGTGGTCCGCGAGCGGATCGCGCTGCGGGTGATCTACCTCGACATCGTGCTGTACAGCGCCGGCGGGGTGATCGGGACGGCGCACCACTGGTATTTCAACGGCGAGCCGGCCTCGGTGCTGGCCCTCGGCGCGTTCTTCTCGGCCTTCGAGGTGATCCCGCTGACCTTCCTCACCGTGGAGGCCTGGAGCTTCATCCGGCTCGGCGCCCGGCAGGGGGCGAGGAGTTCGACGCCGTTCCCGCACCGGTGGGCGGTCATGTTCCTCGTGGCGGTCGGGTTCTGGAACTTCCTGGGCGCCGGGGTGTTCGGCTTCCTGATCAACCTGCCGATCGTGAGCTACTACGAGATCGGTACGGCGCTGACGGCAAACCACGCGCACGGCGCGATGATGGGCGTGTACGGCATGCTGGCGGTCGGTTTCTCGATGTTCGCGCTGCGCTACCTCGTACCCGCCGAGAAGTGGTCGGACCGGCTGGCCGCGATCAGCTTCTGGTCGCTGAACATCGGCCTGGCCTGGATGATGTTCGTCACGCTGCTGCCCCTCGGCATCCTGCAGCTCTACCACTCGGTCGACATCGGCTACTACGACGCGCGATCGCTGGCCTTCATCACCAGCGACACCAACCGGCTGCTGGAGTGGCTGCGCCTGCCCGGTGACCTGCTGTTCATCATCGGCGGCGTCCTGCCGCAGTTGTGGCTGGCCTATCAGGGTGTCCGGCATCGCGGCCGGCAGCACGCCGAGCGCGACGCCGACGACCTGCGGCTGTTCACCGAGGTCGAGGCCCATACCCCGGCCGAGGCCACCGCCGCCGGACCGCTGAGGTAGGCCGGCATGCGCGCCGACGTCGTCTTCGTGGCCGCCTATGCCGCCGTACTGCTCGCGCTGTCCGGCCTGCTGCACCGGCTCGGCCGCGCGCGGACAGACGCGTGGACCTCCCGCGCTCTGGCCGGGCACCGGCGCACCCTTGCCGAGCCGGTGGCCGGTGACGCGGCCGCCGACTGGCCGCACATGGAGGTGCCGCGGCTGCACACCGGGATGGCTCTCGTCGCGGCCGCTGCCGCGACCGTGCTGAGCACGGCGGAGTTGCTCCGGCACCATCGCCCCGCGGAGGCGGTGGTACTGGGCGTGGTCGTCCTGCTCTGCCTGGCCGTCGTCCTCCGGCTGGCGACCCGGCTCCGCGCGCGTCCGCCAGGCAGCCGCGGCCAGCACCAGGCGTCGACGACATCCGGGAGGGAGTCCTTCTCGGTCGGCCAAGGTCAGGGGATCCAACTCAACGGCTCCTGCGCGGCCGCGCGGGTCGCGGGCCGCGGCCCGACGCAAGGTCGAGGGGCAGTGGCCGGTTGTCCACGACTCGCTTCATCACGATGGTGGAGGTGAGCCGCTGAACGCCAGGAAGCGCGGAGAGCGTTTCGTCGCGTAGTGCCGCGTACCCCCCGAGGTCGGCGGCAGCGACCCGCAACAGGTAGTCGGGATCGCCGAACAGTCGCTCCGCATGCTGCACCGCGGGGACAGCGGCGAGCGCAGCCTCGAACGCGATGATGGTGGCAGCGTCCTCGCGGTCCATCGTCACGCTGACAAGGACCTCGAACCCGAGGCCGACCACGGTCGGGTCGACCACGGCCCGGTACCCCTTGATCGCTCCCGTTCGCTCCAGCTCTCGCAGCCGACGGTGGCAGGGCGCGGCGCTGAGCCGTACCCGCTCGGCGAGCTCGGCGACGGTCAGCCGGCCCTCGATCTGCAGCTCAGCAAGGATATGTCTGTCAATCGCGTCCATGCGCATGATTATTGCAGTCCCGACAACCAGGATCGTAGAACATGGAAGAAAGTGCTGCGACGACGGGCATATATTGGCTGATCACGCATCGCGGTCACACGGCGAGGAGGTCCGCAGGTGGGCGGAGCACTGGACTGGCTGCCCATCGCGGCGGCGGTGTTCGCGGTGCCGCAGTTCCTGCCACAGCTCGCTGGCGTCTCGCGTACGGGCGACGCGGCCGGGGTGTCGTGGTCGTGGGCGGCGCTGACGAGTGTGAGCAACGGCGGGTGGATGGCCTACTTCGCGCTCTCCCATTTCTGGATCGCGCTCGTGCCGGCGACGTCGGCGACCCTCCTCGCGGGAGTGTTGGCTGTCCTGCTCGCGCGCCGCAGTTCAGTGCCGCACCGAACGGCTGCGGTTACCGCTGCCTGGGGCGGCGTGCTCGCCCTCGCCTGGGCCCTCGCAGGCCGCGCCGGTCTCGGCACCGCGTTGGCCGCGTCGTTCGTGCTCCAGGTCGCGCCGTCGGTGTGGACCGCTTACCGCACCGACAGGCCGACGGGCATCTCGCGGGGGACATGGCAGCTCATCCTCGCCGAACTCCTCTGCTGGGGTGTCTACGGGCTGCACAGATCCGACCCGCGGCTGACCGTTCTTGGCTGGACCGGCGTCGTTGCCAGCGTGCTCATGCTCGCCCGCGCCCGGGGATGCCGTACATCGCCGCGATGTTGATCAGGACGACGGCGGTTCAGCAGGCGACGAGCCGGTTGCGGCTAGCTGGCGAGAAGGCAGTAGCCAACATTGCGCACCGTCTCGATCCGCTGGACCTCGAGCTTCGACCGCAGCCGGCGGACGTGGACATCCACTACGTTGCCTCCCGGGTCGAAGGTATAGCCCCAGACGTCGGCGAGCAGCTCCTCGCGGCTGCATACCTCGCCGGCCCGCTGCATCAGGTGCGCGAGCAGGAGGAACTCGCGCTGCGACAGGGGGATCGTCCGGTCGACGAGGACGAGCACGTGGCGGCGCAGGTCCAGGCGCAGCGCACCGACCTCCAGCCAGTTGTCCGCCGCGCCGGCCGCCGGCCCCGCCGCGACCGGCTCGATCCGCAGCCGGGTGCGCACCCTGGCCGCCAGCTCGGCCACGGCGAACGGCTTGGCCAGGAAGTCGACGGCACCGAGCTCGACCACCTTCATCCGGACGTCGACGTCGGGGCTGGCCGACAGCACCAGCACCCGCTGCTCGGGGCGGTGCCGCAGCAACTCCTGGAGCACGTCCGCGCCGCCCATCCCGGGCAGCATGAGGTCGAGGAGCAGCAGGTCGTACTGCCGCGCGAGCGCGCAGGCCAGCCCCTCGGGGCCGGTCCGGGCGACGTCGACGTCGTAGCCCTGCCCCCGCAGCGCCCGGGCAATGAATCGGCCGAGGCGGTCTTCGTCTTCGACGACTAGCAGTTGCTCCATGACCCCCCCGGGACAACCGGTGAAGAATGTGGCTGTACGCCCGCCTGCCAGCTTGCACGTTCGCTGATCACCAGGTATGTACACGAGCCGGGAACGGCCGCACAACCGCTAAGTCGGCTGTACGACGAAATCGAGCCGAAAGGACTACGGCTGGATGACAGAACGGTCATCCAGCCGCACATTCAGGGGGGCGTACTGCTGTCGAGCTTGGTCACGGTCCGGTAACGGCGCACACCGGTTCAAGGCGACCTGACTCCCACTGTCATCGCCGTCGTTGGGCTCAGTCAACTCACCGAGGGCCGCCTTGGTTGCGGCGTCCGGCTGCGGAAGGCCTTTCGGGTTTCGTCGATGCCGGCGCGGAGCCTATCGAGCAACTGATCGGCGCCGGACAGGTCGTTGGCGGTTGCGGTCGCTTGGAGTTCGGCGGCGAGGGTGGCGACATGTTGCGCGCCGAGGGCGCTGCTGCTGCCGTTGAGTTTGTGTGCGCTCTGGGCGACGGTGAGCGGCTGGCCCCCGCTGATGGCGCCGGCGAGTTCGGTGATGCTGCTGGCGGCTTCGTCGAAGTACAGCGTGAGGAGCGCGGGGAGCACTTCGCCGTCGAGGCCCTCCAGTTCGGCGATCACGGTTTCGTGGAGGAGTTCGGGGCCGCCCGGGGCGGCCGGCGGCGTGTCGCGGTGGGTTGTGCTTACTGGCGGTGTGGGGATCCAGCGGGTGAGGGCGTCGTTGAGTGCTTGCTTGCGGAGCGGTTTACTGAGGTAGTCGTCCATGCCGGCGGCCAGGCACCGTTCGCGTTCGCCCTGCATGGAGTTGGCGGTCATGGCGATGATCGGAATGTGCTGGCCGGTGTCGTGCTCGCGGCGGCGGATCTCCCGGGTCGTCTCGTAGCCGTCGAGTTCGGGCATCTGGCAGTCCATCAGCACCGCCGCGTAGGAGCCTTCGGTCAGGGCCTGCAGTGCTTTGCGCCCGTTGGCGGCGATGTGGGGTCGGAAGCCGCTTTTTTCCAGCATGCGGATGGCAACCTGCTGATTTACCGGGGTGTCCTCGGCTACCAGGATGTACGGGCCGACGCCGGGCCCGGACACGTCGGGGCCGCCCGCAGGACTGTTTCGGGCCCGCCTGGTGGTGGGGCTGGCACCTGTGATGACGGCCTGGAGTTCCTCGTAGAGCCGGGACTGGCGGACCGGCTTGCTGAGCGTCCCATCGAGGGCGGCCTCTGGGAGTGTGTCGGTGCGGCCGCCGGGTGGGGTGAGCAGGATCAGCCGGATGCCCTGCAGGGCGGGTCGGGCGCGGATCGTCCGGGCGAGCGCGGGTCCGTCGATGTCGGGCATGTTCTGGTCGAGCAGGGCGACCGTGTAAGGCATGCCCGCGGCGGCGGCCGATGCCAGCAGATCGATGGCGGCAGAGGCGTCGCCCGCGACCTGGCAGCTCATCTGCCAGGAACCCAGCTGTCGCTGTAGGGTGCGCCGGCTGGTGGTGTTGTCGTCGACGACGAGGACCCGCAGCCCGGCCAGCTCGTGGTCCTCCTCGGCCGGGGTGGTGGTGTGCTCGGCGTGGACCAGCGGAACCTCGAACCAGAAGGAGCTTCCCTGGCCGGGCTCGCTGTCGGCGCCGACCTGACCGTCCATCAGTTCGACCAGCTGCCGGGAGATCGCCAGGCCCAGGCCGGTGCCACCGTACTTGCGGGTGGTGGAGCTGTCCGCCTGGGAGAACGGTGTGAACAGCCGGTCCAGCGCGTCGGCTTGGATGCCGATGCCGGTGTCGGACACGGTCAGCCGCACCCGCGTCGCGGCGCTCTGCTGCCCAGGTACGGTGCTGACCCTGACGACGACCTCGCCTTGCGCGGTGAACTTGATCGCGTTGGAGACGAAGTTGGAGATCACCTGACGCAGGCGGGCGGCATCACCGTGTACCAGCGCCGGCACGTCGGGGTCGACCGCGACGACGAGTTCGAGGCCCTTTTCCTGCGCGCGGGCGGCGAGCATCCCGCTGGCCCGTTCGACCGCGTCGCGCAGGTCGAAGTCGGTTTGGTCGAGTTCGAGCTTTCCGGCCTCGATCTTGGAGAAGTCCAGGATGTCGTCGATGATGTTCAGCAGCGCCTCCCCGGAAGAGGAAACAGTCTGGGCGTACTCGCGCTGCTCGTCGTCAAGGTCGGTGTCGAGCAGCAGCGCGATCATCCCGATCACACCGTTCATCGGTGTTCGGATCTCATGGCTCACGTTCGCTACGAACATCGACTTCATCTGCGAGTTGGCGACCGCCTGGTCCCGGGCCAGGGCAAGGTCCTCCTGAGCGCGGTTGCGGTCGGTGATATCACGAAGGAAGGCGTTGAACCGGTAGCCGTCCTTCGTTTCCAAGGGTGAGATCGTCAGCTCGATGGGGAATTCGCGGCCGTCGCGATGCAGCGCCGTCACCTCCAGCCGCTGGCCGATCACCTGGCCCTCACCTGTAGCGAGGAAACGTTGGATGCCGCGGCGGTGTGCCTCCCGGTGAGTTTCGGGGAGGACCGTCGCGGCCAGCTCACGGCCGAGGACCTCGTGGCGGGACCAGCCGAAAGTGGTTTCCGCCTGTGGATTCCAGTCGATGATCAGACCGTCGGCGGAGATCGATATGAACGCGTCGTGCGCCGTCTCCAGGATCAGCCGGGTCTGCCGTTCGCTGGCTTCCAGGGCCGCCTCGGCCCTCTTGCGGTGGGTGATGTCACGGGCAGAGGCGTAGATCAGACCCTCCTCCACGTTGGCCACCGCCTTCCAGTCGATCCACCGCCAGCCGCCGTCCTTGGTCGCATAGCGGTTGACGAAGTCGACCGTCACACCGCCTTCGGCCAGGGCGGCACTCTCCAGCTCGGTGCTCTCGCGGTCATCGGGGTGGACGAACTCCACGAACGGGCGTGAACGCAACTCTGCCTCGGTCCACCCCAGCGCCTGCGTCCACGACGCGTTCAGCTCCCGGTAGTACCCGTCGAAGCCGGCGGTGCAGACCAGATCACGGGAAAGCTCGAAGTATCGGGAGCTGCGGCTCAGCGTCCCCTCCACCTCACGCCGCGTCGCATAGTCGCGGTCCAGCCACCTGGCGAAATACAACAGCAATCCGGCGATAACGGCGATTGCGGCCACCATCAGCAGGGCAATCCCCACCAAGGGGCCGTACAACCCCTGCTCCTCGCCCAGCCAGCGCAGGAAACCCAGCACCGTCAGGACGCCGGCCGTGGCCGGGAGCAGGCGGCCGACCACCGTCCTCCCGGGGCCATGCGAAACAGTTCCTCGCGGCGCGCGCGGCCGGCCGCGCGCAGAGGCTTTTCCATGGTCGGTCACCTGACGCCCATCGGGACGCCCATTGAACGACTTGAGTCCGATCGGCCTAACGCGGCCACCGCCACCGAACCCAGACGGTGGTCTTAGCGCGGCGATGGCGTCGTCAGGACGATCAGAGCTGATGCCCGGGAGGACGAGCCCCATTGCGGTGATCATGCAGGCTTGCGGGGTTCTCCGGCGTGTCGCGTTCGCAACTGCGCATGTTCACCGAACGCTGGCTGTGGGTGGCTGCGGCCCGGCGCGCACGCTCTTGGGCGACTCTCCGGCGAGTGGTAGCTGCGGCTGGCCGCGCAGTGCCCCGTCCATGAACGCCTTCCAGGTCAGCGCGGGCAGGCCGATCGCGTACACCTGCCGGCCGGCCTTGTCGACCAGGGACTTGCGGTCGGGTCCCACCCAGACGGCGGCCGCCAGCTGCGGTGTGAAGCCGCACGTCCAGGCGGCCGTGTTGGTGCTGCCGGCGCCCTTCGCGCCCGCGGGCCCCTGGGCGGTGCCGAGCATCGCCGCCGCTGGTCGCCAGTCGGCGAGGCTGCGGTCGAAGGGGGTGCCGGTGCGCTGCCAGAGCGTCGCCTCCATCGCGAACGTTGCCTGCTCGGCCACCCACGGGGAGAACGCCCGTCGGCCCACACTGTGCCGGTGGGTGTAGACGCCCCGGCCGCCGGTCAGCTTCTCCACCCGGTCGACGAAGTAGGGATCGTGCCGCACCCCGCCGGCTGCGAATGTCGCGTAACCGGTGGCCTGGTCCAGCGGGGACACGGCGAAGTCGCCGGTGCCGAAGCCGTTGGTCAGCATGCCGGAGGTGACGAACTGCTGGATCGGCCGGCCGGCCAGGGTGCGGATCCCGGCCAGGGCGGCCCGCCGGGTAGCGTTCGCCGCACCCACCTTGGCCGTGAGCGCGTAGTAGACCGGATTGGCCGCGAGCGTCGTGGCCCGCAACAGGTCGCAGTGCGGGCATCGAACGCCCTGGCCGTCCCCGCTGTTGGTGACGACCCGGTCGCCGAAACGCTGCGGCGAGGTGCCGTCCCACACCGTTTCGAGCCCGACGCCGCGGCTCAATGCCTCGGCGAGGACGTAGGGCGCGATCGAGGGGCCGGGCGGAGCGCGCGTACCGCGTGGTCCCAGGCCCCGTAGCCGTCCTTACCGCCGTAGTACGCCCGGACCCGCCCGGTGCCGGGCTCGACGGCGACCAGGGCCTGCTGCAGGTCCGCGGGCTGCCCGACGAACACCCTGGCCATCGCCGCGACGGCGGATTCCTGGGCCCGCCGGTCGATCGTGGTGACGATCCGCAGGCCGCCGCGGCGCACCATGTCCTCGGAGATGCCGTGTGCCGCCAGCTCCTTGACTACCTGCCAGACGATGTAGCCCTTCGGCCCGGACAGGTCGTTGAAGTCACTCGCCCCGATCGGTCGTACGGCCGGGTACTTCGCCTGCCCGGCCCGGCTCTTGGCCAGCCAGCCTTGCCCGACCATGCCGCGGAGCACGTAGTGCCAGCGGTCGTGGGCCGCGCGGGGGTGCTCCTGGGGGTCGTACGCCGCGGGCGCCCGGATGCCCGACGCGAGTACGGCCGCCTGCTCGACGGTGAGCCTGCCCACCGACCGGTCGAAGTAGGTCTCGGCCGCCGCCTCGATGCCGTACGCCCCCCGCCCGAAGTAGATCGTGTTGAGGTACCACTCGAGGATCTGCCGCTTGGAGTATTCCCGGTCGAGCTTGACCGAGAGGATGATCTCGCTGCGCTTGCGCGCAAAGGTGCGCTCCGGACCGAGGTAGGCGTTCTTGACGTACTGCTGGGTGATCGTCGA
>QHCA01000261.1 GCA_003244095.1 Pseudonocardiales bacterium | reverse complement strand
ACACCACCATCCCGACCAAGCGCTCGGAGATCTTCACCACGGCCGACGACAACCAGCCCTCGGTGCAGATCCAGGTGTTCCAGGGTGAGCGCGAGATGGCCTCGTACAACAAGAAGCTCGGCATGTTCGAGCTGACCGGCCTCGCGCCCGCACCGCGGGGCGTGCCGCAGGTCGAGGTGACCTTCGACATCGACGCCAANNGGCACCGGCCGCGAGCAGTCGATGACGATCACCGGCGGCTCCGCGCTGCCCAAGGACGACATCGAGCGCATGATGCGCGACGCCGAGGCCCACGCCGACGAGGACCGCAAGCGCCGCGAGGACGCCGAGACCCGCAACAACGCCGAGTCGCTGCAGTACCAGACCGAGAAGTTCATCGCGGAGAACGGCGACAAGATCCCCGAGGAGTCCAAGACCAAGCTCAACGAGGCCCTCGTCGAATTGCGCAGCTCCCTCGGTGGCTCCGACGTCGCGGCGATCAAGACGTCCTACGACAACGTCGCCCGGCTCTCGCAGGAGATCGGGGCCGCCATGTACGCCGGCCAGCAGGACGCCGGCGAGGGCGCGGGTGGCCCGCAGGCGGGCGCCGGATCGGCCGGCGGATCGGCCGGCGGATCGGCTTCCGGCGCTGATCAGGACGTCATCGACGCCGAGATCGTCGACGACGAGCCGCAGGAGGGACGGTCGGCGTGACCCCCGCCGGCAAGGAGCAGGAGGAAGTGCCACGGGTGGTGATCCGCGACAAGCGGCGGCTCGATCCCGAGACCGGCGAGTTGCGGGAGCCGGCCTCGGGGGTCTCCCCCGAGGGCCCGGCGCCCGACCTGCCGGGCGCGGTGCCGGATCCGGCTCAAGAGCTGGCCGAACGCACCGCCGACCTGCAGCGGGTCAGCGCCGAGTACGCGAACTACCGGCGCCGGGTCGACCGCGACCGGCTGGCCAGCGCCGAGCAGGCGGCGGCCCAGCTGCTGTTCGCCCTGTTGCCGATCCTGGACACCATCGACCGGGCCCGCCAGCACGGCGACCTCACCGGCGCCTTCGCCGCGGTGGCCGAGCAACTGGAGGGCACGCTCGACAAGATCGGGCTGACGGCGTTCGGCGAGGTCGGCGACGGCTTCGATCCGACCCGGCACGAGGCGGTCATGCACTCGACCAGCCCGGACGTCGACCAGCCGAGCTGTGTCGAGGTCATGCGCCGCGGCTACTCCTTCGGGGAGCGCCTGCTCCGCCCGGCGATGGTCGCCGTCGCGGAGCCCCAGTCGCCCGCCCCCGCCGCATCCCCCGAGGCGGGCGGCTGACGCCCGGTGAGCACCCGCGACTACATCGAGAAGGACTACTACGCCGCCCTCGGCGTCGCCAAGGACGCCAGCGCGGCGGACATCAAGAAGGCCTACCGCAAGCTGGCGCGTGACCTGCACCCGGACAAGAACCCGGGCGACTCCGATGCGGAGCAGCGCTTCAAGGAGATCTCCGAGGCGCACTCGGTGCTGTCCGACATCGCGCGGCGCAAGGAGTACGACGAGGCCCGGTCGCTGTTCGGCTCGGGTGGTCGGCGGATGCCCGGTGCCGGGGAACCGGGCGGTACGCAGTTCGACTTCGGTGACCTGTTCGGCAACATCTTCAGCGGCGGGGGCACCCGTGGCCGGTCGGCCCCGCGCCGCGGTGCCGACCTGGAGACGGAGGTGACCCTCGCCTTCACAGAGGCGGTCGTCGGGGTGACGGTGCCGTTGCGGCTGGCCGCGCCCGGCCCGTGCACCCACTGCGGTGGCAGCGGGTCGCGGCCCGGCACGCAGCCGAGGATGTGCCCGCGCTGCTTCGGCAACGGGATGGTCAACCACAACCAGGGGGCCTTCAGTTTCAGCGAGCCCTGCCGCGAGTGTCGCGGGTCGGGGGCGATCATCGACAACCCGTGCCCGGAGTGCCGTGGCCTGGGGCAGTCGACGTCGACCCGGACCATCACCGTGCGCATCCCGCCCGGAGTCGAGGACGGCCAGCGGATCCGGCTGGCCGGCCAGGGCGTACCGGGTGAGCGCGGCGGCCCACCCGGCGACCTCCTGGTGACCGTGCACGTGAAGGCGCACCCGCTGTTCGGCCGCAAGGGCGACAACCTGACGCTCATCGTGCCGGTCACCTTCCCGGAGGCCGCACTGGGCACCAACGTCACGGTGCCGACCCTCGCCGGGCCGGTCACCCTCAAGGTCGCCCCGGGCACGGCCAGCGGGCGCACCATGCGGGTCAAGGGCAAGGGCGTGCACCGTAAGGACGGCACGGCCGGAGACCTGATGGTGACGGTGGAGGTGGCCGTACCCGCGAGGCTGTCCAAGGAGGCGCGAGAGGCGCTCGAGACGTACGCCAAGGCCGCGCCAGGGGATCCTCGCGTCCACCTGCAGCAGGCGGTGGGCGACAGTGGCCCCTGACGACGCCAAGGTGTTCGTGATCTCCGTCGCCGCGGCCCTGGCCGGGATGCACCCGCAGAC
>QHCA01000260.1 GCA_003244095.1 Pseudonocardiales bacterium | reverse complement strand
CGCTGCACCGGTTCGTCAACGTCTACGTCAACGACGAGGACGTGCGCTTTACCGGCGCGCTGGAGACGCCGGTCAAGGACGGCGACTCGGTGACGATCCTGCCGGCCGTCGCGGGCGGCTGAGCCCGGTGCGCCCATGAGCCGTTTCGACTCGCTGCTGTCCGCCCTCGGCGAGACCCCCCTGGTCGGGCTGCCGAGGCTGTCACCGAGCGGCGACGTGCGGCTGTGGGCCAAGCTCGAGGACCGCAATCCCACCGGGTCGGTCAAGGATCGGGCCGCCCTCGCGATGGTCGAGGCGGCCGAGAAGGACGGGCTGCTCCAGCCGGGGGCCACGATCCTCGAGCCGACCAGCGGCAACACCGGCATCTCGCTGGCGATGGTGGCCAAGCTGCGCGGCTACCGGCTGATCTGCGTGATGCCCGAGAACACCTCGGTCGAGCGGCGCCAACTGCTGCAGATGTACGGCGCGTCGGTGCGGTTCTCACCCGCCGCGGGCGGGTCCAACGAGGCGGTCCGCATCGCCAAGGTGCTCGCCGCGGAGCACCCCGAGTGGGTGATGCTCTACCAGTACGGCAACCCGGCCAACGCCCTGGCGCACTACGAGGGCACCGGCCCCGAGATCCTGCGCGACCTGCCCGGCATCACCCACTTCGTCGCCGGCCTGGGCACGACGGGCACCCTGATGGGCGCCGGCCGGTTCTTGAGAGAGCAGGTGCCCGCGGTGCAGGTCGTCGCCGCAGAGCCGCGCTACGGCGAGCTGGTGTACGGCTTGCGCAACATCGACGAGGGCTTCGTGCCCGAGCTCTACGACGGCTCGGTGCTGACCCGCCGCTTCTCCGTCGGCCCGCGGGAGGCGCTGCGGAGGGTCCGTGACCTGGTCGAGCTGGAAGGCATTTTCGCCGGCATCTCGACCGGGGCGGTGGCGCACGCCGCGCTGGGGGTGGCGGCCGAGGCGGTCGAGCAGGGGGAGCGGGCCGACATCGCCTTCGTCGTCGCCGACGCCGGCTGGAAGTACCTCTCCACCGGCGCCTACGCCGGCACCCTGGAGGAGGCCGAGGCCGCCTTGGACGGCCAACTCTGGGCCTAGCCGGTGTCCATCCCGAGCTGCGGAAACTCTCCCTGGCTATAGGCAGCAGGAGTTTCCGCAGCGCCGGGGCTGTCCGGCCCATCCACGCGCACGCAGGACCTCGGCCACCTCGCCGGCGACGGCGCACGCCCGTCCGGTCACGTCCAGCCAGCCGTAGCGCAGCGACACCTCGCCTGCCAGCGCCGCGCGGTTGTCCCGTCGCATGTCCCGCCACGCGTCCGTCACCTGATCATGGCCAAGGCGGCCGTCCAACTCGACACAGGTGGCGTAGTCGTCATAGCTCACATCGGTCCATTCACGGCGGGCGCCGCGCAGCACAGCCCGCTGCCGACGACCCTCGGGCAGCCGGTGCCTCCGCTCGACATCGCGCAGGTAACGGATCTCGAGCAGGGAGTGCGCGCCCTCGGCAATGTCGCGCAGCGCCGCCAGAACCGGAGACCGCCAGCGGAGATTGCGCCGCGTGGTGACAGTCGATGCCAGCCGGTTGGCCGTCGTCCTCCTGCGCTGGCAGGCGTTGGCCACTATCGCGAGCGCCTGGTCGGCCGTGGTGGCTCTTGCCACGAGGTCCAGCACGGTGTCCTCGACCCTGGTCCGTGGCGGTGCTGCGGCCCGGCGGCCGTGTTGCGCATGGCTGCGCGATCGGTGCACCCGGATGCCCCTCTGTGGCCTGACTCTGCGATGGATCGGCACCAGGACGTGCACGCTCGCCTCCCGCGGTCGTTCGATCAGGCCGTCCACCTCTGCTGCCGTTGGGCCACAGAGCACGGCGTCGGCGCCCGCGTAGAGCAGGGCGGCCCACAATTGTGCGGCCCGAGGAAGCGGGCCGGTAAAGGTTGCGTACGTGCCGGGGTGGATGCGCTGCCATCGGCCGCCGAGCACGTGGGCGGCGATCGCATTGTCGGTGATGCCGTGAGCGTTGGCTTGCTGTCGTGAGACAACGCCCGACTGGTGGTCGAGGAGCTGATCGAGCGACGAGGGCTCGGCGGGCGATGCCATGGTCGAGAGTGGCGCTGCTCCGGCGGCCGACCGCGAGCCGCGGGAGATCTGTGGACGGACCGCCACCTGTGGGTAGCGTCCCGCGTACGCTTTGCGCCGTGAGCGATGCGCCGATCGGGATCTTCGACTCCGGGGTCGGCGGCCTCTCCGTTGCCCGGGCGGTGCTCGACCAGTTGCCGCACGAGGCGCTGCTCTACCTCGGCGACACCGCGCGGTGCCCGTACGGTCCCTTGCCGCTGGCCGAGGTGCGCAGCAACGCCCTCGAGTTGATGGACCAACTGGTCGGGCAGGGTGTCAAGGCCCTGGTGATCGCCTGCAACTCTGCCAGCGCCGCCTGCCTTCGCGACGCCCGCGAGCGCTACGACGTGCCGGTCGTCGAGGTGTTGCTCCCGGCCGTACGACGGGCGGTGGCGGCCACCCGCAACGCCAAGGTCGGGGTCATCGGCACCAAGGCCACGATCGACAGCCAGGCCTACGACGACGCCTTCCAAGCCGCCCCGCAGATCGAGCTGACCAGCCTCGCCTGCCCCAGGTTCGTCGACTTCGTCGAGCGCGGGGTGACCAGCGGGCGGCAGATCCTGGGCCTGGCCGAGGGCTACCTCAAGGGGCTGCAGGAGGCGGATGTCGACACGCTGGTGCTGGGCTGCACCCACTACCCGCTGCTCACCGGCGTGATCAGCCTGGTGATGGGCGACGGTGTCACGCTCATCAACAGCGCCGAGGAGACCGCCAAGGACGTCTACCGGGTGCTCACCAGAGAGGGACTGGCCCGCTCCGACGACGCGCCGCCGCCGGTGCACCGGTTCCTCGCCACCGGCGACTCCGAACTCTTCGTGCGGTTGGGCCGGCGGTTCCTCGGGCCGCAGATCGCCGCAGTCGAGCAGGGCGCCCTGGCGTGAAGCTCACCGTCGTCGGCTGCGCCGGCAGCTTCCCGCGCTCCGACTCCGCCTGCTCCGCCTATCTCGTGGAGGCCGAGGGGTTCCACCTCCTTCTCGACATGGGAAACGGCGCGCTCGGCGCGCTCCAGCAGCACGTCGGGCTGTACGACCTCGATGCGCTGTTCATCAGCCACCTGCACGGTGACCACTGCTTCGACGCGTGCACGTACGTCGTCGCCCGCCGGTACGCCCCAGGCGGCCCGCTGCCCACCCTGCCGCTGCACGCCCCGGCCGGAACCCTGGCGAGGTTCGCGCGGGCGTACGAGATCAATCCGGGCGGGTCCCGCCTCGACGAGATCTACGACGAGCGCGTCCTCACCCCCAAGTCCTTTGAGATTGGACCGTTCCAGGTGCGGGTCGAGCGGACGAACCATCCGGTCGAGACCTATGGCGTGCGGCTCGAACACGGGGGCCGGGTGCTCGCCTACTCCGCCGACAGCGCACCGACCGACGCGTTGGTGAGCCTGGCTCGTGATGCCGACGTCTTCCTGTGCGAGGCGACCTGGAGCTCCACGGTGACCAATTCGCCGAATCTGCACGTGACCGGGGCTGAAGCCGGGGAGCATGCGACCCGGGCCGGTGCCGAGCGGCTCCTGCTGACGCACCTCATGGCATGGAGCGACCCGGGCCGCACGCTGGAGGAGGCCACGTCCACCTTCGACGGCAAGGTGGTCGTGGTGGCAAGCGGCGACTCTTACGACGTTTAGGCTTCGTGGATGACCCGACCCGACGGCCGTGGGCCGGCCGACCTGCGCCCCGTCACGATCACCCGGCGCTGGCTCGACCACGCCGAGGGCTCGGCGCTGGTGGAGTTCGGCGCCACCAGGGTGCTGTGCGCTGCCAGCGTGACCCAGGGCGTTCCCCGCTGGCGCAAGGGAAGCGGGCTGGGATGGGTCACGGCGGAGTACGCCATGCTGCCGCGGGCCACGCACACCCGCAGCGACCGCGAGTCGGTCAAGGGCCGCATCGGCGGCCGCACGCACGAGATCAGCCGGCTGATCGGGCGCAGCCTGCGGGCCGCCATCGACCTCAAGGCGCTCGGCGAGAACACCATCGCGATCGACTGCGATGTCCTGCAGGCCGACGGCGGCACCCGCACCGCGGCGGTCACCGGTGCCTACGTCGCGCTCGCCGACGCGGTGAGCTGGCTGCGGGACAAGGGATCGCTGTCCCGGCCGGAGCCGCTGCGCACCTCTGTCGCCGCGGTGTCCGTGGGCATCGTCGACGGTGAGCCCCGGCTCGACCTCGCCTACACCGAGGACGTCAGGGCCGACACGGACATGAACGTCGTCTGCACCGGTGAGGGCGCGTTCGTCGAGGTCCAGGGCACCGCCGAGGGCGAGCCATTCGACCGGCAGACCCTCGACCGGCTGCTCGACCTCGCGGTCGCCGGCTGTGCCGAGCTGGCGCTGGTGCAGCGGCAGGCGCTGCGGCAGGCCGCACGGCCGTGAGCCTCCCGCAGGTGCTGCTCGCGACCCGCAACGCGCACAAGCTGGCGGAACTGCGCCGGATCCTGGCCGGCACGGGCGCGGACCTCGACCTCCTGGGGCTCGACGACGTGCCCGCCTACGACGAGGCGCCTGAGACCGGCGCGACGTTCGCCGCGAATGCCCTCGCCAAGGCACGCGACGGGGCACGTCACACCGGCCTGCCGACGGTGGCCGACGACAGCGGCTTGGCGGTGGAGGCCCTCAACGGGATGCCAGGCGTGCTCTCAGCCCGCTGGGCCGGTCGGCACGGTGACGACCCGGCCAACCTGCGGCTGATCCTCGACCAGCTCGTCGACGTGCCGGCCCGGCGGCGCCGAGCGGCCTTCGTCTGTGCCGCTGCCCTGGTTACGCCGACCGGTGCCGAGCAGGTCGTCGAAGGCCGGATGGAGGGCGTGATCATCGAGGGCCCGCGAGGCGACGGCGGCTTCGGCTACGACCCGATCTTCGTCGCAGACGGGCAGGCCCGCAGCAACGCGGAGCTCAGTCCCGAGGAGAAGGACGCGATCAGCCACCGCGGCGCAGCCCTCCGTGCGCTCGCACCGGTGCTGACCGCGAGGGTCGCTGCCGGCGCCTGACAACCCCGGATGATGCACAAATCGCAATGGATCCGCTACTGTGCGTGAACGGCAGCCGCTCAGAATACGGGCGGTTCTCGGATTGCGAGGCTGCAGTGGCAGACGACCGGCGGTTGGCCGAGGTGCTGATCGAGTTCGCGCACACCTTGGTGGGCGACTTCTCGATCCAGTCGATTCTGGACCGGCTGGTGCAGCGCATCACGACGATCGTGCCGGTCACAGGCGCCGGCGTCCTGCTGATGCGGGCCGACGGCGACCTGCACTTCGTCGCCGCCTCCGACGACGTCCTGCTGCGGGTCGAGCCGCTGCAGGTGGAGTTCGGCGAGGGCCCGTGCATCGAGGCCTGGCGTACCGGCAAGCAGGTCCTCGTCGCCGACCTGGGCACCGACGAGCGGTTCCCGCAGTTCTCCCCGCGGGCCCGTGAGGCAGGTCTGGGCGCCGTCTTCTCGTTCCCGATGACGGTCGAGGGCAATCGGATCGGCGCGCTCGACGTCTACCTGCGCGAGCCGGGCAAGCTCGCTCCGCAGGATGTCGTCGCGACCCAGGTGCTCGCCGATGTCGCCGCGTCCTATGTCTCCAACTCGCGCAGCCAGCACGCCGAACGCGAGGCGGCGGAGGAGTTGCGGCGGCGCACCCTGCACGATGAGCTGACCGGCTTGGCCAACCGCGTCCTGTTGCACGACCGGCTCGAGCAGGCGGTGGCCAAGGCCAAGCGATCCGGTGGCATCGCGGCTGTGCTCTTCGTGGACCTGGACCGGTTCAAGACCATCAACGACCAGCACGGCCATCACGTGGGCGATCAGACACTGGTCGCGGTCGCCGACCGGCTGCGGCACGCGGTGCGCCCCGCGGACACCCTCGCCCGGCTCTCCGGTGACGAGTTCGTCATCGTGTGCGAGGAGATCCTCGACGCCGCTGTCGCCGAGAACGTCGCCAAGCGGGTCGCCGATGCGCTTGCCCTCCCGCTGCCGATCGCCGGCGTCGGCACCGTTGACGTGTCGGCCAGCGTCGGCATCGCCTTCGCCGGAAGGGGCGTCGACCTGCCCGAGGCGATCCTGCGCGACGCCGACGCGGCGATGTTCGAGGCCAAGCGCGGTGGCGGCGGGCGCTACGTCATCGCCGCGGAGTCGGTCCGCGCCCAGCGCTGAGGCCAGGCAGGTTGGCGACACCGTGGGGCCGATGAGAGTCGAACTCACACTGGCACGGACCTAAACCGTGTGCCTCTGCCATTGGGCTACGGCCCCGGCGCCGATTGTTTCAGAGACGCCAATCTCGCGGGCGCGACTACCTGTCATCTACAGACCGAGCTCGCGGCGGAGCTTGGCAACGTGCCCGGTGGCCTTGACGCTGTACTGCGCCGCCTCGATCCGGCCCTCGGCGTCGATGACGAACGTGCAGCGGATCACCCCCGTGACGGTCCGGCCGTACAGCTTCTTCTCCCCGTAGGCGCCGTACGCGGTCAGCACCGACTTGTCGGGGTCGGACAGCAGGGGGAACGTCAGCCCGTCCCTGTCACGGAACGTCGCGAGCGTGGCCGGTGCGTCCGGCGAGATGCCCAGGACGTCGATGCCGGCCGCGTGCAGGGCGTCGAGGGAGTCGCGGAAGTCGCAGGCCTGTTTGGTGCAGCCCGGCGTCATGGCGGCGGGATAGGCATAGAGGACGGTACGGCGACCGCGCAGGTCGGCCAGCGTGCGCCGCGCGCCGCTGTCGTCGATGAGGTCGAAGTCGGGTGCTTCGTCACCGGGCTGGAGCCGAACGGGGGTGGCAGATGTCATGGTGGCCACGAGGCTAGCAAGATGTCCCCATGGCCCTGCCGATCGAGGACTACGCGATCATCGGAGACACCCACACTGCCGCCCTCGTCGGGCGCGACGGCTCCATCGACTGGCTGTGCATGCCGCGCTTCGACTCGCCGGCCTGCTTCGCCGCCCTGGTCGGCACCGAGGACAACGGCCACTGGGTCATCCGGCCGTGCGGTGCGGTCACCTCGGTCCGGCGCTGCTACCGCGGGCATACCCTGGTCCTGGAGACGGAGTTCACCACTGCCGAAGGAGTCGTACGGCTGACCGACTGCATGCCGGTGAACGACGGGCGGGCCGACATCGTGCGCCAGGTCGAGGGGGTCAGCGGCACCGTACCGATGGAGATGGAGTTCACCATCCGCTTCGGCTACGGCCGGGTGGTCCCCTGGGTGCGCAAGCGGCACGACCGCCGCACCATCGTCGCCATCGCCGGCCCGGACGCGATCTGCCTGCGCGGCAACGTGGTGCCCGAGCCGCAGGGGCGCATGCACCGGGCGGAGTTCACGATCTCCCCCGGCGAGATCCTGGACTTCTCGATGACGTGGTTCCCCTCGCACGAGCCGGTCCCGCCGCCGTATGACACCACCGAGGTGATCGCCTCGACGGAGAACTTCTGGCAGGATTGGTCGGCGCAGTGCACGTACGACGGCACTTACCACGAGGCGGTCCTGCGTTCGCTCACCGTACTCAAGGCCATGACCTACCAGCCGACCGGCGGCATCGTCGCCGCGGTGACCGCGTCCCTGCCGGAGCAGTTCGGGGGCCCCCGCAACTGGGACTACCGGTTCTGCTGGCTGCGCGACGCCTCCCTGACCCTCTGGGCGCTGCTGGCCAACGGCTACCGCGACGAGGCCCAGGCGTGGCGGCGATGGCTGCTGCGCGCGGTGGCCGGCGAACCCGCTGACCTGCAGATCCTGTACGGCGTCGCGGGGGAGCGGAACACCCCCGAGTACGAGCTGGACTGGCTGCCCGGCTACGAGGGCTCCCGACCGGTCCGGGTGGGCAACGCGGCCGCCGCGCAGTACCAGGCCGATGTCGTGGGCGAGGTGATGGACGCACTGCAGGAGGCGCGCGGGATGGGGCTGGCCGAGGACCAGTGGTCCTGGCCGCTGCAGCGCTCGCTGATGAGCTACCTGGAGGCCAACTGGGAGCGACCGGACAGCGGGATCTGGGAGGTACGCGGGCCGCTGCGCTTCTTCACCCACTCCCGGGTGATGGTGTGGGTCGCCTTCGACCGGGCGGTGCGGGCCTGCGAGAGCTACGCGCTTGACGGGCCGGTCGAGCGCTGGCGGAAGTTACGCGATCAGGTGCACGCGGAGGTGATGGAGAAGGGGTGGAACGAGGAGCTGCAGACCTTCACGCAGTACTACGGCGGCAACTCCGTGGATGCCAGCCTGCTGCTGATCTCGCACATGGGCTTCCTCCCGCCCGATCACCCGCGGTTGCTCGGCACGATCGCCGCCGTCGAGCGCGAGCTCAAACACGGCATCCTCGTGGACCGGTACGTCACCGAAGCCGAGCACGACGGGCAGACCGTCGACGGGCTGCCGCCGGGTGAGTACGCCTTCCTCGCCTGCAGCTTCTGGCTGGTCGGCTCCTACGCCCGGGCCGGGCGGGTCGCGGAGGCCCGGGAGATGTTCGAGTCCCTGCTCGACTTGGCCAACGACGTCGGGCTGATGGCTGAGGAGTACGACGACGCCGGCAAACGCATGGCCGGGAATTTCCCCCAGGCCTTCTCCCATCTGGCCCTGGTCGACGCCGCCCACACGCTCGCTGCTACCAAGGGAACGCCCCGCGGCTCGTGAGCCGGCCACGCCACCGCGCACGACGCCCGGAGTTTAGGCTGTGCCGGGGCCTCAGCGCGGCGTCTGGCCGGCCGAGATGACCTTGTGGGGAGGCGACATGTCGGACAGGTCGAGGCGAGTGCCCGGCGACCTCGTGCTCGACGTGTCGATCTTCGCCATCGGCCTCTCGATCGCCCTCGGCAGCGTGACGCTGTGGATCGTCGGCAGACCTGACCTTGCCCCCTACGAGGTGGTGGTCGCCGGTCTGGCCGTGCTCATGTCGCGCTACCCCCTGACCCTGGCCCAGCGGGCCGGCGATGTGGAGATCGGCTTCGAGGCCGCCCTGCTCGTCTTCCTCGCCCTGACCGCACCTGCCCTGCAGGCGCTGGCGCTGTGGTCACTGGCCATGCTCGGATGCCACGGATTCCAGCGCCGGCGCTGGCGGGCCCGGATCTTCAACCTCGGCACCACGGTCACCGGTGGCGCCCTGCTCGTGTGGGTCTTCGCCATTGGGGACGACGAGGGCTTCGCGGGTGCGCGTGCGCTCGGGACGGTCGTCGTGGCGTGCAGCGTGTACTTCTGCTTCGACCTGGTGGTCACCGCGGTCTCCGTCGCGGGCGAGGAACACGCGTCGCTCACCGCTGCCCTGCGCTGGCGGTCGGTGCTGCTGGCGTTGGTGTGCTTCGTCGGGGTGGACACCGTCGGCTACCTCGGCGCTCTCCTCCTCCGAGAGCACTCCGCGTGGACGCTGCTGCTACTGCTCATGCCGGTCGGCGCCATCCTCGTCGCCGGACGTGCGGTGAGCCGTTCCCGGCTGGCCGAGCAACGGCTGGGCGGGCTGTTCGAGGCCGCCACGCAGGCACCGGACTGGGCCGACGAGGCGGAGTTCGAGAAGGCCCTCGTCGACCAGGCGGAGATCATCCTGCGCCGGTCGGCCGTGGAGTTGCGTGCCGAGCCGGCAGGCCCCGGTGAGATCGGCGCCGCTCTCGCCGTCGCGGGCCGTCAGCCGCGCCACCTGGTGGCCCGCCGCACAGTCAACGTGGGACGTTTCGGCGACGAGGACCTGAGGGCACTCGAGGCGCTTGCCGCGGTCGGCGCCGCGTCGATGACCCGGCGGCACATGGCCGACGAGACTGCCTACCTCGCCCGGCACGACATCCTGACCGGGCTGGTCAACCGCGGCGTGTTCAGCGACCGGCTCGAGCACGCGCTGAAGCTGCGGCAGCGCACCGGCGAGATCGCCGTGCTGTACTGCGACCTAGACGGCTTCAAGTCCATCAACGACCGGCTGGGTCACGAGGCGGGCGACCGGCTGCTGGTCGTGGTCGCCGAACGGCTGTCCAGCTGCCTGCGGGACTCCGACACCGCGGCCCGGATCGGCGGCGACGAGTTCGCGATCCTGGTCGAAGCGCTGCCGGACCCACGCGGCCCGCGGCAACTCGCCGACCGCATCCTGGAGGTCTTCGGGCCGACCTTCGCCGTCGACGGCCGCGACGTGCACATGGCGGTCAGCATCGGCATCGCGTACGCGAAGGGAGACGGGACCGGCGAGGACCTCCTGCACCAGGCCGACACCGCGATGTACCGGGCGAAGGCGCGCGGCAAGGGCCGGGCCGAGGTGTTCGAGCCCAGCATGCAGTCGGAGATCCTGAAGCGGATCGAGCTTGAGGAGGAGCTGCGCAAGGCGGTCCACGCCCATGCGATCGAGCTGGTCTACCAGCCGGTCGTGGCGCTGGCCAGCGGCCGGATCGACGGGTTCGAGGCGCTGGCTCGCTGGCACCACCCGACCCTGGGCGCGGTGTCGCCCGAGGTCTTCATCCCCATGGCCGAGCAGATGGGGCTGATCGACCAGCTCGGTGAACAGGTGCTCGCCCTGGGGCATGCGGCTGCCATCACGTTGCGGGACAGGGCGGGCCGGCCGTTCACGATGGGGATCAACGTCTCACCCGCCCAGGTCAAGGACCCGGCGTTGCTCGTACAGGTCAAAGACCTGATCGCCTCCGCGCCCGACATCCAGCTCCTGCTCGAACTCACCGAGAGCGCGCTGCTGGCCGACGACGAGGAGACATCGTCGGCCCTGCTCGCGCTGGAGGAGGCCGGTGTCGCCCTTGCTGTGGACGACTTCGGGGTGGGTTACTCCTCGATCGGATACCTCTACCGCCTGCCCGTCAAGATCGTGAAACTCGATCGGTCGCTCATCGCGGCGCTGGGCGAGCCACGCGCGCACACCCTGGTGCAGGGCGTCGTCGCGATGGCGCAGGCGATGGGTCTGACGGTGGTCGCCGAAGGCATCGAGGGCTGGGCCACCGTTTCCACCGTCCGCGGGCTCGGCTGCACGCTGGGCCAGGGCCACCTGCTCGCTCGGCCGATGACCCTGGAGCAGGCGGTGCAGGCCTCCGTCGCGGGCTCTCTGCACGCGTGGAGACTCCAGGGGGAGACCCCGGATCAGGAGCCGACTCGGGTGGGAGACCCGGCCGGCGCTGGTCCTAATCTGGACTGGTGAACTGACAATGGGTCGCCACCAGCGATGGGGTGACGTCGCGCCCCCTGCGCCGGTGAGCGTGTTCGCCGACCAGTGCCCGCACCGTCACCTGCCGCTGTCGGCCGGGACCGTTGTGGAGGGCCGGCTGCGCAGTGCCTACCACGGGTGGGAGTTCGATCCGGCCCGTCAGGCCAGTACGGTTCAGCCGTGATCGACCTCCTGCTGCGAAATGCCCGCCCCGTCGGGGCCACCGAGCCGGTCGACCTTGCCGTTGACGGCGGCCGTCTGGTGCCGCTACCGCCCGGCGGGGAGGCCCGCGAGCGCATCGCCCTGCGGGGCCGCCTGGTCCCCCCGCCGCTGGTCGAGCCGCACATCCACCTCGACGCGGTCCTGACCGTCGGCCAGCCGCGCGACAACGTCTCCGGGTCGCTGTTCGAGGGCATCGCCGTGTGGGCGGACCGGGTCAAGTCGCTGACCGTCGCCGACGTGCAGAGCCGGGTACGTCAGGTGCTGCGCTGGCAGCTGGCCAACGGCGTCCAGCACGTACGCAGCCATGTCGACGTGTGCGACAGCGAATTGACGGCCCTGCGGGCGCTGCTGGAGCTGCGCGAGGAGGCCGCCGGGCAGGTCGACCTGCAACTGGTCGCCTTCCCCCAGCTGGGCATCCTGTCCTTCGACGGCGGGCGCGAGCTGATGCGCAAGGCGGTGGCGCTGGGCGCCGACGTGGTCGGCGGCATCCCGCACTACGAGCTCACCCGCGAGGACGGCGTGGCCTCGGTGATCTACGCCTTCGACCTGGCCGAGGAATTTGGCGCGCGGGTCGACATCCACTGCGACGAGACCGACGACGACCACTCCCGCTTCATCGAGGTGATGGTCGCCGAGACGATCCGGCGCGGGATGTCCGGCCGGGTCACGGCCAGCCATACGACGGCGATGCACTCCTACAACGCGGCCTACGCGTACCGGCTCGTCAGCAACATCGCCCGGGCCGGGCTGCACATGGTCACCAACCCGCTGGACAACGCGGTGCTGCAGGGCCGGTTCGACACCGGCCCGATCCGCCGCGGGCACACCCGGGTCAAGCAACTGCAGGAGGCGGGGGTCAACGTCTGCATCGGGCACGACTCGGTGATGGACCCGTGGTACCCCCTCGGCTACGGCGATCCGGTGCAGGCGGCCTTCGTCCTCGCCCATCTCGGGCACATGAGCGGGGCGGCCGAGCTGCCGCGGCTGCTTGACATGGTGACCGCCAATCCCGCGGCCGCCCTGGGGGTGGAGGACTACGGCCTGCGCGAGGGTGGCAGCGCCGACCTCGTGGTCTTCGGCGCGCCCACCGACGTCGACGCTATCCGCCTCGTGGCGCCCCGCCACCTGGTGCTGCGCGGCGGGCGCATCGTGGCCCGCACCGAGCCGGCCCAGACCTCAGTCGTGTGGGACGGTGTCGAGGAATCGGTCACCTTCCTGCGCGACACCCGCGGCTAGGCGGCGGCCGGCATCACCAACTCCTCCGACTTGCGGTCGTGTTGAAGCCGGTAGAAGCCGTAGTAGAGGGCTGCTGCGAGGACGAAGCCGACCTCGAAGGCGATGTCGCCGAACTTCGGGTAGTGCTTGGGTACGAGGCCCGTGTACTTCACCTGGTTGGCGAACAGCAAGATCGACACCGCCATAGCGATCAGCATTGCCACCGGGCCGGCCCACGGATTGTGCCTGCGATCGAAGAGGAAGCCGTCAACCCGGTTGCCAGACCGCAGGTACCAGTCGGTGAGGTAGACCCCGAGCCATGGGCCGATCCAGTAGGCGATGACCAGGAGGAAGTTCTCGTACTTCGACGGGTCGTTGAGTCCGTTCAGGGCCAGCACGAAGCCGACCGTGCCCGCGGCCACGGCGATGATCGCCCGGCGTAGGGCGAGCGGAAGCCGGATCCCCATGGCGAGGAACGACATCGCGCCGGAGTAGACGTTGATGACGTTGGCCGCGACGGCGCCCAAGGCGATGGCGAGCAGTGTGAGCTTGCCCGCCAGGCTGGGCAATTGGCTGGTGAAGGCTTCCGTCGGGTTGCCCTTGCCGGGAAGGGTGGCCGAGGCGGCGCCGACGACCTCCAGCACGACGCAGGAGACGAACACGCCGAGTCCCGCCCACCGGCCCACGGCCCTCCTGCTGGTGCTCGGGGGAAGGTAGCGGGTGTAGTCGGCGGCATAGGGGTTCCAGCCGGCCGCGTAGCCGAAGGTCGCGCCGACGGTGATCAGGAACGCTCCGGGGATGGGCTTTCCGCCGGCGCCGAGATGTGCTTTGGACAGGATGATCACCGTCGCGACGGCGAAGACGACGGCGAGTGCGGGAAAGGCATAGCGCTCGAAGACGTGCACCAGGTTGTGGCCGAAGAAGGCGACGGCCAGTTGTACGGCGACGATGATGACGAGCGACAGGACCTTGCTCATGTGGGTCAGCGCGGCCAGCGCCAGCGCGCCGCTGACGCTGTTGACCGCGAACCACCCCATGCTCGCCGTCACGGCGTTGAGTCCGGCCGGCAGGACGTTGCCGAGGTAGCCGAAGGAAATCCGGCTGAGCACCATCTGGGGGACGCCGAAGGCCGGCCCGCGGGCCGAGAGCAGACCCTGGGTGAGCGCGCCGAGCCCGGTGCCCAGGACGATCGCGAGGACCGCCTGCCAGAACGACAGGCCGAAGACCGCAACCGCGAGGACCCCGACGTAGATCGTGGCGAACTCCAGGTTGGGCGACATCCAGGTCCAGAACAACTGCAGCGGCGTGCCATGCCGCTCGGAGAGTGGGATCAACTCGGCCCCACCGGGCTCGACGGCCAGTACCCGCTCGCCGTATTCACCCTCGCGTACGTCAGCCTGGATTGGGGTCATCTGGGCGACTCCTTTTCCGAGGAACCCTGCACGGCGAGGCTGACCTTAGGGCACGAGTGCGGGTTTCGGGTTACGTCCGCGTGTACTGGGCGACATCCATGCCCTCGGCGTGGCGCTTACGCTCGCGGCGGGAGGGGCAGGTAGCCACGTGACAGCATGGACCGCTAGAGGCACCACCGACAGCACGCGAAGGGGAGGGGTCAGTGACCCAACCGCGCGATCCCGAGATGATCCAGCGGGAGATCGAGGAGACCCGGGCCAAGCTCGCCCGGACACTCGACGAGCTGGCCGAGCGGGCCGATCCCCGGCGGGTGGCCTCGCGGGGTGTGTCGGCGCTGAGCGAATCCAACCGGGCCCGGGCGATCATCGGTGCCACCGCGGGGCTGATCGTGGTCATGTTCGCCCTGCGTATCACCCGACGCCTTCGCGACTGAGCTCGACTAAGCATCGGATGGAGCGAGATGACTACTCGGCACTGGCCCCCACGGTAAGGTGCCAGTCCGCTGACTCAGCGTCGCCACCCCGACCGCACGCGCGGCCGGCATCGTCGGGCTGGAGATCCTCATCGACTCCCGCGAGCGCTACGGCTACCGGTTCACCAACCAGCAGGCCCGTACCGTCAAACACCCCCTGCCCTGGGGCGACAGCCTCGGCCGGTCGTAGGCCACGCCGACTCACCGAGGTCAGGGTTGTCCACCGATGGCGGCTTGGTGCCGTCGATGAATTTCGTCCAGGAAGTCCTCGTTGCACGATGCCCAGTTGCATAGCGTCGCAACGGGCCCATGAAGTGTCTGCCCGTCGGGAGTCAACCTGTACTCGGTCTTTGGAGGCACAACCGGATAGACGGTGCGCTCGATGAGGCCGCCGCTCTCCAAGGTGCGCAGCACCTGGATCAGCATCTTCTTCGAGATGTCGGGGATGTCGCGCTGGATCTCGCTGAACCGCTTTACCGAGTCCGACAAGCTGTAGAGAACGATTGGCGTCCACTTGTCGCCCACGAGTTCCAGCAGGCGCCTTGCTGGATACTTCGGTCCGTACGCCGCTGACCGTGCTCCGTCTGCCATCGGTATCACCCTTCCCGATCGAGGTAACCATAAGGTGACTACTTGCCTGATGGAGACCTAGGAGAGACGCTACAGCTCCGGGCAAGGTGCCAGAAGGAGCAAACAGGATGAGCCCAGCGCGTGGACGTGTTCTCGTCCTCGGCCCACATGGGGTCGCTGGGCGTGCCATCGCCGACCGCATCGGGTGCAGCGCCGACTGGGACCTGATCACCGCCTCCCGGCGCCCTGGACCATCACAGCACCCAGCCCACGGTCATACCAGCGTCGATCTGCTCGACGCCGCCGCCACCCGGACCGCGTTTGCGGACCTCGGTCCGGTCACGCATCTGGTCTACGCCGCCTACCTGGAGCATCCGACGATGGCCGAAACGACCGGGCCGAACGTCGCCATGCTCGCCAACGCCCTGGATGCCCTGCGGGACGCGAATGTGGCCCTGCGACGGGTCGTGCTCATCGGAGGCGGCAAGTCCTATGGCGAGCATCTCGGCCCCTACAAAACACCGGCGAAAGAATCCGACGAGCGATTCTTGGGGCCAATCTTCTACAACGACCAAGAAGACCTTCTGGCCGTGCGTGCCCGAGCCGGCGAGTTCACCTGGACGGTCCTGCGCCCCGACGCGATGATTGGCTACAGCACAGGCTCACCCATGAACCTGCTCACATCCATCGCCGTGTTTGCCGCCCTGTCCAAAGACGCCGGGGTGCCGCTTCGCTTTCCGGGCTCGCCGCAAGCATGGACAGCCCTGCACCAGTTCACCGACGCACACCTGTTGGCATCGGCCACGCAGTGGGCGCTGACCGCCGAGACAGCCAGCAATCAGGTCTTCAATGTTGTCAATGGCGACCTGTTCCGCTGGCAGCATCTGTGGTCGGACATAGCGCACCTGTTCGACATGAAGGTTGCCGCGCCACAGCCCATGAGCCTGGTCGACCAGATGGCCGACAAAGAACCAGCATGGGACAGGCTGGTCAGACGCCACCAACTGCAGCCCACCCCCTTCGCACAGATCGCGTCGTGGGGGTTCGCCGATGGGATCTGGAACTCGGATTTCGACATGGTGCAAAGCACCATCAAGATCCGCCAGGCCGGGTTCCACGACTGCATCGACTCCCACGACTGCCTCACCAGACACCTGGCCTGGCTACGCAACCATCGGCACGTGCCGTGAAACCTCCGACGCCCGAGCGGCCGGATCCATCCAGCCCGTACCGGAGGTCACCTCAGGGTGATGACCAGCAGCAGTGTGGACGGACGCTGCTCGATGACCCTGCCCGTCAGGCACTTGACGAAACCAACCACACCTATGCTGTTGGGACACCGGCACACTCAGCTGGCCGGGCGGAGGGCGGACCCTGCGGCCGATCGCGATCTGCGCTCACTACGGGCCGAGCTCCCATCACCGGGTCTGCCCGGAGGCGGGGGCTTCCACGGCGGCTGGGTGACCGACGACGTCGTGGGGCCGTTCAAGGGTGAGCCGGGCACCTCGTCCTGGTGATCGCTCAGTGCGACAGCTTGCCGTCAGGGGTCACGCTGAGGAAGTAGTCGCCCTTGCTCGCCTTGGCCGAACTTTGCCACTTCACCCGCCCGGCCGAGCTGAGCTTGACCTTCCATTCGGTGGTGAAGTTGCGCTTGGCCGCGTCACCCTTGGCCGGCACCTCGGTCCACCGATTGCCGTCGGCGTCGGTGTAGGCGCCGTCCGCCTGCGCCAGCGGGCCGGCGTTGGCGTCGAAGCCGGCCGGCGGCACGAAGCGGAACTCACCGTCCTGGTCGGAGGACCCAGGTAGGCCGGACGCCCCCACCTGCCGCAGTCGCC
>QHCA01000259.1:2140-3016 GCA_003244095.1 Pseudonocardiales bacterium | reverse complement strand
TCGTTGAGATGGGCCACGGTGTTCCACTCGTGACACACCTGCGAAGGCACAGAACCGAACCGGTCGCGGCACTGACGAGGCCATTCGTAGCGGGTGTCAGTGACGTAGTCGCAGAACATCCGCAGCGTCAGGTGGTAGCCGCGGATCGTCGACGGCGCCAACTTCAACGCACCAGACGTCAACGAAATCGTGAAGTCCTCGACGTCGGCCGGCGTCCACGACCACGGGTAGGACTCCGCGAAAACAGCGAATCGGCGCACCAGCGTCAGCCGGGAACTGATCGTCCCTTCGCCCAGCATCCGCGACCTCTGCTGCCGCTCCCAGCCCGTCACCATGCCCTCGAACACCGCCGCCGGCTCGTCCAGATGCACCACGCCGTCGACCAGAACCAGCCCGGCCGAACCCGGAACCTTGCTCGACAACCCGCACCAGCCCGTCAACGGAAAAGCGACAATGTCCTATTACCGTAGCAGGAGCGATCGCATGCCTGGCCCGCCGTACACGACCTATTCAGATCCGACCGATAGGTTCCCCCCACAACCTCGCGCCTGTCTCATTTCCGGCAATAGGTGACGGTTGGACTCCAGGTGCATTAGGTGCGTCGAGCCGCTGATCTTGACGTCGCGGCGCAGGGATGTACCGGTCAGGGCGTGAAACAGTCCGCTGGCGTCGCTGTCGGTGCACAGCGAGTCCCACTCGCCGCGCACGATCAACGTTGGGGCGTGGATTTGCGTCGGGTCGTAGGCCAGGTCGTCGGACCACGCCGCAGAGATGTCGGCCCGCGGGCCGCTCGGCGTGCGCAGGCTGGGCGGGGTGCGCTCGGTCGAGGTCGGGTCGGTGTCCAACCAGTGCCGTGCCCAGGAGTCGAACTGTTCG
>QHCA01000259.1:0-2096 GCA_003244095.1 Pseudonocardiales bacterium | reverse complement strand
GCCTGCACGGTGAGCGGGTACCAGCTACCGATGCTGGCCGTGTCCAGCGGGTCGGGTGAGATGCGGGCGGTGATCGGGCCGAACAGCACCAGCCGGTCCACCAGTTCCGGCCAGGTGGTCGCGGCCACCCCGGCAGCGATAGTTCCCCACGAGTGCGCCAGCAACGACACCTGTCCGCCGCCACGGACCTCGACGACGTGCTCAAGCACCCGCAGCAGCTGCTCGCCAGCACCGCCCGGACCGGCGGCCCGGCCCAGCGGAGACACTCCGGTGGGGTCGGCGTCCTGCTGCGGGTAGCGGCTGGAGCGACCAAAGCCGACGAAGTCCAGCGCCCACACGTCCAGCCCCGCCTGAGCCAGATCGCCCGCCCACGACTGCCCGTCGAACGGGTAGCCGATCGACAGGCCGGACGGAAACGTCGCGCCGTGCACGTACAGAACCGCAGGCCGCTCCGGCTCGGCTGCTTGCCCGTTTGGTGTGGCGTAGTGGCGGACGAACACGTCCAGCCCGCCCTGGCCGGGTAGCAGCGAGCCGGGCATGTCCCGGGCCGGGTCCTGGTAATCGTCAGAGCGTGCGAAGGTCATCCGGCAATAGTGGAGCATGAACGTTGCGGCCTACACCGAAGCATCCCGGACCTATCCTGCTCGGATGCTGGCTGACGTCGACGTGTCCGTACCAGCGGCGCTGATCGGAAACCCGGCCCGCGCGGCGATGCTGGTAGCGCTGCTCAACGGCAAGCCCCTGGCAGCCGGCGAACTCGCCCGACTCGCCGGCATCAGTCCAAGCACCGCCGGTGAGCATCTGGCCCGGCTCACCGCAAGCGGCCTGACCACCGTCACCCGTTCCGGCCGGCACCGGTACTACACCCTGAGCAGTGCCGAAGTCGCCCAGGCGTTGGAGTGCCTGCAGACGATCGCCCCACCGCGGCCGGTCCGCTCGCTGCGCGACGCGCGAACCGGCTCCACGCTCGCCTTCGCCCGCAGCTGCTACGACCACCTCGCCGGTCAGCTCGCCCTCCACCTAGCCAACGCACTAACCGCCCAAGGCGCGCTCGCTCCACTCGTACCCGCCCAGAAAGGAACTCTCCTCCACGCCGAACACCCGCTCCTCGCCGAGCTCGGCGTCCAGGTCCCAGCCCGCAATAGCACGAACAGACGCCCGTTGGTCCGAGGCTGCCTGGACTGGACCGAGCGCCAACCCCACCTCGCCGGCCAACTCGGCGCCGCAGCGCTCACGGCCCTGACCTCCCGGGCGTGGCTCCAGCCGACCAACAGCCGCGCCCTCCACCTCACTGACGACGGTCGGCGCAACCTCGGCCACCTCCTCAATATCGACATGACCGCCCTACGAAACGCTTCGAGTTGATCTTGAAGAGTTGATCAATGTTGTAAAGTGCCGATATTTACTGGCCTGTAAAGGATTCAACGCTGGTCATCGATGGTCGAGGTTGGCCGGAATCGGCAGTAAAAGATGACTAAAGGATGACCACCGAACCCAGTACGGTCCTCTTCGATTTCGAAGCTCGTGGGACGTGCCCTCAGCTCGACTCATGCCGCGCCGAGTCGATCGCCCCAACGAACTGGCGAAGCCCCACTCGAGGGCTTCGTTGACATCACTTCGCGCGTCGTCGCCGAGGGTGGCGATCGCAGCGTTGTACAGCGTCGGCCAGGCCGGCCACATGCGAACAGCTGGAGGCCATGAGTGTCGCTGTCAACCGCTGAAGATCTCGACACAGGCCGCGCGGACCTTCGACAAGTCCGTCGACGTCGAGCAGCAACGCGAGCAACTGCAGGTCGACCAGGTCGCGAGCACGGTCGTTGTCACGGCTGCCGTCAAGCGGGTCGGTGCAGGCGTGGATCTTCTGTGCGATCTGGTAGCGCAGCGACAGGCATTAGACCGGTCCGTGAGGTTCGCGTCCGATCGCGCTGTACTCCGTTGGCGTGATGCTGTCGTGTTCGTCGCCCGAGCCGCCCCTCGGCGGGGCTCAGCTCGATAGGGACGGTCGCGAACGGCTTGCCGCGGTAGTCGGGCTTGATTTCGAGCCGGCGAGGCTTGTCAGCCAGGCCATGCACGTCGATCTCGGCCTCGCGGGCGAG
>QHCA01000258.1 GCA_003244095.1 Pseudonocardiales bacterium | reverse complement strand
CCATTACGGACCCACGCTCCTAGGGCTTGCCTGGGGCCAGAATGGGCGGATGGACCTTCCCGTCATGCCGCCCGTCGCGCCGATGCTCGCCAAGTCGGTCACGGAGATCCCGCCCGGGGCCTCCTACGAGCCCAAGTGGGACGGGTTCCGGTCGCTGATCTTCCGCGACGGCGACGAGGTGGAGATCGGCAGCCGCAACGAGAAGCCGATGACGCGCTACTTCCCCGAGCTGGTCGAGGCGTTCACGGCCGAGCTCCCGCAGCGCTGCGTGGTCGACGGCGAGATCGTGATCGCCACCTCGGGTGGCCTCGACTTCGAGGCGCTGCAGCAGCGCATCCACCCGGCGACGTCCCGGGTCAACCTGCTGGCCGAGCAGACCCCGGCTTCGTTCATCGCCTTCGACCTGCTGGCCGTCGGCGACGACGACCTCACCGGGCAGCCGTTCGCCGAGCGGCGGGCGCGGCTCGAGCGGGCCCTGGCCGGCGTCCGGCCGCCGGTCCACATCACGCCGGCCTCGACCGACCGCGAGCTCGCACTGCGCTGGTTCGCGGAGTTCGAGGGGGCTGGACTGGACGGCATCGTGGCCAAGCCGCTCGGCATCACCTATCAGCCGGACAAGCGGGTGATGTTCAAGATCAAGCACCAGCGCACGGCCGATTGCGTGGTCGCGGGATACCGGGTGCACAAGTCCGGGCCGGGCGCGATCGGGTCGGTGCTGCTCGGCCTTTACGACGATGCCGGGTCGCTGGTCTCGGTCGGCGTCATCGGGGCGTTCCCCATGATCCGGCGGCGGGAGTTGTTCGCCGAGCTCCAGTCACTGGTGACGACGTTCGACGGGCACCCGTGGAACTGGGCGGCGACCGAGGCGGGCGACCGCACGCCGCGGGCCAACGAGACCTCGCGCTGGAACGCCGGCAAGGACCTGTCCTTCGTCCCGCTCGTCCCGGAGCGGGTGGTCGAGGTGAAGTACGACCACATGGAGGGGCCGCGGTTCCGGCACACCACGCAGTTCGTCCGCTGGCGGCCCGACCGGCTGCCCGAGTCCTGCACGTACGAGCAGTTGGAGCGACCGGTCACCTTCGACCTCGACGACATCGTGCCGGGCCTGCGCTGAGCCCCCCGTCAGTCGCGTCCCACCGTGTAGCGCAGGAACAGGTAGCCGTCGTCCTCCAGCACGTGGACGAGGCCGAGCCGCACCGGCCCGTCGCCCCCCGGCTGCTCGGCGATGCCGGGTGCCTCCTGCCGGGCCAGGACGGGGGAGAGGGTCAGGCACAGCTCGTCGACCAGGTCCTCAGCCAGCAGCGACCCGAACAGCCGCGGCCCACCCTCGCACAGGATCCGGGTCAGCCCCCGCTCGGCCAGCAGGGCGCGCCACTCGGCGGCGCTGCCGCCGGTGATCAGATCGGCCACCTCCGCTAGCGCCTGCCTGGCCGGCGTCGGCGCGTCGGGGCCGGTCAGCACCAGCGGCCGTACGTCGGCCTCGGTGAACATCGGGCTGGCCGGGTCGAGCGCGAGCGACCTGCTGACCACGGCCAGCGGCGGGGCCGGCGGCATCCCGTGCGCGCCGCGCCAGTCCCGATGCTCAGCGGGTAGCCGGACCGCGCCGTAGCCCTCGATGCGGGCGGTGCCCGCGCCCACCACGATCACATCGGCGAGTGCCCGGAGCACCCGGAAGACGAGCTTGTCGGCCGGCCCGGACAGCCCGTCCGAGCGGCCGTCGAGCGCGGCCGCACCGTCGGCGCTGGAGACGAAATTCACCCGCAGGCCCGGATCGGCCTGGGCGTAGGCGGCGAACAGGTCGACCTCGCCGGCCCGGGGCAGCAACTCGCGCATCCGGCAACCGTAGCGGGGGCGGCTCAGCGCCCGGATGACGCAAGCGTCTACAGCGCGTCATGATCGCGGCCGATGTAAGGGGAGCTGGCCAACTGTCATCTCGCTGCGCGCCTCGTAGCGCTCGATGCCCACTCGACTGTTCGACTCAAGGATGCTCCCGTGCCCGGTCGTCGCGCCGCCCTGTCCGTGCTGATCGCCGCTGTCGCACTCGGCGGGTCGGCCGCACTCGCCACCCCCGCGACGGCCACCGCCGCGGCCCCGAGCCGGACCGGTGACGGCGTGGTCATATCCCACGGCGGCTTCGCGCCGCCCTCGGCGTACGGCGACGCTCCGGTCAGCACCGCCCACGTCGTCGTACCGATGGCGTTCCCCGTGGTCGGCACGGTGCACTACACCGACACGTTCCTCGCCTGCCGCGAGGTGGGCTGCACCCGCCGGCACTTCGGCCAGGACATCATGGGATACAAGATGGAGCGGCTCATCGCGACCTTCAACGGGACGGTGACCTACCTGCAGCGGGAGACCGCCGTCGGCCAGGGCAACTACCTCAGCATCCGCAGCCTCGACAACCTGTGGACGGTCAACTACCTCCACATCAACAACGACACGCCGGGCACCGACGACGGCAGGGGCACGGCCAGGAGCGCCTTCCTGCCCGGCCTGCACGTGGGCTCGCGGGTCGTGAAGGGCCAGTTCGTCGGCTGGATGGGTGACTCGGGCAACGCCGAGAGCGTCGGGGCGCACACGCACTTCGAGCTGCGCAGCGGCGACGCCTGGTCCGGCACCGTCTACAACCCGCTGTACTCGATCAACGCCGCCCCCCGCTACACCTCCCCGGTGGTCGCGATGCCGCACCAGCCCGGCGAGCTGGTCCGGTGGAGCGCCACCGGCCCGGTCTACCTCCTGATGGCGGACGGCACCCGCCGCTACGTCCCGGCGGCCCTGATGGCGGTGTACGGCTGGACGCCGGCCGACGTGGTGCTCATCACCGGCGGCGAGATGGGCCTGTACCCGGCCGGCGCCGTCGCGCCACTGCGCAACGGCTCGGTGGTGTCCGCACCGGACGGGGTCCGCTGGGCCACCACAGGCGACCGCAGGTACGCCGTGACCGACCAGCAACTCGTCGCGATGGCCCTGACCTCGGCCGGCGCGGTGCCGGTCACCGACGAGGTGCTCCTCGGCACCCCTGTCGCCACGGGTGCGGTGCCCGGCGGCGCATGGCGCGACGGTGCCTTCGTCCGGCAGTACGACAGCACGCAGGTGTGGCTGATCGACCGGCGCACCCGGCGCGCCATGACCATGGGCGCCTTCGGCTGGTGGGGGGTACCGGCCGGGCAGATCGCCGTGGCCGGCTCGCTCACCACGGCACCCCCGGTTGGCGTCGTCGTCGGCTACAAGGACGGCACGATCTTCCACGCCACGGCCGGCTGGTTCATGATGGTGGGCGGGGTCCGGCGGCAGATCCAGGACACGAACGCCCTGACGTACTACAACTGGATCTCCAAGCGGAATTTCTACCTGTACGACGACGTGACCGCGGCCCTGCCACTCGGCGCCCCGATCGCATAGGTAGGGATTTCGACCTGAAATAGTCGCTGGATTGGCTTGCGGCGATGGTGCGGCGCCGAGTTGTGAGGGACTGTGTTCGGATGATCTTTGTCTGGGGTCTGGTTATTCGGCCAGGTATGAGAACCCGCACCGCCCAAAGTCCCACCGATCTCACCGGTCCGCGATAGCCGCCAAGGCAGCAACACCTGAGCCAGTCACGACCGGGCAGGGTTTTTCAGGTCGAAGTATCTAGGTGACGCAGAGGAATACTTGCATGGGTACGCCGTCTCGTGACACACCAGGGCCGGTCGCGCGTCGGCTGTTCTTCACCGACTTCCAGGGCAATCCCGCCGAGCCGGAGGACGTGTTCATCGATGGCCTGGACGGCGGCTGGGCCGAGCGCGAGCCGGACGCGATCACTCTGTTGCGCGACTCTAGCGCCTACCCCTATGACCGGTTCCTGGCCTGTACGGCGCTGTGCGCGTGGGGTTCTGCGGTTGGCTACCAAGCCGTCATCGACGCCGCCGCCAACCCGGACTATGTCGTGTGGCGGGAGCAGTCGGCCGATCGACGGTTCGGCGTGGATGACACCTTCGCGCTGCTGGCCGAGGACATCGGCCGTAGCAAGAACACCGCCAGGCAACGCGGCACCAACAACGAGCGGTTGGCCGCGCAGGCCGCTCTGCTCAGATTGACCGACCGGTATTTTTTTGATCGACGGCTCACCCAGGGCATGTTCGAGCCGGACGTGCGGGCATTGGCCACGGCGCTGGCGGCCGCGATCGACGCAGGAATCACGCGGCTACGTACTGGTGAGCCGGTCAGTTTCGACCTCCCGACTCAGATTGCGGGCCTAATCGGAGCGCTGGCCAGAGTGGACCTGACCGGCGCTCGCCGGGATGCCAGCGCCCTGTTGGCCACCGGCCCGAACGACCGGGCCGTGCGGGAACTCGGCGACCTAGCTACTTCGACCTGAAAACCCGCTGGACTGAGATCGGGGGGTCGACGGCGGCTGATCCGGCAGAGATCGGACTCCCCTGGGACCCTGGCCGGGTGATCAGAACTTGACCGAAGATCAACAAGCTCCGAACGCGGGTGCCCGTCGCCACAATCACCGGCCTGGGACTTCTTCAGGTCGAAGTAGGTAGGGACTTCAGGCCAGCTCAACGACGGCGACCGACTCGCCGTCGAGCTCGACCTTGCCGTCAGAGTAGACGAATCCGGGGGTGGACGAGAGCAGCACGCCGCGCGGCGCGCCGTCCAGCGGCACCGTCTGCCGGTGCTCGGCCAGGCTGCACACGACCCGTAGCCCGCCGCGGTGCACGACCAGCCAGCGAGCCTCCTCGGAGAAGTCCACCGCGACGGTGGACAGCGCCGGGTCGGTGAGCTCGGGCCGCTGCCGGCGCAGCGCGATGACCTTGCGGTAGAAGTCCAGCATGTCGGCGTGCTCGCCCTCGCCGACCTCGGACCAGGCCAGCCGCGAGGCGTGGAAGGTCCTCCGGTGTTGGGGGTTCGGCACCTCGTGGGTGGCCCACCCGTGCTCGGCGAACTCCGCCTGGCGACCCTCGACCACCGCCTCGGCGAGGGCCGGCTCGGTGTGGCTGGTGAAGAACTGCCACGGCGTGGACGCGGCCCACTCTTCGCCCATGAACAGCATCGGGGTGTACGGCGAGGTGAGCACCAGGGTGGCGCCGATCTTGAGCAGGCCGGGGGACAGGGCGGCCGACAGGCGGTCACCGCCGGCCCGGTTGCCGATCTGGTCGTGGTTCTGCAGGTAGGCCAGGAAGCGGTAGCCGGGCAGGGTGCTGGCGTTGACCGGCCGCCCGTGCTTGCGCCGCCGGAACGACGACCAGGTGCCGTCGTGGAAGTAAACTCCGGTCAGGGTCTTGGCCAGTGCCGACAGGGCGCCGAAGTCGGCGTAGTAGCCCTGCCGCTCCCCGGTGAGCAGGGCGTGCAGTGCGTGGTGGAAGTCGTCGGACCACTGGGCGGTCAGGCCGTAGCCGCCGGCTTCCCGGGCGGTGACGAGCCGCGGGTCGTTGAGGTCGGACTCGGCGATCAGCGACAGGGGGCGCCCGACGTGTGCCGCCAGCGCCTCCACCTCCGTCGAGAGCTCCTCGAGCAGGTGGGTCGCGCGGCTGTCGGTGAGAGCGTGCACGGCGTCCAGCCGCAGGCCGTCGATGTGGTAGTCGCGCAGCCACATCAGCGCGTTGCCGACGATGTGCCGGCGCACCTGGTCAGAGCCCGGCCCGTCCAGGTTGACCGCGGGCCCCCACGGGGTCAGGTGGCGTTCGGTGAAGTAGGGCCCGAACGGATTGAGATAGGCCCCCGACGGCCCGAGGTGGTTGTAGACCACGTCCAGCAGCACGCCCAGGCCGCGGGTGTGGCAGGCGTCCACGAACCGCTTGAGGCCGTCCGGGCCGCCGTAGGGTGCGTGCACGGCGTACCAGTCGACGCCGTCATAGCCCCAGCCCGCGTCGCCGTCCCAGGCGTTGACCGGCATCAGCTCGACGAGGTCGACGCCGAGGTCGACAAGGTGGTCGAGCCGCTCTGCTGCGGCGTCGAACGTGCCGGCCTCGGTGAACGTGCCGACGTGCAACTCGTAGACGACGCTGCCGGCCAGCGGTCGCCCGGACCAGGAGGTGTCCGTCCACTCGAAGACCGTGTCGTCGTACAAGCGGCTCGGCCCGTGCACGCCGTCGGGCTGCCACCGGGAGCGCGGGTCGGGCAGCGGCTCGCCGTCGTCGATCAGGTAGGCGTAGTCGGTGCCGTGCTCGGTGTGCGCCGTGCCCTGCCACCTGCCGCCGTCGCGTTCGCTGAGATCCGTGGACGCTTCGCCGATCTTCACCTGCACCCGGACGGCGCGGGGCGCCCACACCTCGAACGTCGCCATGACCCCATTGTCCCCCGGGTGCTCAGGTACGAATCAGCAGAGCGACGGGCAACCCGGCCAAGACCCGGGTCAGGGGTGTGCTGCCGGCGTGTTCCCCGCCGCCCAGCCGGTCGACCCAGGTGCCCGGCGGCAGCCCAAGCGTGGCGTCCTGCCAGCCGCCCCGGCGGCGCAGGCCGACCGGCAGGCGGGTCGCCACCGTGACGACGTCGCCGCCGCGGGCGAAGGCCAGGGCATGGTCGCCGCCCGGGCCGGTCGCCGCGAGCGGGTCGTAGGACCCGGCAAAGGCCTCGGGACGGTCGGCCCGCAGGCGCAGCGCCTGGGCCACCACGTGCAGCTTGGCCAGGCCGTGCCGGTCGTCGGCCGTCGACGGCGGCCGGTCGGCATCGAGCCGGGCGAGCAGGTCGCGGCGCAACGCGAAGTCGACCGGGCGTCGGTTGTCCGGGTCGACCAGGGACAGGTCCCACAGCTCGCTACCCTGGTAGACGTCCGGGATGCCGGGCATCGTCAGCTGGACGAGCTTCTGCGACAGCGAGTTGGACCGGCCGGGCGGTGTGATCCGACCCGCGAAGGCGGCGATGTCGGCGAGCAGTGCCGCGTCGGCGTAGACCGCGGCGAGGAAGTCCGCCAGGGCCGCCTCGTAGGCCTCGTCCGGGTCGGCCCAGGTGGTGTGCTGCTTGGCCTCGCGGGCGGCCTTGTGCAGGTAGGCGCCGGCCCGGCCGGCGGGCAACGGCCAGGCACCGACCAGCGTCTGCCAGGTGAGGTATCCGAGGTTGGCATCCGGCGCCGGCTGCCGGGCCGACCAGGCACGCACCGCCTCGGCCCAGTCGCCGGGCATCTCGGCGAGGACGACCAGGCGCGCGCGCACGTCCTCGCTGCGCTTGGTGTCGTGGGTGGACAGGGTGGTCATCGCCTGCGGCCAGTCGCGCCGGCGGGCGGTCGCGGTGGCGTGGAACTGCTCGACGGACAGCCCGAACTGCGCCGGATCACCGCCCACCTCGTTGAGTGCGACGAGCCGGTGGTAGCGGTAGAACGCGGTGTCCTCGACCCCCTTGGC
>QHCA01000257.1 GCA_003244095.1 Pseudonocardiales bacterium | reverse complement strand
CCGCACGTCGGCCTGCACCCGGCCGACCCGTTCATGGCTCCGCCGATGCAGAAGGCGACCGTCGTGGCCGGCTCGACCACCGTGCTCGTCGAGGGCAAGCCGGCGGCCGGCACCGGCGCGACCTGCACGATCTGTGCCGGCGTGCCGGGGACGCTGATCGGCACCGCCGCGACCGTACTGATCGGCTGACGGCGATGGCGGCGGAGTTCATCGGGCGCGGCTGGGCCTTCCCGCTACGCGCCGACGCGACCGGGAGCATCGCCCTGGTCGGCACCGACACCGAGATCGAGGAGGCCATCCGGCTGATCCTCGCGACGGCACCGGGGGAGCGGCCCATGCGGCCGGAGTTCGGCTGCGGCATGCACGACCACGTCTTCGACTCGATGGACGCCACCACCGCCGGGCAGGTGGCCTACGCGGTCCGGTCCGCACTGGAGCAGTGGGAGCCGCGCATCGACGTGACGTCGGTGGACGTCTCCTACGCCGCCGAGAGCACGGCGACGATCTACATCGACATCCGCTACACCGTGCGCGCGACCAACGACCCGCGCAATCTCGTCTTCCCGTTCTACGTCATCCCGGCCGAGGGTGAAGGGTAAAGGTCATGGGCCTGCCAGCACCAAACCTCGACGACCGCCGCTTCCAGGACCTGGTCGACGATGCCAAGCGCCTCGTCCAGCAGCGCTGTCCGGAGTGGACGGACCACAACGTGTCCGACCCGGGCGTCACGCTGATCGAGACGTTCGCCTGGATGACCGACCTGCTGCTCTACCGCCTCAACCGGGTGCCCGACCGGGTGTTCCTGGCCTACCTCGACCTGCTCGGCGTCAAGCTGTTCCCGCCGACCGCGGCCCGGGCCGAGGTGACCTTCCGGCTCTCGGCGCCGCAGACCGTCACGGTGCCGGTACCCACCGGCACCCAGGTGGCGACCGCCCGGCTGTCGGCCCCCCAGCAGGACGAGGCGCCGGTCGCCTTCACCGTGGTCGAGAACCTGTCCATCGTGCCGTGCTCGGCCGCCGCGCTGGCGGCGCAGACCGACGGTGGCGAGCCGGTCGACAAGACCGGCAGCTTCTCCACCCGGCAGCCCTTCCACTGCTTCTCCACCCCGCCCCGCCCCGACGACGCGCTGCTCATCGGGCTCTCCCAGCAGGTGCCGTCGTGCCTGGTGGTCCTGCGTTTCGACGCCGACATCGAGGGCCGTGGTGTCGACCCGCTGCGGCCACCGCTGGCCTGGGAGGCCTGGACCGGCCGCTCGTGGGAGCCCTGCGAGGTCGACAAGGACGAGACCGGTGGGCTGAACCGGGCCGGTGTCGTGGAGGTCCACGTACCTCGGGGGCACGAGGCGTCGACCATCGCCGACCGCCGGGGCGGCTGGTTGCGCTGCCGGGTGGTGCCGACCGTCGAGGGCCAGCCGCAGTACAGCGCCCCGCCGCGGATCAAGGACGTCAAGGCGCACACCATCGGCGGCACCACGCCCGCGGTGCACGCCGAGATCGTCGAGGACGAGGACCTCGGGGCCTCCAGCGGCGTGCCCGGCCAGCGGTTCGCCCTGCAGCACGGGCCGGTGGTCCAGGCCGACACGTCTCCTGTCCTGGAGGTGGCCGGCCCGGACGGGTGGGAGGAGTGGAGCGAGGTCGACTCCTTTGCCGGCTGCGGGTCCACCGATCGCGTCTTCACCATCGAGGAGACGCCCGGCGAGGTCCTGCTCGGTCCGGCGGTGCGCGAGGTCGACGGGTCGTTGCGGCAGTACGGTGCCGTGCCGCCCAAGGGTGCGGCGCTGCGGCTGCGCTCGTACCGGACCGGCGGCGGGCGGCGGGGCAACGTCGCCCGGCACACGATCAGCGTGCTGAAGTCGTCCATCCCGTACGTGACCTCCGTCGACAACCGCCGCGCGGCCTCCGGCGGCGTCGACGGCGAGGATGTCGAGTCGGCCAAGCTGCGCGGGCCGCTGCTGCTGCGGACCCGCGACCGGGCGGTCACCGCGGAGGACTACGAGCAACTCGCCCGGCAGGCCGCGCCCGAGGTGGGCCGGGTGCGCTGCGTGCCGGCCGGGCCGTCCGGCACCGACACCGGCACGTCAACGGGCGTGCGGCTGCTCGTCGTACCCGCCGCGCAGGACGACCTGGCGGGACGGCTCGCCTTCGAGCAGCTGATCCCGGCTGACCAGACCCTCGCCTCCATCGCGGCCTACCTCGACGAGCGGCGGGTGATCGGCGCCCGCATCGCCGTCGAACCGCCGGTCTACCAGGGCATCACACTCGCCGTCCGGATCCGGGCCCGGCCCCGGGTGAGCACCGACCGGCTGCACGACGACGCCGTCGCGGCTCTTTACCGCTACTTCCATCCCTTGCGTGGCGGCCCGGACGGGAGCGGGTGGCCGTTCGGCCGGCCGGTCAACGTCGGCGAGGTCTACGCCGTGCTGCAACGGCTGCCCGGGGTGGAACTGGTCGAGGACGCCCGGCTGTTCCCCGCCGACCCCCTGACCGGCCAGCGCGGTCAGGGCACCAGCCGGCTCGCCCTCGACCAGCACGCGCTGGTCTTCTCCTACGAGCACCAGGTGCTCGTACAGGCCGGGTGAGGCGGCGATGCGCGCGCTCCTCCCCGGCCTGGCCTCCCCGCATCCGCTGGGCGCCGCGCTGCCGGCGCTCTACGTGGGCGACGACTTCACCCAGCGCCTGACGTCGGCCTTCGACACCTCGCTGGCTCCCGTGCTGAGCACGCTGGACAACCTGGAGCACTACCTCTCACCCGCGCTGGCGCCACCGGACTTCGTCGAGTGGCTCGGCATGTGGGTCGGGGCGACCCTGGACGAGAACTGGCCGGAGGACCGCCGCCGGGCGTCGGTGAGCCGGGCGTCAGCTATGCACCGGCGGCGGGGGACGGTCAGCGGGCTGGCGGAGCAGATCGCACTGTTCGCCGGAGGGGCCGCCGAGGTCGTGGACAATGGCGGCGTGTCATGGTCTGCTGAGCCGGGTTCGGCCCTGCCCGGCAGCGACGAGTTGCACGTGACGGTGCGGGTGCGGGTGGCCGACCGCGGGTCGGTCGATCTGGGCCGGCTCGATGCGCTCGTCGCGCAGGCGAAGCCGGGGCACGTGCCGCATACCGTAGAGGTGGTGCCGGGTTGATCATCTGCCGCCAGTGCGGTCACGCCAATCCCACCGGCACCGAGTGGTGCACGAAGTGCCGTGCGTTCCTGGAGTTCGAGGGCGAGCCGCAGCCCACCCAGGGCCGGCCGCCGGTCCCTCCCGGACCTCCCGACCCTCCCGGACCTCCCGGGCCGCCCGGACCGCCCGGACCGTCGCGGGGGGCGCCGCTGCTGGCCCGGCCGGTGCAGCCACACACACCGCCACCACCACCGCCCGATCCGGCGACCGGGGCCCGCCAGCCGGGGATCGCGCAGCCCGGGCTGCCGGCCGGCCCGCCGGAGCCTGCGGCACCGCAGACCGACATCCCGCCCATCAGGCCGGGAGAGATCGTGTGCCCGGTTTGCGGGTGGGGCAACGAGCCCAGCCGCAGGTTCTGCCGGCACGACGGCGCCGTGCTCTCCGGCGGCTCCGGCGCGCCGGTGCCGATGAAGGCCGGCCAGCGCAACCGCAGGCGGGGCGGCGGCGCCGGCAAGGGGATCCTGGTGGTGCTGGCCGTGCTGCTCCCGCTGCTCGTCGCCGGCGGGCTGTTCGGCGGGTACCTGCTGCTCAAGCCCGGCGCCAAGGCCGGCGCCGGTGGCACGGCGACCAAGTCGCCGTCACCCGCACCGACGTCCACGGCCGGGACGAGCCTGGTGCCGGCCACCGCGATCAAGATCCTGGAGTTCACCAGCCAGTCCGGCGGCAGGCGCGCCACCAACACCATCGACGGCAACCCGGACACGTTCTGGTCGGCGGCCTTCCCTGCCGGTATCCCGAACCACACAGGGCTCGACATCGACCGGCGTCCCCACATCCGGTACGGCTTCACCACGCCGGTGACCCTGACCCGGCTCGAGATCCGCAACGGCGCCTCGGGTGCGGACTTCGCCCAGCGGCCCCGCGCCAACAAGATCGCCCTGCGCTTCGAGGACGGCACGACCCAGGAGGCCACCCTCAACGACGACGGCCAGGCCTTCCAGCCGGTGCAGCTCGACAAGCCCAAGACGGTCAGCTGGGTGCAGATCGAGATCGTCACGAACTACCCGGGTACGGCGACCGACGACAACAGGTACCGCTTCTCCTTCGCCGAGGTCCGCTTCTTCAGCAAGACCTGAGATCGACGCGATCTCGCTGGGCCGGAACGTGGGTCTGGCGCTGGCGGCCGCGACGCAAAGGGCCGCAGTACGTGGGCATGCCAGTCCATGACCCCATCGGCGTTCGGTAGCGCGGCTGCGCCGGCGTCGAGGCCAATGCCGGCTCCTGAACGTCGTAGTGATCCAGGCCTCGTTGGTCGGATCAGGACGTGTCTGACGGCGCCTGGATCAACGGTCAAATCCGTTGTCCACAAGGCTTCCCGGCCGCGAAATTGTCGTACCCCCCGAACATCTTCGGGTCATGTCGCAGGGTCCGGATGACAGCGACTTCAGGTCGATGACCGACGCGGAGCTCGGGGGTTCTTCGACCGAATGGCCGCCTTCAAGGCCACTTCTCAGCGGATCACGTGCGCCGCGACGCCCAGCACGAACTCTGCGGTGACCAGGCCGAGGAGGGTGCGCCCGACGGCTTCGAAGCGGCGCTGCCAACCGGCGATCTCCTCCGGCAGCGCGAAGATGCGGGCCGGCCAGAGGCGCCAGGACACCCAGCCGAATACCGCGGCCGCGACCGCCAGCACCACGACCTTGGCGACGATCGCGACCTGCCACCACGCCGAGTGCCCCCAGCCCTCGACGACGACCAGGCCGCCCCCGGTTGCTGCCAGGACCGCCATCGTGGCGATCACCTTCCACCGCGCTCCGGCGGCCATGAACACGGCGGCCTCTTCCGACCGCACCGGGTCGTCGAACAGCGCCCGTACCCTGGCCTGGACGACGCCGAGGCTGTAGGCCATGGCGCCGAGCCACACCGCGCCGGCCAGCACATGGACCAGCAGGAGAACGAACCGGGGCAGGGCCACCGGCGAACGTTATAACGTGGGCGATTGGGCGCACTTTGGGGGGGATCCATGCAGAGCCGCTGGCAACGGGCCGCACCCTGGCTGCTGGCCGGGCTGCTCGGAGTGGCGGGTACGGCGCACTTCCTCGCCCCGGACAGCTACCAGCGCACGATCCCAGCCGCACTTCCGTACCCGCGTGAGCTGGTCTACGTCAGCGGCGTGGCCGAGCTGCTCTGCGGTGCCGGTCTGACGTACCGGCGGACCCGCAGGGTGGCCGGCTGGGCCACTGCCGCACTGTTCGTGGCCGTCTTCCCGGCCAACGTGCAGATGGCGCTGGCGGGCCGCGACGCATCGCCGCTGCACCAGGCGATCCTGTGGGTCCGGCTGCCGTTGCAGGTGCCGCTCGTGCTGTGGGCGGCCGGGGTGGCCCGGCGGGTTCGGCCCCGCGATACCGCGTTGTAGCAGGTGGTCCGGCCGAGGAGGACACTCGATGGCGTGAGAACTCGCGCCGTAGCCCCCTTTCTTTCCATCCCGATGTTCCTTGCTCTTTCGGCCCTGTCGGCGCCCGCCGCAGTTGCGGCTATCGACCCGATCAGCAATGCCGTACAAGCCTTTAAGTCCGGCGAACACGTCTACGTCGACCCGACGGCCGAGGAGGCCGGCAAGGCCGACGCGGCCGCGGTGCGCAGCCATATCGCGAAACCCGGCCTCCCGACCTACGTGGCGGTGCTGCCGGACAGCGCCAGCACCACCGCCGACTCTGTTCCGGGGCAGATCGGCCAGTTGTTGGGCGGTCGCGTCACGGTGGCCGTCCTCGTGGGCAAGCACTTCCGCGCCAGTTCGTCGGCCTTGCCCGCAGGCCTGGCTGCGACGCTCGCGACGCAGGCCTTCAACGAGAGCGGTGGCGACGTCACCAAGGCGCTCACCGGGTTCGTCGACAAGGTCGCGGCGGCGGCCACGGCCGGCAAGGCCTCCAGCGGCAGGCAGCCCGTCCGCCAGACCTCCAGCGGGAGCTCGTCGGGGGCGGGCGGGCTCGTGGCCGTCCTCGTGGTGCTCCTGCTGATCGTCGGGCTCGGCGGGCTGGGCCTATGGTTCCTCATCCGGCGCGGGCGGCGGGGCAAGGTCGAGGCGCTGAGGGCCGAGGCGCAGCGGTGGTACGAGCGGCTCGGCGGCGACGTGCTCAACCTCTCGGCCGGTGACAACGACAGCGCGCGGCAGGCGCTGGTCGATGCCAGCGAGCGCTACAACGCCGCCGGGTCCACGCTGGCCCAGGCGACGACCGAGGCCGGCTACCGGTCCGCCCGCGACACCGCCCTCGAGGGGTTGCACTACGCCCGGGCCGCCCGCACGGCACTGGGCATCGACCCCGGGCCGGAGCTCCCGCCGACCAGCGTGCAGACCGCGGCCGGCCGGATCCAGCGCGACCACACCGCTCAAATCGGTGGCGAGCAGATCCAGATGCGGCCGGCCTATGCAGCGGACGCCCCCTACTACTACCCGGGCGGCACGGTCGGCGGCGGCCGGGTGCCGGGCGGGTGGTACAGCCAGCCGTTCTGGAAGACGGCCCTGATCGGGGGCGCCGCGGGGATCGGCGGCCTGCTGGTCGCGGACGCCCTCTTCGACGCCGTCCGCGGCCCGTTCTATGGCGGCTGGGGGTCCGGCGGCATGTACGGCGGCGGCTGGGGCGGCGGTGGCTACGACTCCGGGTACAACCAGGGCTTCGATTCCGGCTACGACCAGGGCTCGGACTCCTCCTTCGACAGCGGCGGTGGAGGTGACTGGGGTGGCGGTGGCGACTTCGGAGGCGGTGGTGACTTCGGTGGTGGAGGTGACTTCGGCGGTGGCGGCGACTTCTGACGTGCAGGTCGCCGGCGCGCCGGCGCAGCACCGCTTCGAGGCCCGTGGGGCTGCCTGCTCGGTCCCTGCCGGCTAGCCGGCAGGGACCGGATCGAGGGGGACGCCGAGCTCGGCGAGGACCGACTCGTAGCCGCGCCGGGCCCGCGCGCTGGCGGCCGGGTCGTCGGAGCGGGCCAGCGCCTCGATGAGCAGCCGCCACAGCTCGTCGCGGTAGCGGTCGGTGCGCAGTCCGGCGTGGCAGGCCTGCGCCGCCTCCCGTGGTCGCCCGCCCGCCAGGTGCAGCCGGGCCAGCGTGACCGCGGCATCGACGTACTCACCGCGCAGCGCCTGCCGGGCCCGCGCCAGCCACTCGACCGGGCCGTCGCCGGCCAGCAACTCACCGCCGTAGGTCTCCAGCGCCAGGTGCAGCGCCCGCTCGCGGGCCGGCCCGTCCTCGGTCACGCGCGCATCGTGCAGGGCGGTCGCGAACGTTCCCACGTCGACCGTCACCAGGTCGGGGGCCGCCAGCCGGTAGCCGGTGCCGGCGCGGACGATCAGCCCCTCGCGGCCCACCGTGTCGTCGAGGAACCGGCGCAGCGCGGATACGGCCGTGTGCAGGTTGTGCAGTCCGGCCGTGAGCTCGGCCTCCGGCCAGAGGGCGGCCACGATCTCCTCGCGGTGCACGGCCCGGCCGGCCCGGGCGGCCAGCAGGCGGAGCAGCTCCTGGCACCGGGGCTTGAGCCCGGCCAGGCTCACCTCGCCGGTGGACGTACGCAGGGAGAAGGAGCCGAGGCAGCGGATCGACGGCAACTCCCGCGGGCCGGCCGCCGCGGTTTCGACCAACGGGAGCAGCGTGGCGCGGACGGCCGGCGCGGACACGCCGCACTCCGCCGCCAGCACGCGGGCGTCGCCGTCTGCGTCGGCGGCCAGCGCGGCCAGCAACTGCGCCCAGCGCGAGCCGGACACCCGGCCGGCGGTCCGCGCCCGGGTCACCGCGTCGCGGCCGGTCGCATCGTTCGAGCTTGTCGCACCGCCCCGGGTCGCCCCTACCGCCGCCATGCCCAGGGCGATGGCCTCCAGCACCCCGGCGCCGAGCCGCCCGAATTCGCCGGCCGCCGACTCGGCGCACGGCTGTGGGTCGGCCCCGCTGCGGGACTGGGCGACCGACAGCAACAGGGCCACCAGCGCACCGCCCCAGGCGTCGTCGCCGGCCTCACACGCCACCCGGATCGCGGCCAGCTCGGCGAGCTGCGGCGGCTGCGCGGCGGCGGCGGCCAAGGCCCGGGCCTGCCGGGCCAGCCAGGGCAGCCCGCGGTCCTCCGCCCGGCGGGCCGACTGCTGCAGCGGCGGGGTGGCCGGCGCAAGTCCCTCGAGCAGGAGGCTGGCCGCCGACGCGAGCCCGGCCGCGGCCTGCACGACGATGCCGGCCCGGGCATGAGCGGTGACCGCCGCCAGCTCCCGCCGGGCCTCCGGCAGCTGCCCGTAGAGCAGCCGGGCCAGGGCGGCCACAAGCTGCCCTGCCGCCGTCGGCGGCTGGTCGTCCGCGGAGAGCGCGGCGAGCGGTTCCCGCCGTACCGCTGCCCGCAACGGACCGGACCAGTGCGTGGTCGGGACCGGCGACGGGTCGGCCCAGATCGCCGCCGCGTGCCGCTCGCGCCGGCACGCCTCGGCGGGTGGCGACGAGCCGAAGGTGGTCTCCGCCTGCCGGTACGCCGAGATGGCAGCCAGCAGCCGGCCGTCGGCCGCGTCCCGGCGGGCCCGGGCGAGCACCAGCCACGGATCGTGTTCGGCGAGCTCGGCCGGCAGCATCTCCAGCCAGCCGCCCGGGTCGGCGCCGAGCCGCTCACCGCGGTCGCCGAGCAGGCGGGCCGCGTCGGCCCACTGGCCGGCGCGGCAGTAGGCCAGGAGGGCCTCCGGCAGGGCGCCGGCCTCTTCAAGGAGGACGGCAGCACGTCCATAGCGGTGCAGCGCCTCGTCGGCACCCACCTCGCCGACCAGCAGCGCCTCGAGGTGTGACCGCAGCACCTCGTGCATGCGGTAGGCGTCCTCGTCATCGAGCGGGATGAGAAAGAACTGCCGGCGCTCGATCTCCTCCAGCAGCCGCTGGCTGCCGACCCGGCCGCGCAACTGGTCGCAGAGCTCAGCCGTCAGCCGGCCGAGGACGGAGGTCTCGACGAGGAACTCCCGCAGCTCCTCCGGCATGTCCTCCAGCACGTTGCGGGTGAGGTACCCGCGGACCAGCCGCGACCGCGTACTCAACAGGGCGACCGCCTCGCGGCGCTCGTCGACCGGCTTGCCGGCCGTGGCCAGGTGGAACAGTTGCAACCCGGCCGCCCAGCCCTCGGTCCGCCGCGACAGCGTCGCCAGCTCCTCCGGCGGCAGCGGCTCGCCGTACACCGACCGGAACAGCTGCTCGACCTCCCACGACCGGAAGCGCAGGTCGGCGCCGTCGACCTCCAGCAGGTCGCCGGAGACGCGCAGCCGCGGCAGGTTGAACGCCGGCGCCCGCCGCGATCCCGCGAGGACGTGCAGCGCCGGCGGCGCCAGGTCGAGCAGCCGCTCGAGCTCGCGCTCGGCTGCCGTCCCCTCCAGCATGTGCAGGTCGTCGACGATCAGCAGCGCCGTGTCGCCGGGCCACCCCTCCAGGCCGGCGACCAGGCTCTCCAGGTCGGCCGGCTCGTCCATCGGGAGGGCCAGCGCCGTCGACAAGGCCTTGGCCAGGTAGGCGATCAGCGTGTCGGCCCGCCCGTCGGTGGACTCGGCGCGGTACCACGCCACCGGCGCGGCCACGGTGTTGGCGTACTGCGCAAGTGCGGTCGTCTTGCCGGCGCCGGGCGGGGCGAGCACGAGCCCGAGCCGGTGGTCCCGCACCCGGTCCAGGGCCAGCAGCACCCGCTCGCGGGTCAACCCCGACACACTCGGTACCCGTACCTTCGACGGGGCGAGCAGCCGTGGTGATCCCGGCATTGACCCACCTCCAGACGGCCCACGGGCCCCTGTCCGCCGACGAGTAGTGCCTAGCAAACCGTATGGAGGGCCGACCCGCTGTCGCTTTCTCGACAGTGAGCGCGGGATGGAGTGCTATCTCGCCCCGTTCGACGACGCCTTCACCGACACTGCCTGATCGCTGTCGGGCTACTCTGTACATCTCACTTGTCGGATCAACCGGACCGAGGGACACGTATGGGCAGCGTCATCAAGAAGCGCCGTAAGCGGATGGCAAAGAAAAAGCACCGCAAGCTTCTGAAGAAGACGCGGGTCCAGCGCAGAAACAAGAAGTAGGCCGCCTTCTCCGGCGGCGGACCTCGCCGTCGCGCCCCATGTATGGTGGTCACGTCCTGGGCGGCCTGGCCGCCCTGGGCGAAGGGGGCGCGGGCGCAGGTGTCGCCGAGCCACGTCCTCGGCGATCAAGACCCACGGGAGAACAGGCCAGTTTCCACCGGACTGGACATCCCTCGATCATCCGTGAAGCCGCCGTCCCCAGCCGTTGTCCGCCCGGCAGGTCAGGGCAGCAGCGGTGGCAAGGGCAGCGGTGGTGGTGGGAGGGGCGGTGGCGAAACGCCAATGGTGCCGAGCACCTGGCCCAGCACTCCCGTCACCACAGAGCCCACATCGGCCGGCTGTCCTTGCGACCCGGTGCCGGGCGACGGAGTGGCCCCGGTGCCGGGTATGCGCGGGCGCCTGGGCCGGTCCTGCGTCTTGGGTGGCGACGTTTCGCCCGAGGCTGACGGGCCCCCGGCGGTGCCAGGGCCGGTCGCCGGACGGCCGCCCGGGCTGGTGCCCTCACCCGGCCGGGAGTGGGTCGCGCCGCACGCTGCGGGCAACGGGCCGAGGTCGTCGCTGGCCGCACGGCTGGGTACGGCGCACGGCAGGGTGGCGCGCAGTGCGGTCGCGCGGGCCCGCAGCCGGTCGAGCAGTGCCATGGACTGCACCGCCCGGGCGTGGGCCCGCGGGTCGGTCAGCCCGGGCAGCAGCGCTGCCAGGTCTGCCCGCTGGCTGCCGAGGAACGTGTCGAGGGCGTCGAGTGGTGCCTGGTCCTGGCTGGTGATCGCGGCGCCGGTCAGCACCTGCGCGCCGTGCCGGGTCGCGCTGTCCATGGCACCCAGGGTGCTGATCAGCCGGGTCGAGTCACCGCGCACCTGCTGCGCCTCGCTGATCCGGGTCCGGGCGAAGCCGAGATACAGCCGGCCCTTGGGGACGCCGCTGCCGGCGAGAGCGAGCTGGGCGGACTCGGTCGCCTGCTTGACGCCGTACAGCGGGCTGCCCGGTGCGGCCCCCGTACTGGCCGCGACGACTCCACAGGTCGTGAGCAGCGACGCGACGATGCCACCGAGGACCACGAGCCGGCGTGGCTGACCTCCCGGGCGCGGGGCGTGACCCGGCGCGCGGTGCCGGGCCGGCAGGTCTGCCGTGTGATCGGTCGACGGCTCGGCCGGCCGGACGGTAGCCACGGCCAGCAGCCGACCGCGCAGCCGGTCGCGGAACTCCGGGTCGATGTCGCCGTTGATCGGCACCCGCTGCAGGGTGCGGGTGACCTCGAGCAGGGCCGTGAGCTGCGCCGGGCCGGAAGCGTCGCCGGTGTCGTCCAGCAGTGCCGCGAAGCGGTCGGCGCGACGGCGGTCGAGGGGCGTCACGATCACCTGTCACACCCCCCGTCCTGAGCTGGTTCCGTACACCTTTCAACGGGAACAACGGTGACCGGTGCTGGCTGGTTACGGCCGTTGACGACCCGATTGGGGCTTACTTGGCGGATCATCGGACGAACCCGCTCGGGAGCAGCCGGCCGAGGGTACGGACGGCGCGATACTGCAACGCCTTGATCGCCCCGTCGTTCTTGCCCATCGCCTGGGCGGTCTCGGCCACCGACAGGCCCTGCAGGAAGCGCAGGACGATGCACTCCTGCTGCTCGGCGTTGAGCTTCTTGACCGCCTCGAGCAGGGTGGCGCTGGTCATCGCGTCGAGGACGTCGTCCTCCGGGCCGTCCTCGGCGCGGTCCGCGTCGAGCATGTCGGCGGTGGAGATCTCCAGCCGGTAGCGCGAGGACTTGTAGTGGTCGGCGATCAGGTTGCGGGCGATGGTCACCAGCCAGGCCCCGAAGTCTCGGCCCTGCCAGGTCACGCTGCAGATCCGCCGCAGAGCCCGCGTGAAGGTCTCACTGGTGAGGTCCTCGGCTTGGGGCCGGGAGCCCACCCGGAAGTGGATGTAGCGGAACACCAGGTCGACGTAGCGGTCGTAGAGCTCGCCGAACGCCTCGGCGTCGCCCGCCTGGGCCCGCTCGACGACTGCCCAGACCTCGCCCGGGCTCTCATCTGGCGGCCGGTCACCGGCGGGTCCGGCGACGGACGGGGTGACCAGCTGTACGGAGCGACTACCGGATCTGGCCTCGGCGACCGGGGCGCGCTCGGCGCGGAGCAGCAGCTCGATGGTGGAGCGCAATACGGCGAAACCCTCGCCCAACGAGGGGGCGGCCAGCGGCTGAAGGGCGAACGCGGTCATGGCCGCGTCCGCCGGGGCAGACGCGGACAGTCGCGGGAAGGCACGAACTGGCTCCTCAGGATGGTCTGCAAGCTACCCGAGGATCGTACGGGGAGAAAACCCCCTGGCCCGTCGAATCCCAATCAGATCGGCGGGACGACGGATCGGCGGGCCGGACGGTACGGCTCTCTATGCCACAATGCCAAGCGTTGCTCAGGCGCGATGATGACGCCCCGGAGGTCGGCTGCGTGGGAGAGAACCTCGCCGGTCTGGTGCGGGCCGCGGCGCGTGCGCGCCCGGGCCGCCCGGCCCTGCTCTTCCGTTCCGAGCGCATTACCTGGGCCGACATCGACGCCCGTGTCGACCGGGCCGCGGCCGCGCTGCTCGGCCTCGGCCTGCACCCCGGCGACCGCGTCGCCGTCCAGCTGGGTAACACCCCGCACTTCGCCGTCGCCTACTTCGGCACCTTGCGGGCCGGACTCGTATCGGTCCCGCTGAACACCGGCTACACCGGCCGGGAGTTGCAGCACGCCCTGGCCGATTCCGGCGCCCGGGCCCTGATCACCTCCGACACCGGGGCGGCGCTGGCGGGCGCGGCAAAGGACACGCTGCCCGATCTCGAGCACGTGATCATCGCCGAGGGCGGCCGCCCGGGCGACGCCCTGCCACACTTCGACGACCTGCTCGCCGCGGTGCCCGGCACGTCCGTGCGTGATGTCGGCGGCGGCGAGGACCTCGCCGTACTGATCTATACCAGCGGCACCAGCGGGGTGCCCAAGGGCGCGATGCTGTCGCACCGGGCGCTGCTGGCCAACCTCGATCAGGTCTCGCGCATCGAGCCGCCGGTGCTCGGGCGCGACGACGTGCTGCTCCTCGTCCTTCCGCTGTTCCACGTCTACGGACTCAACCCCGGCCTCGGCATGCTGGCATATCACGGCGCTGCGGGCCTGCTGGTCGAGCGGTTCGACCCGCACGACACGCTGGCGCTGGTCGCCCGGCATCAGGTGACCTGCGTGCTCGGCGCGCCACCGATGTATGTCGCCTGGTCGAAGCTGCCCGAGCTGTCCGACGGCCTGGCGAGCGTGCGGTTCGCGCTGTCCGGGTCGGCGCCGCTGCCGGCCGAGGCGTTGCGGCAGATCGCGGAGGGCACCGGGCTGACCGTCTTCGAGGGGTACGGACTGACGGAGACCGCCCCCGTTCTCATTTCGACGCTGATGAGCGACGTGCCCAAGCCCGACTCCATCGGCCGGCCGATCCCCGACGTCGACATCAAGCTCGTCGACGAGCAGGGCGACGAGGTCGACGAGGACGACCACGGCGAGATCATGGTCCGCGGGCCCAACCTGTTCTCCGGCTACTGGCCCGACGGTGCGGGAGGGCCGGGCGCCGACGGCTGGTGGCCGACCGGTGACATCGCCTTCGCCGACGAAGGCGGCGACCTGCACCTGGTCGACCGGCGGACCGAGCTGATCCTGGTCAGCGGATTCAACGTCTACCCGCGCGAGGTCGAGATCGTGCTGCTGGCCCACCCCGAGGTCGCCGAGGTGGCGGTCATCGCCGTGCCCGACGCGATGACCGGCGAGGCGGTCAAGGCGGTGGTCGTGCTCCGGTCCGGCGCCGCCTTGACGCCGGAGGCGGTGATCACGCACTGCGAGAAGTCGCTGGCCCGGTTCAAGTGCCCCTCGGTCGTGGAGTTCGCCACCGACCTGCCGCACACGATCATCGGCAAGGTACGCAAGGGCCAGCTGCGCTCGACCGCTGTGTGATCACCATGCCTTCGACCCATCACGTGACCGTTCTGTCCAAGCGGGGCTGTCATCTGTGCGAGCAGGCCAGTGCCGACGTCGCCCGCATCGCCGGTGAGTGCGGCGTGGCCTGGGACGAGCGCGACATCACCGACGACCCCGAGCTGATGGCCGAGCACGCCGAGGAGCTTCCGGTGATCCTGGTCGACGGCCGGCAACACGACTGCTGGCGGGTCGACGAGGCCCGCCTCAGGGCAGCCCTCACCCGCTGACCGCTCACCACGCTCGGTGATCATGCGCGGTTGCCAGGGTGACACGCTGGCAGGCCCGGCATTCGTGCATGATCACCGCCGGGTTTTTGACTTTGTGCGAACGTTCACAAGCGGCTACGGTGGGGCGGTGTCAGACGAGCGCGCCGCGGCCAACGCCCGCACCCGCAACCGGGGGATTCCGGACGCCACCGTCGCCCGGCTCCCGATCTATCTCCGCGCCCTGCACACCCTCGCCGACGCCGGCCAGCGGACCGTGTCGTCCGAGGAGCTCGCCACCGTCGCGGGGGTCAACTCGGCCAAGCTGCGCAAGGACCTCTCCCATCTGGGCTCCTACGGCACCCGCGGCGTCGGCTACGACGTGGCGGTGCTGGTCGACACGATCTCCCAGGCCCTCGGCCTGACCCAGCGGTGGGCGGTGGCGCTGGTCGGCGTCGGCAACCTCGGCCACGCGCTGGCGGGCTACGCCGGCTTCGCCTCCAGGGGGTTCCGCATCGCCGCCCTGCTCGACGCCGATCCCGACCGGGTCGGAGAGCGGCTGCACGGCATGGTCGTGCGGCACATCGACGAGCTACCGGCCGTCGTCGCCGAGGGCAGCGTGTCGATCGGTGTCATCGCCACCCCCGCCAACGCGGCCCAGGACGTCTGCGACCGGCTGGTCGCGGTCGGCGTGACGAGCATCCTCAACTTCGCGCCCTGCGTGCTCTCGGTCCCGGACAACGTCGACGTACGCAAGGTCGACCTGTCCATCGAGTTGCAGATCCTGTCCTTCCACGAGAGCCGTAAGGCCGCGCTGACCAGCCTGCCCAGCGCCCTGTCGGACGACGGGGAAGACGAGTACGACGAGGCGGTGGGTCCGTGAGCCTCCTCGTGGTCGGGCTGTCCCACCGCACGGCATCCGTGCCGCTGCTGGAGCGCACCGCCGTGGCCGGCCCGGACCTGGCCGCCGTGCTCGCCGCCCTGGTCGCCGGCCCGGACGTTGCCGAGGCCCTCGTCCTGTCCACCTGCAACAGGGTGGAGCTCTACGCCGAGGTGGACAAGTTCCACAGCGGGGTCAAGGACCTCTCCGCCCTGCTCGCCCAGCGGGCCGGCGTCGATGTCGCGGCACTCGGCGAGCACCTGTACGTGCACTACGACGACGCCGCCGTGCAGCACCTGTTCACCGTCGCGGCCGGGCTGGACTCCATGGTCGTGGGCGAGGCGCAGATCCTCGGCCAGCTGCGCACCGCCTACGCGGCGGCGCAGGCGGCCGGGACCATCGGCCGGCACCTGCACGGGCTGAGTCAGCAGGCGCTGCGGGTCGGCAAGCGGGTGCACACCGAGACCCAGATCGACGCGGCCAGCAGTTCGCTGGTCACGGTGGGGGTTGCCGAGGCCGGCGCGGCGGCCGGCGGGCTGGCCGGCCGCTCTGTGCTCGTCTGCGGGGCCGGGGCGACCGCGGCCCTCGTCGTGGCCACCCTGCAGCGGGCCGGTGTGACGACCTTCCTGATCGCCAACCGCACCCCGGAGCCGGCCGCGGCCCTGGCCGCCACCGTGGGCGGGCGCCCGGTGGCACTCGGCACGGTCGAGGACGCCCTCGCCAAGGTCGACATCGTCGTCTCGGCGACCGCCGCGACCGGCATCGTGCTGCACGGCGACGTGATCGAGCGCGTGATGAAGCTACGCGAGGGCCGCCCGCTGGTCGCTCTCGACCTGGCGCTGCCGCGCGACATCGACCCGCAGGCCGGTGACCTCCCCGAAGTCACCCTGATCGACCTGGAGCACCTGCGGGGTGCGGCGGCTCGCCGGGAGATCGGGACGCAGGCGGCGCTGGCCGGGACCATCGTCGCCGCCGAGCTGGGCACCTTCCTCGCCAACCGCCGGTCGCTGGCGGTGGCACCGACCGTGGCGGCGCTGCGGTCACGGGCCGCCGACCTGGTCGATGCCGAGCTGGCCCGCCTGGCCGGCCGGCTGCCCCGCCTCGACGCCGCGGCACATGCCGAGGTCGGGCTGGCCCTGCGCCGGGTCGTGGCGGCCCTGCTGCACACCCCGACCGTGCGCGTCAAGGAGCTGGCCACCGCACCCGGTGGCGAGACCTATGCGGCCGCGCTGCGCGAGCTGTTCGAGCTCGATCCCGAAGCCACGGCCGCGGTCACTCGGGCGCTGGTGATCATCGAGGAGGAGTCCTCGTGACCGTCACCCGCGCCCTGCGCCTGGGTACCCGCGGGAGCGCCCTGGCGATGATCCAGGCCCGATCGGTGGCCGCCGCGATCGGTGCCGACGTCGAGCTGGTCGAGGTGCTGACAGCCGGCGACACGTCCGGTGCGGCGATCGCCGAGCTGGGCGGCACCGGGGTATTCGTCTCGGCGCTGCGCGACCGGCTGCTGGCCGGCGAGATCGACCTGGCCGTGCACTCCTACAAGGACCTGCCGACCGCCCCTGCCGCCGGCCTCGTGATCGCCGCGGTGCCGCGCCGCGAGGACCCGCGGGACGTGCTGGTCGCGCGCGACGGGGCTACCCTCGGCGAGCTGCCGACCGGCGCCCGGGTCGGCACCGGTGCGCCGCGGCGGGTCGCCCAGCTCCGGGCGCTGGGGCTCGGCCTGGAAATCGTAGGAATCCGGGGCAATGTGGACACCCGGCTGCGCAAGGTCGCCGAGGGGGAGTACGACGCCGTGGTGCTCGCCCGGGCCGGGTTGGCCCGGCTGGGCCGGCTGGCCGAGGTGACCGAGGTGCTCGATCCCATCCAGGTGCTGCCCGCACCCGCCCAGGGGGCGTTGGCCGTGGAGTGCCGGGTGGACGACGTCGAAGTGCAGGCCCTGCTGGCTCCACTGGACGATCCCGACACCCGGGCGGCGGTCACGGCCGAGCGCGCGTTGCTCGCCGCGCTCGAGGGCGGCTGCACCGCACCGGTCGCCGCACTGGCCGAAATTGCCATCGGCGAGTCTGAACAGGACACTGAGATATATCTGCGTGGCTCGGTCACCGCGCTGGACGGCTCCGACGCCGCCCGGCTCTCGGCCACCGGGCCGATCGTTGAAGCGGACGCCATTGGCCGGCGGCTTGCCGCCGACCTTCTCGACGCCGGGGCCAAACACCTTATGGGAGTCACTGATGAGCGCACGTAAGACGACGGGTCGCATCGCCTTCATCGGCGCCGGCCCCGGCGACCCCGGACTACTCACGCGGCGGGCCGCCGAGGTGCTCGGCTCGGCAGGGTACGTCGTGCATGACGAGTCCGTGCCGGCCGAGGTGCTCGCGTTGATCGCTCCGGGCGCCGAGTTGAGCACGGCCGAGGGCCTGCCCGGTGACGTGGCAAAGCTGCTGCTGTCGGCGGCCCGCTCCGGTGGCACCGTCGTGCGCCTCGTCGGGGGTGACCCGTTCATCTCCGACGACGCGGTCGCCGAGCTCAAGGCGGTGGCCCGCACCGCGGTGCCGTTCGAGATCGTCCCCGGCCTGCCGGCCGACACGGCCGTCCCGGCCTATGCCGGCATCCCGGTCGGCTCCAGCCGTACCGTCGTCGACATCACCGAAGGTGAGGCCGACTGGAGTGCGCTCGCCACGGCACCCGGCACCCTCGTGCTGGCCGCCTCGGCCGCCCACCTGGGCAAGATCTCCGCCGGCCTGCAGGAGCACGGCCGCTCGGGCAGCACAGCGGTCGCGGTGACCGCGGCCGGGGCGACCGACTGGCAGGAGAGCATCGACACGACGCTGGAGACGATCGAGTCCGACGCCGGTCACCTGCAGGGTCCACTCCTGGTCATGCTCGGCGCCGGCGTGGCGCTGCGTGGCCGGCTGTCGTGGTGGGAGAGTCGCGCGCTGTACGGCTGGAGGGTGCTCGTCCCACGCACCCGCGAGCAGGCCGGCGCCATGTCGACCCGGCTGCGCGTGCACGGTGCGGTGCCGGTGGAGGTCGCGACCATCGCGGTCGAGCCGCCGCGCACGCCGGCCCAGATGGAGCGGGCGGTCAAGGGCCTGGTCACCGGCCGCTACGAGTGGATCGTGTTCACCTCCACCAACGCGGTGCGTGCGGTGTGGGAGAAGTTCGCGGAGTTCGGCCTCGACGCCCGGGCCTTCGCCGGTGTCAAGATCGCCTGCGTGGGCGAGGCCACGGCCGACGCCGTGCGCGCCTTCGGCATCCAGCCGGAGCTGGTGCCCGGCGGCGAGCAGTCCTCTGCCGGCCTGCTGGTCGACTTCCCGCCGTACGACGACGTGCTCGACCCCATCGACCGGGTCTTCCTGCCCCGTGCCGACATCGCGACCGAGACCCTGGCCGCCGGGCTGATCGAGCGTGGCTGGGAGGTCGACGACGTGACGGCATACCGCACGGTGCGGGCAGCTCCCCCGGCAGCGCGGACTCGCGACGCGATCAAGACCGGCGGTTTCGACGCGGTGCTGTTCACGTCGTCGAGCACGGTACGCAACCTGGTCGGCATCGCCGGCAAGCCGCACCCGCGCACCGTGGTGGCCTGCATCGGCCCCAAGACGGCCGAGACGGCCCGTGAGATGGGCCTGTCGGTCGACGTCCAGCCCGAGACGGCCAGCGTGCCGGCCCTGGTGGAGGCCCTCGCGGCGCACGTGCGCCACCTGAAGGAGACCGATGGGGTGGCGCCGCCGTCGCGCAGCGCCAAGGCAAGGAGCAAGCCCAAGGCCGCCAAGTGAGCGCGGGCACGGCTGGCGCATCCCCAGGGGGATTCCCGCGGCCGGGCTTCCCGGGGTTCCCGGCGGTGCGGCCGCGACGGCTGCGGCGGACGCCCACGCTGCGGCGGCTGACCGCCGAGACCCGGCTGGCCGCGGCCGACCTCGTGCTGCCGATGTTCGTCAAGGAGGGTCTCGCCGATCCGGTGCCGATCGCCTCGATGCCTGGCGTGGTGCAGCACACCCGCGACTCGCTGCGCAAGGCTGCGCACGAGGCGGTCGAGGCCGGCGTGGCCGGCGTCATATTGTTCGGGATCCCGGCGGTCAAGGACGCGCGCGGCACCGCGGCCGACGACCCGGCCGGGGTCGTCCAGGTCGCCCTGCGTGACCTGACCGCCGACGTCGGCGACGCCACGGTGGTGATGAGCGACCTGTGCCTGGACGAGTACACCGACCACGGGCACTGCGGCGTGCTGACGCCGGCCGGCGAGGTGGACAACGACGCCACCCTCCAGCGTTATGGCGCCATCGCCGTGGCGCAGGCCGCGGCCGGGGCTCAGGTGGTCGCGCCGAGCGGGATGATGGACGGCCAGGTGGGCGCGATCCGCGCGGCGCTGAACGGTGCGGGGTTCGACCAGGTGGCGATCCTGGCGTACTCCGTCAAGTACGCCTCAGCCTTCTACGGGCCCTTCCGCGAGGCGGCCGAGTGCGCGCCGCAGTTCGGTGACCGGGCGGCGTACCAGATGAACCCGGCCAACGGCGTCGAGGCGCTGCGGGAGGTCCTGCTCGACATCGCCGAGGGAGCCGACGCGGTGTTGGTCAAGCCGGCGATGTCCTATCTCGACGTCGTGCGCCGGATCGCCGACACCGTCGACGTCCCGGTCGCCGCCTACCAGGTGAGCGGGGAGTACGCGATGGTCGAGGCCGCCGCCGCCCGTGGCTGGATCGACCGCGAGAGGGTGATCGCCGAGACCCTGACCTCGATCCGCCGGGCCGGCGCCGACATCGTGCTCACCTACTGGGCCGCCGAGGTGGCCCGCCGCCTCTAGCCGTGACCTACCCACCCGACGCGCCACGCTCTGCCGCCCTGTTCGCCCGCGCCGGCACCGTCATCCCCGGCGGTGTCAACTCGCCGGTGCGCGCCTTCCGGGCGGTCGGCGGGACGCCGCGGTTCATGGCCGCCGGGCACGGTCCCTACCTGGTCGACGTCGACGGTCGCGAGTACGTCGACCTCGTCTGCTCATGGGGCCCGCTGATCCTCGGCCACGCCCATCCTGCGGTGGTCGCCGCACTGCGGGAGGCGGCCGGCAAGGGAACGTCGTTCGGTACGCCGACCGAGGCCGAGGTGACCCTGGCCGAGGAGGTGGTCGCCCGGGTGGAGCCCGTGGAGCAGGTCCGCCTGGTCAACTCCGGCACCGAGGCGACGATGAGCGCGATCCGGCTGGCTCGGGGGTTCACCGGCCGGGCCAAGGTGGTGAAGTTCGCCGGGTGCTATCACGGCCACGTCGATGCCCTGCTGGCCAGCGCCGGGTCGGGCGTGGCGACGTTCGGCCTGCCGGACACGCCGGGTGTCACCGGGGCCAGCGCCGCCGACACGATCGTGCTGCCGTACAACGACATCGAGGTCGTACACCGTGCCTTTGCCGCGGAGCGGACCGACATCGCCTGCCTGATCACCGAGGCGGTGCCCTGCAACATGGGCGTGGTGCCGCCGGTGGCCGGCTTCAACCGGGCGCTGCGCGAGATCTGCACCGCGCACGGAGCCCTGCTGATCATGGACGAGGTGCTGACCGGGTTCCGGGTCGGCAGCGCCGGCTGGTACGGCATCGAGAGGGTCGCGCCCGACCTGTTCACCTTCGGCAAGGTGATGGGTGGCGGGCTGCCCGCGGCAGCGTTCGGTGGGCGGGCGGACGTGATGGCCCACCTCGCGCCGGCCGGCCCGGTCTACCAGGCGGGCACCCTGTCCGGTAACCCGCTGGCCACGGCCGCCGGCCTGGCCACCCTGAGCGCCTGCACCGACAGCATCTACGCCGCCGTCGACAAGGCCGCGGCGCGCATCGCCGAGCAGGCCGGCCGCGCGCTGGCCGACGCCGGTGTGCCGCACCGGGTGCAGGCCGCCGGCAACCTGTTCAGTGTCTTCTTCACCGGCGAAGGTCCGGTGCTCGACTTCGCCGGCGCCCAGCGTCAGGACACCGCCGCCTATGCCGCGTTCTTCCACGAGATGCTCGCCCAGGGGGTCTACCTGCCGCCGAGTGCCTACGAGGCGTGGTTCCTCTCCGCCGCCCACGACGAGCGCGCCCTGGAGCGGGTCGCCGCCGCCCTGCCGTCGGCGGCTCGGGCGGCCGCCGCGGCCGGGGCGGCCGGGGCGGGACCGGCATGACGCGGACCGTCGTCCACCTGTTGCGCCACGGCGAGGTGCACAACCCCGACGGCATCCTGTACGGCCGGCTGCCCGGCTTCGTCCTGTCGGCCATCGGGCGCACCATGGCTACCGCCGCCAGTGACTCCCTCGCCGGCCACGACGTCACCTACCTCGCCGCCAGCCCACTCGACCGGGCGCAGGAGACGGCCGGGCCGTTCGCCGATCGGTTCGGCCTCGAGGCGCACACCGACGAGCGGCTGATCGAGGCCGGCAACTTCTTCGAGGGCCGCAAGTTCGGCGTGGGTGACGGCGTGCTGCGCCGGCCGTCGGTCTGGCCGAAGCTGCGCAATCCGTTCACCCCGTCGTGGGGGGAGCCGTACGAGCAGATCGCCGGCCGCATGCTCGCCGCGATGCGGGCCGCCCGCGACGCTGCCGAGGGGCACGAGGCGGTCCTGGTCAGCCACCAGTTGCCGATCGTGATCGCGCGGCGGCGGGTCGAGGGCCGCCGGCTCTGGCACGACCCGCGCCGCCGGCAGTGCGGGCTGGCCAGCCTGACGTCGGTCACGTTCGACGGCGGCAAGATCCTGGGCAATGTTACGTACGCCGAGCCGGCCGCCCACCTGATCACCGCCAAGATCGCCAAGAAGGTTGCCGGCGCATGAGGGTGCTCGCCATGGCGTTGTGTGCGGTCCTGGCAGCCGCCGGCTGCAGCACGGGCACCAACGCCGTCGACCAGGGCGCCGGGTCCAGCAACCGCTATGTCGCCGGCGACGGCAGCATCCGCATCGTCCCCGCGGCCAAGCGGGGAACGCCGCCGCAGGCCACCGGTACGCTGCTCGCCGGCGGGTCCTTCGACCTGCGCGACCTGCGCGGCACGGTGACGGTCATCAACTTCTGGGGCTCGTGGTGCCCTCCCTGCCGGGCCGAGGCCGGCGACCTCGAGTCGGTCTACCAGCAGACCAAGGCCAGCGGGGTGACCTTCGTCGGCGTGGACGTCAAGGACCAGAAGGCCTCCGCCGAGGCGTTCCAGAAGACGTTCGCGATCGGCTATCCCAGCCTGTACGACCGCCTCGGCCGGGTCGCCCTGCAGTTCCGTGACACCCCGCCGAACTCCGTACCCGCCACGCTGGTCATCGACCGCTCCGGCCGGGTCGCCGTGGTGATCCTCAAGTCCCTGCGCGCCGAGGAACTGCTGCCGATCGTGCGCAAGGTCGCCGCGGAGGCCAAGTGAGCTTCACCGAGACCGTGACGAGTGGCCCGCTCGTGGCTGCCGTCGCGGTCGCCGTACTCGCCGGGCTGGTCAGCTTCCTCTCACCGTGCATCCTGCCGCTGGTCCCCGGCTACGTCTCCTACGTCACCGGGCTGTCCGGTGCCGAGCTCGACGACAGTACGACGACCGGCCGCCGTCGCGTCCGTGGCCGGATGCTGGCCGGCAGCGCGCTGTTCGTGCTCGGCTTCACCGCGGTGTTCGTCGCCTACGGCGCGGCCTTCGGCGGTCTCGGGCGGCTGCTGGCAAGCCATCAGACGGTGATCGAGCGGGTGGTCGGCGCGGTGATCATCGTCCTCGGGCTGGCCTTCCACGGCCTGGTGCCGGGCCTGGACCGCGAGGTGCGGCTGCGGCGGCTGCCGGCCTCCGGGCTGGCCGGGGCGCCGCTGCTCGGGGTGGTGTTCGGCGTCGGGTGGACGCCGTGCGTCGGCCCGACCCTCGGCGCGGTGCAGGGGCTGGCCTACACGTCGGCCAGCGCCGGCCGGGGAGCCGTGCTGTCGGCCGCGTACTGCCTCGGGCTAGGGGTGCCGTTCGTGCTGTTCGGGCTGGGCCTGCAGCGGGCGCTCGGAGCGGTCGGCGTCGTCCGGCGGCACGCCCAGTGGGTGACCCGGTTCGGCGGCGCGCTGCTCGTCCTGCTCGGGGTGCTGCTGCTGACCGGGATGTGGAACGACGTGACCATCACCCTGCGCGACTGGGTCGCCGGCTTCACCCCGGCGGTGTGAGGTGACGCTGCTGGATCGAGGGTCGGGCGACGCCGGCGCCCGGCTGTCCACCGCCCCCGCCCCCGACGCCGCGGCCCGGGTCCGGCCCGGCCCGCTGGCGGCGCTGCGGCGTGCGTGGCGGCAGCTCACCAGCATGCGGACGGCGCTGCTGCTGCTGTTCCTGTTCGCCGTCGCCGCCGTACCCGGCTCGGTCCTGCCGCAGCGCGGGCTCAACCAGATCAAGGTCGACGACTACTTCGCGCAGCATCCCCAGCTCGCCCCGGTGCTCGACCGGCTGTCGCTGTTCGACGTCTTCGCCGCGCCGTGGTTCGCCGGGATCTACCTGCTGCTGTTCGTCTCGCTGATCGGCTGCCTGTCCTCCCGCGTCCCGCTGCACGTCCGGGCGCTCCGCCGCCGGCCGCCGGCCACCCCCCGCCACCTCGACCGGCTGCCGCACTCGGCCGCCTTCTCCACCGCCGATCGGGCCGGGACCGCGGCCGACGAGGTGCAGGCCGGCCTGCGCAGGGGCCGCTGGCGGGTCGAGCGGCGCTTCGAGGACCGTGGCGTGGTCACGCTGTCGGCCGAGAAGGGCTACCTGCGCGAGACCGGCAACCTGGCCTTCCACGTCGCGCTGGTGGTGCTGCTGTTCGCCGTCGCGCTCGGCGGGCTGTTCGGCTGGAAGGCGACCGTACTCGTGACCGAGGGGGACGGCTTCTGCGACACCGTCAACTCCTACGACGCCTTCGAGCCAGGACGCCTCGTCGACGGGACCCGCCTGCCGGCGTTCTGTGCCCAGCTCGACGACTTCACCGCGACCTACGTGGCCGGCACCAACGAGCCCTCCAGCTTCCATGCCCGGATCCGCTACGCCCAGGGCGCCGCCGAGCCCAACCGGCCGTACGACCTGAAGGTCAACTCCCCGCTGCGGCTGTCCGGAACGCGGGTCTACCTGCTCGGCCACGGCTTCTCGCCGGTGATGACCGTGACCGATCCGAGCGGCCAGGTGTTCAGCGCGCCCACGCCCTTCCTCCCGGCCGACGCCTCGCTGGCTTCCTCCGGTGCGGTGAAGCTGCCTGACGCCCGCCCGGCGCAGATCGGCATCGACGGGGTGTTCACCCCCCAACGCGACCCCGCCGACCGGTTGGGCCTGCGTTCGCTGTCGCCACGGCCGGTCGACCCGGCCCTGTCGATCCGGGTCTACGAGGGCGACCTGGGCCTGGACTCCGGCGCGCCGCAGTCGGTCTACTCCCTCGACGCCGGCCGGATCGCCGCCAAGCGGCTGAAGCTGGCCGACCTGGCCGACGGCCGGCCCGCGCGGGTGGTACTCGGCCCCGGGCAGTCGGTCCGGCTCGCCGACGGCACGACGGTGCGCTTCGACGGCTACCGTGAGTGGGCCCGGCTGCAGGTCGGCCGCGACCCGGGCCAGCTCCTGGCCCTGTGCGCCGCGGCGGTGATGGTCTGCGGGCTGCTGCTGTCGCTGCGGGTGCGACGGCGGCGGGTGTGGTTCCGCTTCACCCCAGGTGACACGGCCGATCCCTCCGAGGAGCCTCGGCGTACGCTCGTCGCGGCAGGCGGCCTCGCCCGCAGCGATGCCGAGGTGTTCGGCCCGGAGTTCGATCGGGTGGTCGCCGCAGTTGGAGATAGGGAGGACACCGGTGCCGGTTGACGCGGGCTACGCCTCGCTGTCGGACAACCTTCTGGTCGTGACGATCATGGCCTACGCCGTGGCCATGCTGTTGTATGCGGTGGAGTACGCCTTCGGTGATCGCGGCCGGGTCGCTGCCGCCGCAGCCGTGGTCGCGCCTTCCGAGCACGCGGCCCGCGTACTCGTCGGAGCCGGCGGCCCCAGCTCCATGAGCGATCCGACGGGCGTCGTGCCTACTGCCGCCCCGAGCCGGCGGCGCATGCTCGCCTTCGGCCGGATGGCGGTCTTCCTCACGGTCGTCGGCTGGGCCGCGCATCTGGGCTGCCTGACGTTCCGCGGGCTGGCGGTCGGCCGCGCGCCGTGGGGCAACATGTACGAGT
>QHCA01000256.1 GCA_003244095.1 Pseudonocardiales bacterium | reverse complement strand
CCAGCCACCCCAGCCACCCCAGCAACTTCCGGGAAAACGCTGGATAGGGGGCCGTGAAAGTGACGTCTTCCGGGAAAACGTGGGGTCGTGGGGTGGCGGGTGGGCGGCCGGGGTGGTTACCAGGTGGGGCGGGGTGGCATACCGGAGATGCCGCCGTCGAGCTTGGCGCCGAGCACCTGGTGGAGCTGGATCTTGTTCTGCTCGAAGCCCAGCCGGGACCCGGCCATGTAGAGCGCCCACACGCGCGCCCGGCCGAGGCCCACCTCTGTGACGGCGTCGTCCCAGAACGTTTCGAGGTTCGCACACCACGCCGCGAGGGTGCGGGCGTAGTGCTCGCGGAGGTTCTCCTCGTGGCGCACCTCGAAGCCGGTGTTCTGCATCGTCGAGATGATGTGCCCCACGCCCAGGAGTTCGCCGTCGGGGAAGACGTAGCGGTCGATGAACCCACCGGCCTTGGCCCGCTCGGTCGTGGTCGGCCGGGTGATGCAGTGGTTGAGCAGCCGGCCCTGCGGGCGCAGCTTGGACAGCAGGAAGGCGAAGTAGGCGGGCAGGGCGCGCTTGCCGACGTGCTCGGTGAGGCCGATCGAGGACACCGCGTCGAAGCCGGTCTCGGTGACGTCGCGGTAGTCGCTGTGGCGTACCTCGGCCAGGTCGCTGAGCCCCTCATCGGCGATCGCCTTCTGCGCCCACTCCGCCTGCTGCTGGGACAGCGTGACACCGAGCACGCTGACGCCGTAGTGCTTGGCCGCGTGGATCGCCATCCCGCCCCAGCCGCAGCCGACGTCGAGCAGGCGCATGCCCTTGGTCAGCCCGAGCTTGCGGGCCACCAGGTCGAACTTCTCGAACTGCGCCTCCTCCAGCGTGGCGTCGTCGCTGGGGAACACCGCACACGTGTACGCCATCGTCGGGCCGAGTACGTAGGAGTAGAACGTGTTGGACACGTCGTAGTGGTGCGAGATCGCCTCGGCGTCGCGCCGCTTGTTGTGCCGCAGGCCGTGCAGCGCCCGGCGGACCGCCGCCGGGGCCTCCTCCACGGGCGGCCCCACCCGGCGGACCACTCCCGGGTCGACCTGCCTCAACATTCGCATGCGCTCTGGCCAGCTCAGATCGCCGATGCGGGCGCGGGAGAGGTGCCGCAAGGTGGTGTAGATGTCGCCATGCACGTCCAGCTCGCCGGCGACGAACGCGCGGGCCAGGCCCAACTCGCCGGGAGCCGTGATGAGGTAGCTCAGCGCCTTGGGCGAGCGGAACTCCAGGCGGGCTTCGGCGTCGGGCGGCCCGGTCTCGCTGCCGTCGTAGGCCTGGATCTGCAGGGGCATCTCTTCACCGAGCGCCGCTCTCAGTACGGCGGCGATCGGCGGTCGTGACGTGGTCATCGCGGTTTCCCTCCCCTATCGGCGCTGCACGGTCTTCGCGTACAGGTCGAGCAAGCGGTCGTGCGGGTCGTATTCCTTCTTCAGCCGGACGTAGCCAGTGCTGTCGTAGCTCGCCCAGAATTCCTCCTCGTCGTAGTACGCGGTGGAGTAGAGCGACTTGTGCCCCCCGAGGCGCGCCACCTCCGCCTCGATCCGCCGGTTGAAATGACCTTCCGTTGCGCCCTCGGCGATGCCGTCCGGAAGGGCGACGGTCGACCAGAAGCCCACGTTGACGTAGAGCACAGCCGGGTCGAGCGGGTACAGCGCCCAGTCCACCTCAGGGTCGCGCTGCCGCAAGGGGCACACCCACACCGGTGAGATGCCCACCTCGGTGGTGAAGTACCGCAGGAACGCAGGCGTACGGTCCACCGGGATCTCGACGTCCTGGACGACGTCCTCGCGGGCCGGCCGGCCGCGCAGCGCGTCTATCCGGGCCATCGGGTGGTGCCGCTTCTCGAACGCCACGATCTTCCAGTACGCATCAGAGCGCAGCCACCGCTTGGGCCACAGCCGGCGGACCGCCGGGCGCTGCACGCCGAAGGCCCGCGAGCACCAGAACCAGTCGGTGTCCCAGCGCCACAGGTAGTCGCGGACGCTCAGGTAGTCCGAGCGCCGGTGCCGGATCGACTTGTAGTAGATGTCCATGCCGGTGTAGTCGCTGGTGTAGGGCGCATCGTCGGTGAATGCGGCCAGGGTCAGGAACATCTGGTCGGGGGCGAACACCGTCCCGTCCACGAAGTCGTGCTCACCGCTCGCGCACTCCTGGGCCAGCGCCGTGCAGAAGGTGTCGAAGTCGCCGAAGCGAACGTGCCGCAGGTGCACGTACGGCTTGACCGGCTCCAGCTCGATGGTCAACCGGGTGGCATAGCCCAGGGAACCGTAGGAGTTGGGGAAGCCGCGGAACAGGCCGCTGTGCTCGTTGCCGGCGGTCGCGGTGACGATCTCGCCGGCTCCGGTGAGCACTTCGAGCTCCAGCACCGACTCGTGCGGGCAGCCGTTCCGGAACGACGAGGACTCGATGCCCAGCCCGGTGACCGCGCCGCCGAGAGTGATCGTCTTGAGCTGGGGGACGACCAGGGGCATCAGGGCGTATGGCAGGGTCGCGTCGACCAGATCCTCGTATGTGGTCATCCCCTGCACGTCTGCTGTCCGGGCCTCCGCGTCGACCGACAGCACCCGGTCGAGCCCGCCGGCGTCCAGTGAGGGCGGGGCGTCGGTGCGGCTGCGGAAAAGGTTGGACGTGCGTTTGGCCAGCCGGACCGGCCGGTCGGCCGGCAGGTCGCGGTATTCCTCGACCAGCCGGCGGACCCGGCGCTCGTGCTCGGGGCGCGACGTCACCGGACGATGATCGGGCCGCTGCGGCTGGGTGTCCAGCGTGATCCTCGGGATGGCGGCAGAAAGCCGCGCGGCAGTACCGGGGCTGCACCCCCGGACCAGGTCGAGTTCGGCCGGCGCTTCCTGCCGGCATGGGCAGACCGGGTGTAACCCGCTGCCCTATCTCCAGTGGGTGTGGTGTCATGCCTGGCGAGGCGTCGGCGTGGGGACGGTGAGCATGGCAGGGAGCCTGGGCAGGGCCAGGGACGGCCGGCCCGCGCCAGCGAAGCCGGTCTGCGACGAGGACGTTGGGCCGAACGTTGTGCGGGGGTTGCGGGTGGTGTCCGGCGAGGTCTACGACGGCTGGGAGGCGGTGTACCGCGACAATGTAGACCGTATCTACCGGTTGATGTTCGTCAAGGTTGGTAATCGGGTCGACGCCGAGGACCTCACCGCGGAGGTGTTTCTGGCCGCGCTCGGCCCGCTGCGGGTCTCGGCCTCCGTCGGCGAGGTGCGGGCCTATCTGCTCGCCACCGCTCGTACGGTGCTGGCGGGGTATTGGCGGCGCACGCTGGGCTGCCAGATCACTACCATCGACGACGACTATCCCCAGCCGGCGGGCGTCGAGGGCCCGGTGTCCGACGCTCCGCAGCGGGCTGAAGCCGTACTGGCGGGTCTGCCCGAGCAGTACCGGCGGATCCTGCAGTTGCGGTTCCTGGATTCCTGTTCGGTGAAGCAGGCCGCCGCCGAGCTGGGGGTCAGCGTGGCGAATGCGAAGGTCTTGCAGTACCGGGCGCTGCGCCGGGCAGCCCGGTTGGGCGAAGAGGGGAGCACCGATGACTGCGCGTGAGGTTCGCCGGTTCGTTGATGACCTGCTCCGCGGGCGGCGGACGAAGCCCTTTCACGCAGCGGAGGCCGACCTGGCCGAGCTGCGCACGGCGATCACATTGCGGACCGCACGAGTGGGCGGCGACGCGCCCGGTGAAGAGTTCCTGAGTGGGCTGCATCGGCGCCTCGCAGCCGAGCTGGGCGACCCGCGGCCGACCGGCAACGTCACGCCGGCCACGGGAGGCACCCGCCGCCGGTTCATTCAGGGCGCCTCGGTCGCCGCTGCCGCAGCGGCAATCGGGGCGGTGGGCGAGCACGTCCTGGCCGACAGCCCCGGCGCGGACACAAGGACGGACAACCCGCAGGCCGATGTAACGCTCAGCCCTACCCTGGGCGCGTGGCGCACGGTAGCTGCCAGCGACGACCTGCTCGACGGAGGCGTGCGCGCCTTCGACCTGGGCAGCGTCACCGGTTTCGTGCACCGTGGCAACGGCCGGCTGCGCGCGGTGTCGGGAACCTGCACCCACCAGGGGTGCCGGCTGCAGCTGGACGCCGCAGCCCGCCGGCTGGACTGCCCCTGTCACGACACCGTGTTCGCGCTGACCGGTGAGCTGCTGCGCCACCAACTGCCGGTAGCGCCCCGACCGCTGCCGCGGCTGGCCGTTCGCGAAGTCCACGGCGCCATCCAGGTCTACGCGCCGCCCGCCGGCTGAGCTGGTTTCGCACGCAGCCTCGTCCGCCTGCTGTAACCCGGGGACCTATCAAGTCGATGAGACCCGCACATGGCGGCTCCTATCGCCCCACTGGCGGGCACATCGGAAGGACGAACACTGATGAGCTGTTTTCTCCCCCGCTCCCTTGTGACCCGAGCGCTGTCGGCGCTCGCGGCGGCAGCGGCGCTGACCACCCTGGCCGCATGCGGCTCTTCCCGGGCACGCCCGGTCGCCCCTGCGGCGGCGGCGCCACCTGCGGCGAGCCCGCCGTCGGCCAGTCCGTCGATGCCGAGCATGACGCCGCCGCCGTCCGCCGCCGCCGGCCCAGCCGGGGCGCCGGTGTCCAGCAACGCCGTGATGATCCAGAACTTCGCGTTCGCAGCGCCCACCGTCATCGTCAAGGTGGGCACCACGGTCACCTGGACGAACGGCGACGAGGACCCGCACACGGTGACCGCGATCGGCGGGCCGTTCCATTCGCCCACCTTGACCAACGGCGCCAGGTTCACCTACACCTTCACCACGGTCGGCACCTTTACGTACATGTGCACGATCCACCCGTACATGCACGGCAGCGTTGTCGTCGTCGCCCGATGAGTACGACACCCGGCGGGGACGCCAATGAGCCGCAGCCTGCGAATCCCGATGGTTCCGACCGGATGACCAGGCGGCAGCTGCTGCGCCACACGGCGTGGTTCGGTGCCGCGGTAGCCCTTGCCGTCACCGGTGGTGAGGTGATCAGCCACGTCGCCGGATCCACCGGAAAGAGTCCTGCTATCGCGACCGGTCCAGTGCTGCGTTTCGCGCAAATCAGCGACAGCCACCTCGGCTTTCACGGCGGCGCCAACGGCGATGTCACCGCAACCTTCCAACAGGCCATCGAGCAGGTCAACGCGCTGGGATACCGCCCGGACTTCGTCATGCACACCGGTGACCTGACCCATCTGGCCACCCCGGCGCAATTCGACCAGGTCAAGCAGATGATGACCGCACTGGACACCGACCACGTGTTCACCGTGCCCGGCGAGCACGACTCGATCGATGACGCCGGCCAGAAATACCGGGCCGCCTTCGGCGCCGGGTCGAGGGGCGAAGGCTGGTACAGCTTGGATATCGCCGGCGTGCACGTCATCGCCCTGGTCAACACCCTCAACCTACGATTCCTGGGCCACCTCGGGACCGACCAGATCGACTTCGTCCGCAAGGACGTCGCCGCGCTGTCGAGCGACACCCCGATCGTCGTGTTCAGCCACATCCCGTTGTTCGCGATGTACCCGACGTGGGGATGGGGCACCGACGACGCCACCCAGGCCTTGAGCTACCTGCGCCGCTTCTCCTCGGTGACCTGCCTCAACGGCCATGTCCACCAACTGTTCACCAAGACCGAGGGCAACGTCACCTTCCACAGCGGCACCACCACCGCCTACCCCCTGCCCCACCCCGGCGACGGCCCCGCGCCGAAGCCGGTCACCCTGCCCGCCGGCCGGCTGCACGCCGCGCTGGGCATCCGCGAGGTGAGCTACCGCAAGGGCCAGCATGCCCTGGCTATCCGCGACCGGGCACTGACCTGACCACCGGGCCCGAGACAGCGCGCTGCCGCCGGCCATAGCGTGACCGACCTGAGGCTCGAACGGAGGGACTGACAGTGCCGGTCGCGTGTCCTGTGGCAACCCCGTGGCAGTCGCCGGACGTCCCTGTCACCTCGGCCACCCGGGCCTGAGACATGGCGCGAATCGTGGTGGCAGGGATCGTGAACGTCGAGACGACGGTGCCGGTGGAGGGGCTGCCACTGGCGTACGAGCCGGTCCGCTACCTGCGCGATCAGCTGTGCAGTCAGGTCTCCGGTGTCGGGTTCAACGTGGCGGGCGCTCTGGTGGCACTCGGCCACGAGGTGCGGTTGGCCACCTACCTCGGGCCGGATCTGGCCGGCGACGTCGCCCGGGCGGAGTTGAGCCGTCGTGGGGTGTCCGGGCCCGGTGTGCAGTCGACGCGGGCGACGCCGCAGTCGGTCGTCCTGACGGCTCCGGACGGCCGGCGGTCGGTCTTCACCGACCTGAAGGACGTGCCGGAGGAGAGCTTCCCGGCGTCTGTGTTCGCCGGACTGCTCGACGGCGCCGACGTCGGCGTGCTGTCCACGGTCGGGTTCGCCCGTTCCCTGGTGCCTATGGTCCAGGCGCGTGGCTTGCCGATCGCGGTCGACGTACAGGCTGCCGAGAGTATCGACGATCCGTACCTGCGGGACTGGCTGGCCGGCGCCGACATCGTGTTCGCCAGCCACGAGCGGCTCTCGCTGCCGCCCGGTGAGTGGGCGCAGTCGCTGCTGGCGCGATTCCCCGCTGGCATCGTCGGCATCGGTTGCGGGGCCGATGGCTGCATGCTGTGCGTCCGTGGTGAGATGCCTCGCCTCGTGCCGGCGGTGGCACCACGAGGCGTGGTCAGCACGGTCGGAGCGGGAGACGCGCTCTTTGCGGCGTTCCTCGACGGCCGGGTCCGCGGACGCGATCCGGATGACGCGATCGAGCGGGCGGTGCTGTACGCCGGCTGGAAGGTCGGATCGGTCGGCGGCGGTGACGGCCTGCTCAGCAGTGCCGAACTCGACCAGCTGAGCCGCTGACCCGCCGCCTTCTCAAGCGAGCCAGCCGCAGGGTCCACAAGAGGGCGACGGGTCTTCCGCACCCTTGTCCGTCAGCCGACCGATGCCCGCGCCGTTCGATGCAATGGTTCCTACCAGCAATGGTCCTGCCCTATATCGCATATACCCTATATTGAGACGGTGGGTTGGGGTGTCAGTCGACCCGGAGCGCAGAGCGGTATTGCTGGTCGCTGGTGACAAGGCAGGAAATCGGCGCGCCTGGTACGAACACAACGTGCCGATCGCTGACAGGAGGTACGACGAGTGGCTAAGCGAGATGCGGCCCGTGTGCCGCCTGCCGAGCAGCAGCATCCTGCGAAGACCTGGCGTGAGGTGCGGGCGGGGTGGCCCCCGCGCGAGGGGCATGTCGCGGTTCATCGGGCGCGGATTGACGCTCAGGTGAGGCCATACCACCTCCGCGAGGTACGTGAGGAGCAGGGAATTACACAGGTCGAATTGGCGGAGCGGATGCACGTCCAGCAACCGACTGTCTCCGAGCTCGAGCGTGGCGAGATCGACCGTGCCGGACTATCAACGATCAAGGCCTATGTCGAAGCGCTAGGCGGGACCGTAGAAGTGGTCGCCGATTTCGGCGACCGCAGGCTCATTCTCGGCTGAGACAAGCCCGCCTGCCAGACGCCAGAAGTGGCACACAGGTCGCAGTCCAGGTCCGTCCGCTGAGCCGTCATCGAAGGCTTCCGTGCCTTCGCGATGGACCTCCCCGAAGTGCTCGCCGTCTTCGTCCTGGCCGGCGGTGATGACTTCCTCGTCCACCTCGCCGCGATGCACGCCCTGCTCATGGACAAGTTCAGCCAACGCAAAGAAGTCATCGGCTTCCGAACGTCGGTCATCTACGACCACGCACGCCGACCGGTCCTGACCATCCCCCCGGAGATCCTTAACGACCGATAGGTGACCCTGACGCACCAGCATCGAAGCCGCTTGGACAGCGTCGCAGCTACCGAATACGTGTGTCTCGCGGGACCATCCCATCTGACACAGTGCGCCCGCTGCCCGGTGACCGGACGCCCAACGACACGATCGAGATCATCGGCGCCAGGTCGGCACGCGCACGCCCATCAGCCGATCTGCTCGAACAGGGACACGATGATCCCTTCGGGCCCACGCACGTAGGCCATCCGCACGCTGTTCTCGTACTCGCCGATGCCGCCGACGAGCCCGTACCCGTCGGCTGCCACCGCAGCGACGGCCGCCTCAAGGTCGCCGACCTGGAAGGACACGTTACGCAGACCAAGCTCGTTGGCCATCGCTGT
>QHCA01000255.1 GCA_003244095.1 Pseudonocardiales bacterium | reverse complement strand
GGGCTGATCGCGCCGCCGAGCACATGGTAGCGGCCGTGGAACTCCCGGGTTCGCTCGATCGCCACGACGTCCTTGGGCTCCTCGACGACGCAGATCACCTCGAGGGTGCGCTTGGGGTCGCGGCAGATCCGGCACTCGTCGGCCTCGGCGACGTTGCCGCAGACCGTGCAGAACCGGACGTGCTCCTTGACCCGCTGCAGCGTCTGTGCGAGCCGCGTCACGTCGGCCTGGTCGGCGGAGAGCAGGTGGAAGGCGATCCGCTGCGCGCTCTTGGGGCCGACGCCGGGCAGCCGCCCGAGTTCGTCGATGAGATCCTGGATCGCGCCTTCGTACATCTACATCCCGGGCAGGCCGAGGCCGCCCAGCCCGCCGGCGAGCGGCCCCATCCTCTCCATCTGCAGCTTCTGCGCGCTGCTCGTGGCGGTGTGGACGGCGGCGATGATCAGGTCGGCCAGGGTCTCGGCGTCGTCGGGGTCGATCACCTGGGGGTCGATGACGAGTCCCTGCAGCTCCCCGCCGCCGTTGACCGTCGCCGTCACGAGGCCGCCGCCCGAGGTGCCGGTGACCGTGGTGGCGGCCAGTTCCTCCTGCGCGGCCAGCATCTGCTGGGCCTGCTTCAGCAGCGAGGCCATGTCGGGCTGGCCAGGCATCATGCGGGCTCCTCGACCTGCTGGACGGGGTACGGCCGGATCAGCGTAACCGCCGGCCCGCCCGCACCGGCCCCGCCGAGTCAGGCGTCGGAGATCTTCTTTGCCCCGAGGCTCTGCTCGAGCAGGGAGATCGCCGTCTCCTCCGGCGACGGCGGCGGTGCCGCGTCGGGGTCGACGGGCGGCTCGTCGGCGGCCTCGTCGCCGGGTGCGAACCCGGTCAGCGTCGACTGCGCGGCCGCCGGGGTGCCACTGACGTCGCACTGCACCTGCCACTCGACGCCGAGCACGTCCTTGAGGGCGTCGCGGAAGTAGTCGACGGCGGGCGACTGCGACAGGGCGTTGGCGTGGAAGGAGTGCGGGAAGCTGAGCACGAGCCGGCCGCCCTCGACGGACGTCACGGTGGCATCTAGGAGGTAGGCGGCGACCGTGCGCTTCTTGTCGCGGACCCGGGCGACCAGATCGGGCCACACCCGGCGTACGGCGGCCGCGTCGATCGTGCCGCCGGCCGGCGCCTCGGCGGTGGCCGCGGGCGGCGCTGCGGGCTCTGCCGGGGCGGCCGGCGCGGGCTTGGCCTCGGCGGAGGCAGCCTTCTTTGCGGCGGCCGCCGACGGCGCCTTCTTGGCCGGCCGCTCCTGGACCGCGGGCGCCGCGGGCGCCACCTCTTGCACTGGGCCGGCACCGATGTCGAGGCGGCGCTCCAAACGCTCGACCCGCTGCAGCAGTGCCCCTGGAGCCCCGGTCGCGGCGGGCAGCAGCATCCGGGCGCACACCAGCTCGAGCAGCAGGCGCGGTGAGGTGGTGCCGCGCATCTCCACCAGGCCGTCGTGGACGATGTCGGCCAGCCGCGACAGCGTCGCCGTACCCAATCGCGAAGCCTGCGCGCCCATCCGCAGGAGCTGGTCCTCCGGGGCGTCGATGAGGCCCTTGGCCGCCGCATCCGGCACTGCGTCGGTGACGACCAGGTCGCGCAGCCGCTCCAGCAGGTCGGTGGCGAAGCGGCGCGGGTCGTGGCCGGCCTCGACGACCTTGTCGACGGCCTCGAACACCGCGGCACCGTCGGCGGCGCCCAGGGCGTCGACGACGTCGTCGAGCAGCGCGGCGTCGGTGACACCGAGCAAGGAGAGTGCCCGCAAGTACGGCACGCCATCCGGGCCGGCGCCGGCCATCAGCTGGTCGAGGATCGACAGGGCGTCGCGGGCCGACCCACCGCCGGCGCGGACCACGAGCGGCAGCACGGCCGGATCGACCGTCACGCCCTCCTTGGCGCAGATCTCCTCCAGCAGCCCGCGCAGCACGGTCGGGGGCAGCAACCGGAACGGATAGTGGTGCGTGCGCGAGCGGATCGTCGGCAGCACCTTGTCGGGCTCGGTGGTCGCGAAGATGAAGGTCACGAACTCCGGCGGCTCCTCGACCAGCTTGAGCAGCGCGTTGAAGGCGGCCGTCGTGACCATGTGGGCCTCGTCGATCACGTACACCTTGAATCGCGACGAGATCGGCGAGAAGAAGGCCCGTTCGCGCAGGTCGCGGGCGTCGTCGACGCCGTTGTGCGAGGCGGCGTCGATCTCGATGACGTCCAGGCTGCCCGGGCCGCCAGGCGCCAAGGCAACGCAGGAGTCGCACACGCCGCACGGGTCGGGCGTTGGCCCCTTCTCGCAGTTGAGGGAGCGGGCCAGGATGCGGGCGGAGGAGGTCTTGCCGCAGCCCCGCGGGCCGGAGAACAGGTAGGCGTGATGCAGCCGGTCGTTGCGCAGCGCCTGCTGGAGCGGCTCGGTGACGTGCTCCTGTCCCACCACCTCGGCGAAGGTGGCCGGGCGATATCTGCGATACAGCGCCAGGCTCACGTACTGTCTCCCGCGGTTGTCCCAAAAGTGAGGACCCCTCGCGCACCCGCCAGAGCCCGCTTACCCTTGCTGCCTTCCGGCCCTGGGGGAGTTCACAGGATGGACGCCGCACGAGGGGTCTGCGCGCCACTGTATCGCGGCGGTACGACAGCCTCGACCGTCCGGCGCCCGGTAACCGGCTCCGGTAACCTGATCGACGGAGGATTCGCCTAGTGGCCTATGGCGCACGCTTGGAAAGCGTGTTGGGGTAACACCCTCAAGGGTTCGAATCCCTTATCCTCCGCGCCGCTGACCAGCACAAGCGCCGGACACAGCCTCCACGCGTCGCCCGGCGTTCCACCGCCTGGTCTCAGTTGTAGTCTCATTTGCACCGTCTTTGTAGTCTCATTGCACTGTCGCGAGGCCGTCATATGGACGCCGGAGGGTCCCCTTCGGCCAGGTCCTCGGCAGCGCACAGCAGGCCATCGAGGCGCCTGGCAACGTCACGGCGGATCACGTCCGTGACGTGCTGATAGCGGCCGGCCATCGCGCTGTTCGACCAGCCCATAATCGCCATCACCGTGCGATCCGGCACTCCGAGCAGGAGCAGGACAGTGGCCGCCGTGTGACTGGCATGGTGCAAGGACGGTGTCACCCGCTCGTGTTTGGATCCGTTGTGATGCGTTGTCCCGCCCACAGTGCGCACCGAGTGCAGATAGTGCGCGCCCGTCGCGGCAGGAGCGGATGACGGCGCCGAACAGCGGCCGACTCGGAATGAGCTGTGAGCGCGGCGGTGGGAGCGCAGGGCCTCACGCTTCCGGCATGATCGGGTAGCCGCTCTGCTGCGCTTTCGTGTCGAGGTTGTGGTCCGGGATCGAGGTGCCCTTGTGCTGGGCAGTGACGTGAGGCCGTCGTGGGTGCCCTCTCCGCCGGTGTCGATGTTCGGAGCTCTCACGGCCGGCGGCGCCACGTTGGTATTGCTGCGCGTCTGCACTGGTCGCCGCAAAGGGATCGTCAAGCGGGACGCACCCACGCCGCTGATGGGAAGATGGTCGCGTGCAACGTGCCGGCGTCCGTACCGCCAAAGTCCTCCTGCTCAGTGGCGCAGTCAGCCTAGTCGTGGAGGGTGTGCTGGAGCTTCCTCGAGTTCGCAAGGCAGTGACGGCCCCTCCATCCGTACCGGGCGAGTCGAAGATCCTGGAGCACTTCGTTGTCCAGCACGTGGCGTTCCCGGCGCTCATCAGCGCTCTGGTGTTCCGGCCGTCGCTGCTCCGAGGCATCCTCGGTTCCACCGCCGCGCGGTACGCCATGGCGGCAGCAGCGGTAGGGCTGGCTGTGCCCGAGACAGTGGTATCTCTGCAAGGCGATCTGTTCCGCAGGTATCCGTTCCCGCTGCCGGGACGACGGCTTGAACGCGTGGAGATACTCAGGATCGGGAGACGCGAGGTCAACGTGATCCAGGCGCATCACCTGCTCAGCGCCACCTGGGGATGGGGGGCCGCTGCGGCCCTTCTCGCTCTACGCCCCAATCTGCTTGACTACTTCGCCGGACCCAGAACACGCACCGGGTGGTCGGGGTGGAAGTTGTCGTAAGCCGATGGGTCAGCGGGGCTAATTGATCTTGCCCTGGCCGCTGGTCTGCGTCCGCATGTCAACCCTTGCTGTACGGAGACGGCGTCACTGTCGGTTCGAACGGCGATCAGTGGCTGAGGCCGGTGAGAACGATGTTGATCGCGCCGTCGAGGGTGCGGCGTGGCGTTGGCGTCGTGGCGCAGGCTTGGGCAAGGCCGCGTACGAGGAGGTATACCTCGTCGACACTCACCTCCCGCCGGATCTCTCCGGCAGTGGCGGCGCGCGTGAGCACGTCGTGGACCGTTCTGCGTAGGGTGTCGGAGGCGTCGCGAAGCGCCGGTGGGAAGGTTCCGTCGGCGAGCAGCGACGCGAGAGTCAGCTTGGTTGATCCGGTTTCGATCATGGTGCGTATCAGTGTCCGCAGGGCCGACCTGGCGTCGGGGCTCGCCGCCAGTTCTGACGCCTGCTGGTTGAGGACCTCAAAGTGGCGGATCAGTGCCGCCTCGATGAGCGCGGACTTGGTCGGGAAGTGCCGGAAGACGGTCGCGATGCCGACACCGGCGCGCTGCGCGACGTCCTCGGTGGAACCGGCTGCACCGTGCTCACCGAAGACCGCCTCGGCGGCGGCGAGGATGCGCTCACGATTCGCGACGGCGTTCGCCCGCACGAGCTTTCACCCGCTCTCGATCCGCCCATGTACGACCTTGCTACCGGAGGCGAGACTCCGTTACGGTTGCGGAGTCACGACTCAGCAAGAAGGTTTCATGCTACCTATCATCGATCCAGCCGATGTCGTCCAGCCGTCGCCGCCGGTGTCAGCCGCCTCGTCGCAGGCGGCTTGTCGCCCGAGCAGCGCGAACGCCAGCTCGACGATCTCGCGAACCTCTACGCCGAGCACACCAACGTTCGGCATCCCCTTGCACCGTTGGGCGACACCCCGCTGCGGACCCGAGCAGAGCTGCGGGCCCACTTCGCCAATTCAGGCGGCCGGACGGCCGGAGCCGTGCAGTTCGAGGCGACCAACGCGAACGTGCACGTCACCGCGGACCCCGAGCTGGTGATCTTCGAGTTCACCTACGCGGGAGAAGCGAACGGCCGAACCTTCGAATTGCCGTGCATCTTCGTCATCCGCGTACGCAACGGCCAGATCGTCGAATCCCGCGACTATGGCGACCACATCGGCCTCGCCCGCACATTCGGGCGCCTCGACGACCTCATCGACCAACTTCACGACCGGGACCGCTAATCGCGCCAGACAGAGACCTGGCACGCACCCATCCGAGCTGCCGACGTGCTCGGGATGCACGCCAGGCGACCGTCGCGAGCCCAGCGGAAGCCCCTCCGCGCTGTGTCATTTGTCGATCGTCTACCGCCACTCGCTTCGGTTGTTGTGCGGACGCGCTCTCACGTGCGTGGTTGGGGGTGGCCGTGGCCGCCGGCGGGCTGGTGAGGGATGCCCGCCGTCGTAGCTGCTGGTCGGTGATGTTGAGCCCAACGATCGCCGCGGCCAGTACAGTCGCCGCGGCAAGGGCCCGGTACGAGCGCGGCGAGCGGCAGTAGCAGCAGGAGCACGCCGGCGATGGTTAGCCGCGTGATGGCGAGCTGTCGGGACGTGGTTGGGACGTGGTGGCCGGATAATCTCACCTGCCCTTCCGAGTCTCCGTTTACCTATCTCTCTGATCCCACGCTATAGAGCGCCCGGGTGGCATTTCCGGAATGCGCCTCCGCACCCTAGAAGGCGGAAACATAAACATTAGTGGGTCACGGACTCGTTTGTATTCGGCCTTGAATTTCCTGGTGCCAGCCCGGAACTTTCACCGCAAGGTGACGACCGCGGATGGTTTCCGGCTTGCCAGCGGAAGTGTCACATCGCGCAATGGCGGCCGGCCATGCTCTACCGGCGCGGCAGCACGGCTTGGTTTCAGCTGGTGGAAGC
>QHCA01000254.1 GCA_003244095.1 Pseudonocardiales bacterium | reverse complement strand
CGCCCCACCGAGCAGGCCCATGTCATCCTCGGCGGGCGCGGGATCGGCCGTACGGACGACCGCAGGTTCGCCCTCGGCGTCCTCAACAGCGCCCTCGGCGGCGGCATGAGCAGCCGGTTGTTCCAGGAGATCCGGGAGAAGCGCGGCCTGGCCTACTCGGTCTACTCCTACTCCTCGCAGTACGCAGATGCCGGCGTGTTCGGGGTGTACGCCGGCTGCGCGCCGGGCAATGCCGAGCGGGTGCTGGCCCTCGTCCGCGAACAGCTGGACCTCGCCGCCACGCAGGGCTTGACCGACGCCGAGGTCGAGCGCGGGCGTGGCCAGCTCAAGGGCGGCCTCGTGCTCGGGCTGGAGGACAGCGGCTCCCGGATGAGCCGCATCGGCAAGGGAGAGCTGGTGTACGGCGACATCCTCGAGGTCGACGACCTGATCGCGCGCATCGAAGCGGTGACTCCTGACGCGGTCCGGCAGGTCGCGGCCGAGCTGCTCGGCCAGCCCCTGTCGCTCGGGGTGATCGGCCCCTTCGGCGACCACGACTTCAGCGACCTGGTGGCATCGTGAGCGAGCCGATCCGGGTCGGCGTGCTCGGCGCCCGTGGCCGCATGGGCTCGGAGGTCTGCCGGGCCGTCGACGCCGCCGACGACCTCGATCTCGTCGCGATGGTCGACACCGGCGACATCCTCAACTTCATCTCCGACGCCGGCGCCCAGGTCGTCGTGGACTTCACCCACCCCGATGTCGTCATGGACAACATCCGGTGGTGCATCGACGAGGGCATCTCCGTCGTCGTAGGCACCTCCGGTTTCCACGCTGACCGCCTGGAGACCGTTAGAGCGTGGGTCGCGGCCGCACCGCAACCGGTCGGGGTGGTCGTCGCGGCCAACTTCGGCATCGGGGCGGTCCTGATGATGAACTTCGCCGAACGCGCCGCCCGCTACTTCGACTCCATCGAGATCATCGAGCTGCATCACCCGCACAAGGCCGATGCGCCCAGCGGCACCGCACGGCGTACCGCCGAGCTGGTGTCGTCGGCCCGCGCCAAGGCCGGCGTGGGTGGGATGCCCGACGCCACGACGATCGCCGCCGAGGGCGCCCGTGGAGCGGTGGTGGACGGGGTGCACGTGCACTCGGTCCGCCTCGCCGGCCTGGTCGCCCACCAGGAGGTGCTGCTCGGGGCGGCGGGGGAGACCCTGACCATCCGGCACGACTCCCACGACCGGGCGTCGTTCATGCCCGGGGTCTTGCTGGCAGTCCGCAAGGTGCTCGATCACCCCGGTCTGACGCAGGGCATCGACTCCTTCCTCGACTGATGTCAGTCGTCGCCGAGGGCGGTGTGCAGGCGTACCTCCGTCACGAGCCTGCCGTCCATGTCGAGTGCCCGGGCCATGCCGTCCGGCTCCCAGCCGGCCGATAGGTAGAAGCCCCGCGAGACGCGGTCCGGCTCGAGTACCCAGGCCAGCGCGGTCTGGCAGCCGTGCTCGCGCAGGGCGTCGACCGTGGCGGCGAGCAGCCGGCTGCCGTGGCCCCGGCGGCCCCACCGTGGCTCGACGAGCAGGGTCGTGACCAGGCCGGCCGAGGCCGCGTCCGGCCCCTCGGCCGGCTGCACCGCGGCGAAGCCCACCACCCAGTCTTGTTCGAGGGCGACGAGCACCCGATGCCGGGGCGACGGTGGGGTCTCGACAGCATCCGCCCAGTGCGCCGCGACCTCCACCTGCGTCAGGCCCTCCAGCACCCTCGCCGGCAGAATCGAGGCGTAGGCGGTCTGCCAGGTGACCAGTTGCACCCGGGCGATCTCGGCGACATCGGCCGGACCGGCCGCTCGCACGCTGACATCAGCCACGCCGCCAACTGCCCTGCCGATCGCAGGCCCGGGCGTAGCGGACCTCGGGCAGCACGAGGCCGCCGGTGTGGTAGTCCTGCCGGGAGCCGTCGAACTCCCAACCGGCCGACTCGTAGAAGCGGCGGCCGCGGTCGTTGGCGGCCAGGACCCAGAGCCGTTGCTCGGCGTGCCCGAGCGCGTCGAGGCGCGCCTCCGCCCGCCCCATCAGTGCCCGGCCGAGCCCACTGCGCCACTTGTCCGGCGACACGTACATCGCCCGGATCTCCCCGGCACCGTCGCCGGCCGGGCTTCCGTCGGCGTCGCGCCACGGACCGATCATCGCGAACCCGGCCACCGGCGAGTGGGCGTCGCACGGAGTGAGTTGACAATCGATCCCGGAGCCGGTCGCCACCAGCAGCTCGCTGTCGTTGTCGGGGTCGGTTGCGCGCTCGACCAGGAAGCGATGGCGGAGCACCGGGTCGAGTCCGTCGAGGACCGCCTGCGGAACGATACCCGCGTACCCGACCTGCCAGCTGCGCACCCAGATCTGCGCGATCGCCCAGAAGTCCGGCTCGTCACCTCGCCGTACCGAGACCGTCATTCCGCCGCCGACCGTTCGCGCCGGCGGCGCAGCACGTGGACGCCGATCCAGACCACGACGACGACGGCGAGTACGAGGCCGCCGCTGACCCTCAGGTAGCGCTCCACTGTGGACAGCGACCGGGCGAAGGCGTAGCCCAGCAATACGCAGCCGCCGCCCCACAGCGTCCCGCCGGCGGCGTTCCACGGCAGGAAGGTGGTGTAGGGCATCCGGGCCGCGCCGGCCAGCGTCGGCACGAGCGCTCGCAGCAGGGCGATGGACCGGCCGAGGAAGACAGCCTTGCCGCCATGGCGGCGCAGGAACCCCTCGGCCCGATCCCAGCGCCGGTCGCCGATCTTGCGGCCGAGCCAGGAGGTGCGTAGGCGTGGGCCGAGCAGCCGGCCCAACTCGTAGCCGACGGAGTCGCCGGCGACGGCGCAGCCGATCGCCACGACCAGCATGACCGGGAGGCTCAGTTTGCCGTTGGCGGCGAGATAGCCGCCGAGCAGCAGGGCGGTCTCGCCGGGGAGCACGACACCGAGGAAGATCGCCGCCTCACCGAAAGCGAGAGCGCCGAGGACGACGTAGAGCCACCAGCCATGCGAGGCGGCGAGGTCGTTCAGGAACCCCTGCACAAGCTCAGTCTGCCGGAGTGGCCGACACGCCGGGTCGCTGACCCGACTCGCCGCTGCGGGCCGTCGACCGGGGTATACATCTCTTCCGCGCCGCCGGACCGCGATTTCAGCTCAGGACTTCGGCCAGCACGGCCACTCCCCGCTGCAGATCCGCGACATCGGCCCCTCCGTAGGTCAGGCGCAGGTGGGGGGCCGGCGGCTCACCGGCGTAGTAGGGCGTGCCGGGACTGACCAGCAGCCCCTGCCGGGCGCACCGCATCGCGACGGCGCCGTCGTCGAGGCCGTCGGGCAGCCGCAACCACAGGTGCAGCCCGCCCTCCGGGACCCGCTCGATCACCAGTCGTGGGAGGTCGGTGCGTACGACGGCAACCAGGGCATCCCGCCGGGCCGTCAGCACCCGCCGCAACCGGGCCAGGTGCCGCGGCCAGGCACCGGAGGACAGGAACTCCACGGCGGTCTCCTGCAGCGGCAGGGGGACGAAGAAGTCGTCGACGGTGCGCAGGCCCCGGATCCGGGCCAGGGCCGGACCGCGAGCGATCAGCGCACCGATGCGCAGGCTGGGCGCGACCACCTTGGTCAGCGACGACAGGTGCACGACGTGGCCGTCGGAGTCGTCGTGCAGCAACGGCGGGAGCGGGTCGTGGACGAGGGCGAGCTCGCGGGCGTAGTCGTCCTCGATCAGGAAGGCGCCATGTGCCTGGACGATGTCCAGCACCGCCCGGCGCCGGGCCGGAGGCAGCACCGACCCGGTGGGGTTGGCATATGTCGGCTGGCTGTAGAACACCCGGGCGCCGGTCAGGGCAAAGGCCTCGTCGAGCAGGTCGGGTCGAACCCCGTCGGCATCGGTCGGGACGGGTACGGGGCGCAGTCCGGCCGCGCGGGACACCGCAAGGGCACCCTGGTACGTCGGGGACTCCACCAGCACCGGAGAGCCGGGCAGGGTCAGCGCGCGGAAGGCGGTCGACAGGCCCGCCTGGCCACCGGGGACGATGAGGGTGTCGGCCGGGTCGGCGCCGGCCAGCCGGGCCATCGCCGTGCGCAGCTCGCCGATTCCGGACACCGGTGCCCGCCCCCAGGCACCGGGGCGCCGCCCGGCCCGGGCCAGGGCGTCACCGAGGGCACGGGCGGGCTGCAGCCAGGCGTCCAGATAGCCGCTGTTGAGGACCAGCGCGCCGGGCTCGGGCAGGGCCAGCAGCCGGGCCGCCTCGCCGGCGTCGATGACCCGCTCGGCCAGGGCGACCGTCTGCCAGCCCAGGTCGGGCGGCCCCGCGGGTGCGTCGCGCTGCAGCGCGACGAACGTCCCCCGGCCAGGCTCGGTGACCAGCACACCCTCGCCGGCCAGGGTCGCCACGGCTCTCGACACCGTCACCGGGCTCACCCGGTAGGCGGCGACGAGCTCCCGGGTCGAGGGCAGCGGGTCTCCCGGTGACCGGACGGCAGCCAGGCGGCGCAACTCAACGGCCAGCCGAATGATACTGCTACTGTTGGCCATGAGGGACAACGATAACGCTATCGCCTCCCGGCGACCACCGTTTCCGGCCCTCTGCTGGGGCGCCACGGGGGTCGTCGCCTTCAGTCTCACCTTCCCCGCGACACGGCTGGCCCTGCCCGCCTTCGGGCCGGTGACGACCGGTCTGGGACGGGCCGTCATCGCCGCCGCGATCGCCGGGCTCGCCCTGCTCCTCGCCCGCGCACCGCTGCCGAGCCGTGCGCAGTGGCGCTCCATCGCGCTGGTCGCCGGCGGCGGCGTCCTCGGCTTCCCGCTCCTCACCGCCCTGGCGCTCGGCCACGTCGGCGCCGGGCATGCCGCCGTTCTGGTCGGGCTCCNNGCGAGCGGCCGCACCGGGGTTTCTGGCTGGCCGCCGGTGCCGGGTTGGCCGCCGTACTGGTGTTCGCCGCCGTCCGCGGTGCCGGACGGCCGCAGGTGGCCGATCTGCTGCTACTCGCTGCCGTCGCCGCCGGGGCGTTGGCGTATGCCGAGGGCGGCGCGCTGGCCCGGACCGTGCCCGGCTGGCAGGTCATCGCCTGGGCCCTGGTTCTGGCAGCGCCGGTGCTCGTGCCGATCACCGGGTACTCGGTGCTGACCGACCCGCCGCACGATGCGGGTGCCGGAGCGTGGCTGGGCCTCGCGTACGTCTCCGCGGTGAGCGCCTTCCTGGGCTTCGTCGCGTGGTACCGCGGCCTGGCCAGGGGCGGGGTCGCCAAGATCGGCCAGCTTCAGCTCGCCCAGCCGGTGCTCACGCTGGCCTGGGCCGCGCTGCTGCTGGGCGAGCGGGTCGACGCCCTCACACTGACCGCTGCCCTCGCCGTGCTCGCCACGACAGCCGCGACGCAGCGGGCCCGGGTGAGCCGGCAGGTGGTCGACCGAAAACCGCCGGTCGAATCGACCCTGGTCAGGGCACCATGAGAACGATGGCCGCACCCACGAACGCCGCGTCCCCGGCGCGCACTGCCCCTCCGGCCTGGCTGGTGTGGGTGGCCCTCGGCACCGTCTACCTCGTGTGGGGCTCGACCTATCTCGGCATCAAGGTCGCGATCGAGTCGCTGCCGCCGCTGCTCATGTCCGGGGTCCGGTTCTTCGCCGCCGGCGTGGTCATGCTGGTCATCGTGGCCGTGGTCCGCCCGGCCGCCCTGCGGGTGACCCGGGCCCAGCTGGCGACGGTCAGCGTCGTCGGCGTGCTCCTGCTCCTGGGCGGCAACGGCCTGGTGGCGGTTGGCGAGCAGCGGGTCGCCTCCGGGCTCGCCGCGCTGCTGATCGCCGCCGTGCC
>QHCA01000253.1 GCA_003244095.1 Pseudonocardiales bacterium | reverse complement strand
CGCTGGAAACTACGGGGAGGCCTGCTCGCCGCCCAACCGACCGGCCTCGACAACATGCTCGGCCTGAGTGTTCGCCCCGTCGTACATGCCCAACGCAACCATCGCTGCGGCGACCTGCTCCACCGATACCGGCGGCTGCTCAAGAAGCTGATGCTGATCCACGTCCACCAGCATGCTCCCGATCTGATCCGACGCCCGTTCGACTGCGGTGGGCACGGCGCCAGCCACGCGGTCCACATCGACGGGCGACGGGCCGGCACCGATGCCGGCCGGGGTGGAGGCCTACGACGGGCCAGCGTGGCGACGCTAGCCGAGCTAGCGCAGGTACGCACACTAGAGATGCTAGGTCTGCCGCCCGGTGGTCGGTGGCGGCCAGGGTAGAGCCTCGATCGTGGCCCACGCCTGCTGCGGCGTCGGGACGATGCAGCCCTCCGGCACAGTAAGGACAGAGAGATATTGGGCAACCGCCAGAGCACCGTCGCGCCACAGCTCGTTTCCCTTGGCCGCCCATGCCTCGATGATGACCGCGCACTTCTGCGCTTGAAACTTCGTCAGTGCAACGAGGTCCTCATCGTCTGGCTGCGGCTCCATGACCTGGCGTTGGAATGCCTCGGCCGGGTCGCGGCGGGCCGCGGCCAGCTCTTCCATCAGATGCTCGGACCGCTGCTGTTCCTGCGCCGTGCGGGGCCCGCTGGTGCGGTAGGCGACCATGCGGTCCTGATGCTCAAGTGCCTGGTCGCTGACCTGAGCCAGGCTGGCCCGCTCGTCAGTGTCGGCGTAGCCGCGATCGGCAAACGTCATCTTGGTCGTGTCATAGACGACCCGCGCGGCGTCATAGAGCAGGCAGGCACGGTCGAACTCGTCCTGGCTCTTGAGCACCTCAGTGCGAAGCAGCGCGTAGAGCCGGTCTCGGGATTCGCTCTGGCTCATCCCTCCTGCACCGCCCGGCACCAGTCGCCCAGCAACCGCTGTCCCTCGGCGTCGAGGCTGCGCAGATCGTCGAGTTTGAACGGGACGCGGGTCGTGCCCAGGGTGGCCAGCAGCCGGAGGTAGGCCACCTCCCCGCTGGACATCGGCAGTAGGCCGCTGAGACCCTTGGCGAAGTCGTCGGCCTTCGGTCCTGCCTCCTGCCATTGGTAGTAGGCGTTCTCGTCCTCCGGCGGCCGGTGGCGGTACTCGTAGTCCTCCCATGCCTCGCCATACTTCACGCCGGCCGCGAACACGTCGCCCAGGTGAGCGACGTCGATGCTCAGCTCGCCGTCGTGCTCATCGACGTACACCACGCCGGCGATCCGGGTGGCGAGCTGCGCGAGGCGTGGGTGTCGGCCGAGCAGCCACGTCGCGGCCCGGTACGGATGGTCGGCAGGCGGGTCCTCGCCGCTGGTGTCGGGCCAGCCGGTCAACATCACCTGGGTTCGGCGGCCGGTGAAGTTCTCGCTCATCGTGTGCGCCCTCTCGTCCGGTGGCCTCGCTGCGTCGTCGTGGTGTGCCGGTGATGCACACTCCCCCAGTGTCGACTGGGCGGGGTGCAGGCCGCGCGTCGGCCTCGCCGACCGAGCGTGCCGTAGTAGATCAGCTCACCCATGGCGTTCTCCGATCTGGGGGGACGCGCCGACGGTACCCAACAGCTCCGACGAGAACCGGGCGCCGAGCGGCCGGCGTCGGACAGCACAGCCGAGCGGCGCACCCGGTCCTTGTCGAGGGTGCCCGTGGCCGAGGCTCTACGCAGCTCAGGCATGGCTGTCAGCCGGGGCCGAGGCTCTGCGCAGCTCAGGCATGGCTGTCAGCCGGGTCGGTGACGTTGATGCCGTAGCTGGCCGCGAGTGTGGTCAGGACCTGACACGGCGCCGCGATGGTGCACTCGGGCTGGTACTGGCCCTCCCACTCGCCCGCCCAGCCGCCGGCGAGCAGGCTGCACGCCGGGCAGGCGAGGACGCCGTCGGTTCCGGTGCACCTCTGGTGGTCGCATTCGCCGTCACCGCACTCTTCGGGCAGCAGCAAGACCGGACGATGAGCGGTGGCATGCGCGAGGACCTCGATGAGGCGCGGGTGGTCCTGCTCGTCGACGCCGAGCTGGTCGATGATCGACCGGCACAGGCGAGGAAGTATCTGCGGGTCGGGTAGCAGCTGGACCATCACCTGCAGCGTGATGTCTCGGGGTCGAAGCGCGTCCAGCTCCTGCTCGAGTCGGCCGGTGGCCAGGGCAGCGGACCACACGCATGTCGGGCACAGCCGATCGTCGGACTTGAGCACCGGGTGGTTGCGGTGGTACTGGCCCCATTTCCGGGCGACTATGACGCGAGCACCGCACGCCGCGCCCGTGATCGGGTGCTGCTCGCTGGTGGCGATCGCCAGCAGCGCATCAGCGGCCGGGACGACGTGTCGGCCGGCGGCGTCGACGCCGATCATGAACGCCGAGGCTTCGGTGCCGGGACCGCTCCAGTCGCTGCCCGCTGCGGCGTTCACGGCGTGCTCCGCCCGCGGACGGTGGCGGGGCAGGGGGTGATGCCACACAGCGGGCACAATCGGGACTTGCCGCCTTGACGCTTGAGTTGCCGTTCGCGATGTCGGGTGCCCGGCCGGGTGCGGGCCAACCGCCAGGTGATGCCGTGCTCGGCGATGACGCTGATCAGTCGGGCGCCATGGGCGTGGCCATGTTCGGCCACGCGCGCGTCGAGATCCGAAGCCCAACCCAGGTAGTGCTTGGCGTGTTTGTAGGGCTGGTCGAAGTGCAGGAGGTAGACCATGTCGCGGGTCCTGTGTCTTCGAGCGCCACGCGGCTGGCCGGGGCGAGCTCGTACTGCACGCGCCGGCCGGAGTAGCGCGGCGCGTGCCCCTGCGCCCGGGTGAGGCCGAGGAAGACGGCATCGGTGCGGCGCGCGGAGTCCGGGGCGGGGACTTCGGTGAAAAAGGATGCCGCCCGGGTACAGCTCGCCGGGTTTGCAGAAGTGGTCACGCAACGCCTCGGTGAGCCCTCGAGCTACAGCGCTGCCCGCCGCCCTGTTGCCGGCGGGGATCTGCAACAGGGCGTTGTCATCGAGGGACTGCTCAGCGCCTGCCAGTGTGGTCACCGCGGATCGCTCGCAGCTGCCAGCGCGGTTCGGATCTCCGCCTCGCGGTAGCGGCGGTGCCCGCCGAGGGTGCGGATCGAGGTGAGCTTGCCGGCCTTGGCCCACCTTGTGACGGTCTTGGGGTCGACGCGGAACAGGTTCGCGACCTCGGAGGGGGTCAGCAGCTTCTCGGGGACGAGCTGGTTGGTGTTCATAGTTGGTCCCTTTCGGTTGTGCAGTTGGTTAATTGACGGCGAACGTGGCGGCTACGAAATGCTCGGGCCGGTCGGGCACGGTGTACGGGGTTGGTTGAACATGCATGGCCACATACAGCGGATGCCGCGGCTGCCCGGCCGCGTTCACCGCCAGACAGCTCACCGGCCCGGTGAGCAGTTCCGCGACGTCGTAGCAGCGGCCCCGGTGAGTGCCGTGCACGCCCCACCCGAGCACGGTGGCCGCGATCGGGGCGCTCGGCGCGGCCAGGAGCCGGTCGTTGCACGGGCCGATCGGTGCGGGATGGGCGAGCATGTCGGCGGGCTCCGTGGCGCGCAGCGCGAATAGGTTCTGGATCAGGACACCGGCGTACCCGGCTCGCTGTACGCGGCGAACACAGCGCACCCAGGTGTGGTCGTTGACCACGTGGGTCGCTTTGGACGGGTTGAGCAGCACGAACCGCAGCAGCGGCCCGTCAGCCCATCGCCGCGCCAGCTCGTACCGGTAGGTGCCGCACAGCGAGAACGACGCCCACGTCTGGCCTAGCAGGTCCGCCGAGCGGCGGGTCACCAGCTCATCCATCAGACACCTGCCGGGCGCTGACGTCGGGACGGTCGTCGACTGTCGCTAGTTGCAGGCGCAGGTGCTCGAGCTCGTGTTGGTTCAAGCACCTCTGTGGAGCATTGAGGAGTGCTTCGGCGATCGCCTCGACGGATGCGCGGCTGGGTCGGAGCAGTGCGTCAGCTTCACCGTGGGCACGCTCGAGCAGCGCATCGACGTCTGTGCAGACGAAGGTGCCGATCTGTGCGCGGGCAGCGACCAGCAGCTGCGCGCACTTGCGCGCCCGGTACAAGTCGTCGGAGCATCCCACGGTCATCTCGCCGGCGAACATCAGCTCGCCTACGCGTCCTGCGCAGAGCACGACGAGGTGGGCCCACCGCTGCGAGCAGGTGAGCAGGTCATCGGGATTGGACCGGAATCGCGTGAAGCCGTTCAACCCTGCGAGCAGCTGGGCTCGGACCGGAGATGGGAAGCCGTTGCCGACCATCCATGCTGCGACGACATGTCCGCCCTCGTGCCAGGCCGAGTAGGACGATGTCTCCTGCTCGCACGCATCCCCGGGCCAGCGTCCGGTGTGCGGTACAGCGACGACCAGCGTGGGCTGGGAGTGGTGGCCCGAACCCACCCGGCGGACGGCAACCACCGCCACCACTATCGCGGCGATGATGAGGTAGTTGCCCCGTAGCCATGCCGCCGTGTCGGCCCCAGTCACCTGAATCGGGCGGGCGGGATGCACGGCAGCAAGAGCAGTGCCACCGACAAGAGCTCCGTAGATTGCCGCCGTCCACAACACAGCCCACACCGCGCACCACAACCCAAACCCCGTTATGGTGCGGCAAATCCGGAGTGCACGGCGAAGCCAGCTCATCGCAGGCCTCTGCGGCACGGGAACCAGAGCCGCTCGGGATCGAGTCGCTGGTACGGGCGGAGTCGGCGGCGGGGTCACGCCGCCACCTCGCTGTGGAGCACGGCCCGTAGCCGCGAGCCCATCCACTCGCCGACCTGCGGCGAGACGGCGTTGCCGAAGCCGTCGACCTGGTCGCGGGCGCTGCCCCACACGACGAACGCGCCGTCGTATCCGGGGAAGTCGACGTCGAACCCGCAGCCGCGCCCGACCTCGTGCGCCGACATCATCCGGAAGTAGCAGTCCTCGAGCCGGAGATCGGCGAGCGCGGCCCGCCACTCGGCCATGAGCAGCGCCGTGGTGTCGCGGGAGGTGAGGGTGCCGAACGGGTCGGTCATCGGGTGCGGGGCGGTCTCGTCGCCGCGGCGGCCGTTCTGCTTGTACCAGCCGGAGAACAGCATCCCCTGCGTGATCGCTGAGCCGACGATCGTGCCGAGCGGGTTGCTGACCGGGTGGGCGCGGTATTTGGCTTCGTCGATCGCGCCGTTGTTTTTGATCGTGCCTGCCGCGGTGAGCATGCCCGGGATCTGGTCCGCGGTGACGGTCGGCATCGCCTCGGCGTGCACCGTAGGGACGGTGTTCTGTCGGTAGGGGAGCACCCCGGAGGACAGGACGGCGAGGCCGCCAGACCCGGCGTTGCCGACGAGTGTCTCCATCGGCTCGGCCAGGCTGCGGCTCGTGCCGTTCGTGCGGTTGGGCAGCACTCTTGCGGACAGCAGCCCGAGCGTCTCTGACCCGCCCTGGGTGGGCAGCGGCTCGCAGGCTCCGCGAGCGGCGCCGGCGACCAACAGGTCGGCCGCGGGCAGGTCGCGTGCGGAGTGGTAGTCGGACGACTCGGGGTCGACGAGGTCGGCGATCCAGTGCTCGGCGTTGGGGTGGTTGGCCTCGTGAACCTCGACCTTGTACCGGTTGTGGTTCGCGGCCATGATCGTCGTGAAGCCGGCCCGCTCGATGCCTTGGGTGAGTCCACCGAAGCCGGAGAACAGGTCGACCGCGACGAGGTCGTCGTGGGCGAACCGTCGTCGTCGGGTGATGGGCCGGTGCTCTGCGGTGGCGGTCTGGTGGGCGAGTGAGGTCACCGCGGCCACGCTGAGTCCGTTGCGGTTTCGCGGTCACGCTGCGCGGCTGTCACGACTGCTCCCCGGCCGGCAGCTCGACGAGCATCGGCTGCCACCGGAACGCGTCGCATCGCTGGCACCAGCGCAGCTCGCTGCACGCGTCATGATCGTATGTCCAGTCTGTCCAGTCGTGCTCGCCGGCGCAGTCGGTCGCGGTAGCGACGGTGGGCCGTTGGCTGTCGGTGGGGGCGGCAGGCATGGCGTGATCTCCTTTGCGGATTGTGGGGTTCAGGCGCCGGCGAGATCGGTGTTGTCGGCGAACAGGTCGATCTGGGCGGCGAATGGCCTGTTGGACCACAGGACCTCGGTGCGGGCGCCTTTGACGCTGCCCTGACCGGTCCAGGTGGGGATGTCGAGGCGGTGCCAGCCGCGGTAGAGCCGCTGGTACAGCGGCGAGGAGTACCCGGAGAGCACGACCGCGGCGCGGCAGTTGGTCAGGGGCGGCCGCCAGCTCGCTGTGTTCCTCGGCGGTGAGCATTTCCTTGCGGTAGCGGCGGCCGCTGCGGACCGACCCGAGGTAGGGCGGGTCGGCGTAGATGAGCACGTCGCGGTGGCTGCCGTAGTCGGCGATCAGCTCGAGCGCTGGACGGCACTCCAGGGGGTTCCCTTAGCAGCGGAACGAATCTGGTCCCTTCCGCCGCCAGCTATCGCCCACTCCGCTCACGCGGCCGGTGAGCGGAGTGGGCGATGTCCTACGCGGCGCAGTTCTGTGTCGAGGTCGAAGGAGTAGGTGCCGTAGAAGTTGACGTGGTCGTGCAGGGCGGGTGTCAGGTGCGCAGCGTCTTCGTCGGCGACGGGGTAGCCCTCGGCGCGCAGGGCGTCGAGCGCGTCGCCGAGGTAGGTGGTGGTCCACAGGACGGCGGCGTTTGTGACAAGGGTCAAACACAGCGCCTGATCGACTTGGTCGTCGAGGTGTCGGCGTCGGACGTGGCCTTGGTGGGCGAAGAAGAGATCGCGGCGTAGGGCGTGCAGGCTCTCGCCCTTGTTCAGTTGCCGTCGTACGCGTCGGCGGAGTTCTTCGTCGGCGACGTAGCGGCACAGGTAGATGGTGCGCACCAGTGGCCCAAGACGGGCAGCTCGCACCGCCGCTCACCGCCCGATCGCGCACACGGTCGCCGTCACGGACACGTTCTCCGTTACCGAGACGGCGACCATTGCCCGATTTTTCGACGAAGTGCTGGGGCCGGTTGCTGACATACGCAACGACCAGCGACCGCAGACCAAGCGCACGAAAAGCCATGAAGCGGCCCGCGAGTAGTACCCATGCACCTGTTGTCGGACGACGATCCGTCTTTTGGGACAGATTCTATGTGCCTTGAAGGGGTGCCCTACTCCTGTGAGACCGTGGCCGGCGTGACAGCCTCTCCCGGGTCCGCGTGGGTTGTGCTCGCGCGGGTGTTCGCCGCAGTGACGGGAGCGTGGGCGGGTGTGTTCGCCATCCTGCACCTCTATTGGGCTTTCGGTGGCCGTGCGTTCCTGGGCGAGAGTCCGGCGGCCGACGCAGCGTTCGTGCGGCCCTCGTTCGCCATCTACAACGCCAGCGTGGCGGTGCTGTGCGTCGTGGGTCTCGCGGTCGCTGCCGTCCTGTTCGTTGCGGCTTCCGACGCCGTGCCGCGACCTGGCGGGCCGCGGCGCCTGACCGGGCTCGCGGTCGTGGCCGCGTGGGTGGCCTGCGTGCTGCTGGTCCTGCGTGGCGGCGGTGGTCTGGTGCAGGGCCTGCTCGGGCTCGCCCCGCCCGCAAGTCAGCAAGCCAGCTACAACTTCGATGCCTGGTTCCTGCTCGGCGGAGGGCTGTTTGGGTTCGCCGCCGCCACCGTCACCATTCGCGGGCACCGCGAGACAAGAGGGGCTGTTGTGGGCGGTTCATCGCGCTGACCACCGGGCCTACAGCGCCAGTCCTGTCACATGCTGCCTGGTACCAAGGGCTGGTAGGCGCGGCCGTCCTGTATGCGGATCGCTCAGCGGGTCCGCGCGACGATCGGTGTCGGGTGCGTCGTGGGCGAGCGACTACCTTGTGACCGGTGATGATCGTGGCAGTGCCCTACCACCTTGATGACCGGCTTCCCGGCCTGGACTTGGGGATGCTCGCCGACCACGAGGTGATAGTCGATCTGCGCACTGGCACGGCGTGGCAGCGGATGGCGGTGTTGTACGAGCAGGTCGCGCGCGTGGTCGCCGGCGCGACGTCACCGCCGCTGATTGTCTCCGGCGACTGCACGACAAGCCTGGGGGTGCTCGCTGGCCTGCAGCGCGCCGGCCGCGATGTCGGCATCGTTTGGTTCGATGCGCACGCTGACTTTCATACCGAGGCGACCACGACCTCCGGATACCTCGGTGGCATGCCGCTGGCACTTGCGGCTGGCGTGGGCGTGCTGACCCTGCCCGATGCGTTGGGTCTGCGGGCCGTAGCGCAGTCACGGATCGTCCTGATCGACGCGCGTGACACTGATCCCGGCGAACAGGTCCTGCTCGAGGGTTCCGCCGTGGTTCGCCGCTCGGTCCAGGACCTGACCGAGGCCGATCTGCCCTCCGGGGAGCTGTACCTGCATGTCGACGTTGACGTCTGCGATCCCGAGGCGATCCCGGACTTGCTCTACCCGGCTCCCGGCGGCCCGCCGCTCGACAACGTGCTGGCCGCCGTCCACCGGGTTGCCGCGACGGGTCGTGTCGCTGCGGTCGGTATCGCCGCGACCTGGCGGCAGAACGGACCCGGAGCGGCCGCTCATCGGAAGTTCACGCGACAGCTACGGCAGGCCCTCGACGGGTCAACCTGCTGAACAGCGTGGCTCGCGGTCACGGCCGTCCGTCACACGGCAGGACGTGCGACTCGGCCCGCCCGGTGACCGATTGATGACCGGGCCGCAGCCTCAGCAGGTTCGGGGGGTTGACCGTACACGGCCTTCACTGTTCTCCCGTTCAGGTGTTCGCGGGTTGGTCGGTGCCGGCGCCGCGGCGTCGGATGGTCACTAGGTCGTGACGGGCGTCGGGAAGGGTCTGCTCGGCTATGCCTTCGATAACGAAGCCGGCGTCGGCGATCATCGTGCGATCCTGGTCTCCTGATTGGCCTTCCGAGGTGAGGTAGTCGCCGAGGAACATCGAGTTGGCCAGGTGCAGGGCGAGCGGTTGCAGACCCCGCAGATGGATTTCGCGGCCGCCGGCGAGCCGGACCTCGACATCGGGGAACACGAACCGGAACAGCGCCAGGATCCGCAGGCAGCGTTGTGGTGTCAGCTCCCAGTGCCCGCCCAGCGGCGTTCCCTGGAAGGGGATGAGGAAGTTGATCGGGACCGAGTCTGGGTCCAGCTCGCGCAGCGCCAAGGCGACGCTGACGATGTCGGCGTCGGACTCGCCCATCCCGAAGATCGCTCCCGAGCACGGCGACAGGCCGGCCCGCTGCGCGGCGGCCACGGTCTGCACCCGGTCATCGAAGGTGTGCGTGGAGCAGATGTCGGCGTAGTTCTCGGCGCTGGTATTCAGGTTGTGGTTGTAGGCGTGCGCACCGGCCTCGCGCAGCCGATCCGCCTGACCCGCTTTGAGCAAGCCGAGGCATACGCATACCTCCACAGCAGGGGCGGCGTCTTTGATCGCGGCTATGGTGTCGGCGACGCGGTCGATGTCTCGCTCACCCGGGCCGCGGCCGCTGGCCACCAAACAGACTCGCTTCGCGCCCGCGGCGATGGCGTGCCGGGCGTTGCGAGCGGCCTCGTTCGCGGTGATCCAGGAGTATTTCATGATCTCGGCGTCAGACCCGAGTCGCTGCGAGCAGTAGTGGCAGTCCTCGGGGCACAGACCGCTCTTCATGTTGACCAGATGGTTGAGCTTGACCCGCATCCCGAAGTAGGTCCGTCGAACCCGGGAACCGGCCGCGACGACGTCGAGGATGTCGTCATCCTCGGTTGCCAGCAGCCCCAGCATCTCTTTACGGTGCGGGACCTGACCCGCGAGGGCCTTCGCGGTCAGTGAGTTCAGCAGGTCGTCCAGAACCGTATGCGTCATGCGGCTCATCCTCTCGGCTAAGGGTTTGTAGTGCGAGCAGAGCCAGGAGAAGGGCGGCCCCGCGGCGGTGATGAGAGCGATGGCGTAGCCGTGCACAACGCGGTCGAGCGCCGGCGCGTCGTGGGCCGGGCTGCTTGTTGCCGCGGCGACTGCGGTCAGGGCGGCGAGCCCGAGCACGCCACCGCTCTGGCGAGCGGTGTTGACCAGTCCGGATGCGAGCCCGGCCAGTCCCGGTTCGATCCCGCCGGTGGCCAGAGCGACGCAGGGCATCGTCACGATGCTCGCCCCGGCGGCCCACAGCAGAGTGGGGGCCGAGGATGTGCACGGGGTAGCCCGCCCGCACCGACATTGTAGCCATCCACAACAGTCCGGTGCACATCAGCGCGACTCAGCTGTACGCGTCCGGAGCGCGTGCGCGGCCGCGTGCTCATCGCCAGCGCGGGCGCCCCTACCGCGTACGTTCACGCGAAGTTCGCCGCCGAGCGGGAGCTGTTCCGGGCCGGCCCGGTGCCTCACAGCCATGATGTTGTTGACATGCTCACCGCGACACTGCGGTTCGACGCTCTGCAGGACGACGACGAGGCCGTCTCCCGCTGGCTGGCGATGCTGACGCAGGCGCAGACGGCGTGGGCATCGGCCGACGGTCGGCTGGGGCGGCTCAACGCCGAGTGGTCGTGGATGCTCGATGAGGACCGTCCGGCGGGGGGACGGCGGTCCGGGCGCCGTGCCTGGTCATCGCTTTCGAGCACGACCTCTACCTCCCGCCCCGCGTGGGCGCGAGGCGGCGCAGGCCATGCCCGGCGGGCGATTTGCCGAGGTCCTCGGCGCTGCGCACAGCGGGCACTTCGAGCACGCGGACAGGGTCAACCGCCTGCTGGTCGAGTTCCTCGACGCGCAATGAGTCCGGCAGCTGCCGCCTGAGGCACCGCGTCGCCCCAGGTGCAGTGGTGGCCGTGGCCGTCCCGCCCTCGGTTCTGCTTGCCATCCCGGTAGACGGTCGGCCATCGAAACAGCCGTTCCGGTGGCCTGTGGGCAGTACATCGGTGCGCGGGGCGGTCAGGACGTGGTGATGAAGTCGGTGATGGTCGCCCAGACGGTGTCGGGGGCGTCTTCGGGTGCGAAATGGCCTGCGCCGCCGATTGTCGCGGACCGCACGTCGCTCAGTCCGGCGTCTTGGAAGCCGACGATGTAGGTGTCGATGTCTCCGCCTTCGTGCTCGTCCCGCAGGTACAGAAGTGGAGTGCTGATCTGGTCGGTGGCGTCGGCGTGCACCAGTATCTCAAGAACCAACTGTAAAGTCACTTCCAACACGCGACACTAGACTCTCCTAGGTTTCACTACAAACCAGTTTTGTCTATCGACAAGAATCCAATGGCCCGGATGCACAGGGCTGGTCACTGGACCCGGTGCCCACCGCCACCCGTATGCGCACGCGTCCGACGCCTGGTGACGAACTGGATCATGGAGCTGGCCCGGGACGACCCGCTCACGCCGGACCGATGAGGCTCGCGGTGATCTGTGCCGACAGCACGACCAGCGGCAGGCCGCCGCCGGGATGCGCCGAGCCGCCGACCAGGAACAGCCCCGGCAACGGGGAGCGGTTGGCCGGTCGCAGGAACGCCGCCAGGGGCCCGTTGGACGATGTGCCGTAGATCGCGCCGCCTACCGCCCGGGTGTCGCGCTCCAGGTCGGCCGGCGTCCGGATCCGGGTGAACAGCAGCCGGTCGCGCACGTCATGGCCCCGATCGGCTAGCAACTCCAGCAGCCGCGCGGCGTAGGCGTCGGCCCGGCCCGGGTCGGTCCAGTCGACCGCCCCTGCGCCCGATCCGTGCCGGGGAGCGTTGACCAGTACGAACCACGCCTCGTGCCCCGCCGGCGCGGCGGCCGGGTCGTCGGGCACGCTGAGGTAGAGCGTCGGGTCCTCCACCGGCCGGGCGGGTGTGCCGAACACCGCGTCGAACTCGGCGTCGTAGTCGGCCGGGAAGAACACGGTGTGGTGCGCCAGCCCCGGCGTGTGCCCGCGTACCCCGAGGAGCAGTACGAAGCCCGACAGCGACGGCGTGGCCCGGCGCAGCCGGCGCAGCGCCGCGGGCACCGGCACCAGGTCGGTGTAGAGGTGGTTTGCGTCGGCGTTGGCGACCACCACGTCGGCGGGCAGCCGGCCGCCGCCGGCCAGCGTGACGCCGCTCACCCGGCCGGCGGCCACGTCGACGGACACCACGTCGGTGCCGGTCCGCAGGGTGACGCCGAGCTCGGTGCACCGGGCCACCAGGGCGTCGGCGATCCGGCGCAGCCCGCCCCGGACGTACCACCCGCCGAAGGCCAGCTCGGCATACGGGACGGCGGCCAGCGCGGCGGGCGCGCGGCGCGGGTCGGAGCCGGTGTAGGTGGCGTACCGCTCCAGCAGCATCCGCAGCCGCGGGTCGCGCAGGTACGAGCGGCCGAGGTCGCGCAGCGTCCGCCACGGTGCGATGGTGGCGAGATCCCGCACGTGCCGGGCCTGCCGCAGCAGCGCCGGCGCCCCCGAGACCGGCGAGCGGAGGAACGGACCCTCGGTCGCTGTCCAGATGCGCTCCGCACGCTGCCAGAGCCGGTGCCAGTCCGCGCCGGCCGACCCGCCGAAGGCCGCGTCCATCCGGCGGCAGACCTCGTCGTGGTCCGGGCACGCGTCCAGGGTGGTGCCGTCGGGGAAGCGATAGCGGGCCACCGGGTCCAGCGGCACGAGGTCCAGCACCGACTCCAGCGGCGCACCGGTGTCGTGGAACAGATCGGCGAACACCTGCGGAACGGTCAGCAGCGACGGGCCGGTGTCGAACCGGAAGGTCCCCACCGGGGTGTCCACCACCTGCTCGCCCAGCTTGCCACCGGCCACCTCCGACTGCTCGCACACCGTCACGTCGTGACCGCCGGCCGCCAGCCGCGCCGCCGCCGCCAGGCCGCCCACGCCGGCACCCACCACGACGATCCGGCTCACTGCAGGCGCCGCCCTCTCCACGTGAGCTCGCCCCGCCGGTGCGCCTGGACCGACCGGGCGGTCAGCCAGCCGAAGGCCAGCACCGACGCGGGGTGGGCGAACGCGTCCGGCCACACCCGGCCACCGGTCCGCCGTGCGGCGACGGCTCGCCCCGCGACGGCGGCCAGATAGCCGATCAGCCCGGCCCGCGATCCGCGCAGCGCGGCCAGCGGCGGCACGACGTAGACCGCGGTGAGGGCCGCGGCGACGGCCGCCGCCCCGGCCGGCGAGCCGAAGGCCGCCCACAGCGACTTGGTGTAGCCGTCGGCCAGCTCGGCCCAGCTGTCGTACATCGTGCATTCGGCCAGGTCGGTGCCGTCCGTGACTCCGCCGGAGCCGCCGGCGGCCTTGACCGCCCGCAGCAGGGCCACGTCCTCCACCACCTCGGCGCGGACGGCGGCATGCCCGCCCGCCCGTTCGTAGGCCGCGCGGCGGACCGCGAGCAACTGACCGTTGGCCGCGGAGAGCGACGGCCGAGGCGACCGCTCGGCCAGTCGCAGGGGGAGCAGGGTCAGCCACGACCACTGCAGGAGCGGCTGGACCAGGCGGGGTCCCGTCCCGGTGGCGATCTGCCGGGGGTACGGCGAGATCAGATCGAGTCCGCTGGACCGCATCAGGTCGGCCGTCGCCGCCACGGCGTGCGGTGCCAGCACGACGTCGGCGTCGACGAACACCAGGATGTCCGAGGCGGGATCGGCCGCGTCGGCGAGTTGCTGGCAGGCGTACGGCTTGCCCAGCCAGCCACGCGGCAAGGAGCGCCCGGTCAGCAGCCGGACGCGCGCATCGTCGCCGGCGACGGCGCGGACGGCGTCGTCGGTGCCGTCTGTCGAGCCGTCGTCGAGCACGACGATCTCGATCCGGTCGCCGCCGACCTGGGTCAGCAGGGCCCGCAGGCACGAGCGCACCCGGCGGGCCTCGTCGCGTACCGGGAGCAGCACCGACACCTGGCTCCGCAGCGGCGGGGGTTGCCGCGCCGGCCGGCGGAGCAGGGCGGCGTTGACGGCGGCATGGACGGCCCCGGCTGCCGCGGCGGCGGCCAGCCACCGCACCGGCCTCACGGCGCCTGCGCCGGGGCCGGCCGGCGGCGCACCGAGGCCGCCACCGGCACGGCGATCAGGCCCATCCCTGCGGCACCCCAGGCTGCCGCGGCGGGCAGGCCGAGGAAGGCCGACAGGGAGAGCACGGAGGAGGCGTAGGTCCACAGGTAGAGCCCGATCGGCACGGCGTCCGAGGGTGCGGTGCGCCGGGGGAGCAGCAGCACGAGCAGCACACCCATCAGGGCGGCGACGAAGAGCCAGCCGACGTAGTTGGAGATCGGCACCTGCGGCACGCCGGGCAGTGCGGGCGCCGGATCGCTCCAGCGCCAGTGCCCGGCGACGACCATCTGCGGGTCGAGGAAGAGGTCCCACGAGGCCAGCGCCGCGCCGGTCAGCAGGCC
>QHCA01000252.1 GCA_003244095.1 Pseudonocardiales bacterium | reverse complement strand
CCGAGAGCTGAGGCCAATAGTCCCAGCCGTTCCCCGACGGCCCCGACGGGAGAGACGTGCCAGACCTGCACGGCGCTTAGCTGTTACGAACTTGTGACTGGACAACCTCCAACCAGCGGGTCTAGTACGGGTGTGGACACTGGGAGGTGCGCATGTCGGTCGTGGTCGGGGCAGGTCGGTTGCGATTCATCCTCGCGCAGTTGGGGGCTGTCGCGCTCCTCCTGGCCACGATTCAGGTGCTGGGACCGCCGGCCCAGGCTGCCGCACCCAGGCAGGGCATCAAGCCGGGCCGGTCCGGGGGATTGGACTGCAATGGCCTGAGTCCCATCCAGAAGGCGGCGAAACGCAGCCTGATCTGCGCCGATCCGAGAGCCTTCAAGTCGGCTACCCGATTCGAGGACAACGGCGTGTACGTGGGGCACGACGAGCCGGCGACTCGGTTCGTGTCGTCTCGGCCGGGCTCGGGTGGCGATGTCACCTTCGGGGAGACGCTGCCGGTGGAGCCGGCGGCGCTGCCGACGGTGCACAATCCGGGTCACGACGTGACGCATTCCTTCGAGTTGTCTGTCGCACCGTGGTTCGGGATGGCACTGTGCGACCCCCTCTCGTTCCCGCAGACGCCGTGCACGCCCAACAGCGACCGGAACGCCCCGTCGGTACGTTCACCCGGCGGTGGTAGCGCCTTCACCGAGATGCAGTTCTATCCGCCCGGGTTCGCGCCGATCGTCGACGCCGGCAGCTGCGACAACCGGCACTGGTGCGCGGCGCTGCTCACGTTCGACTTCGAGGCGACCGCCGGTGGGGTGCTCAACAACAACTGTGTCGAGCCGGTCAACTTCGCGTTTGTCCAGACCGACGGCACTCCGACCGGACCGCCCAACCCTCAGCAGATGAACCTGTCCACCTTCACGCCCAACAGCAAGACGCTGCTGATGGGCTCCGGTGACCGGATCACCGTGCACGCCTCCGACGCCGACCTCGGCGGCGGTCAGCACGCGCTTCGTGAGGTCGTCACCGATCACACGACCGGCCAGACGGGCTTCATGACCGCCTCTGCGGCCAACGGCTTCACGCAGACCAGCATCGTCGACTGCAGCGGCTTCCTGTTCAACTTCGAGCCGGCCTACAACACGGCCAAGCCGGCGAATGTGGTGCCCTGGGCGATCCTGCAGGGTGACATCTTCAACCAGTTCGAGATCGGCCACTTCGAACCGTGCAATCGGATCACCGGGCCGTTCACCGAGACTGTCGGCACGTTCACCGACACTGCCTGGTCACACTGCATCGGCCCGTACGAGAACCCCAAGGACACCTCGGCAAACAACGACGACCCGCCGTGCTATCCGAAGGGCGACACCCATGGTGGGGTGGCCGAACCAAATCTGGTCACCGGTTGTGAACCGGTCGTCGGCCCCCTCCCCGCCAGTAGCGATGTCGACTTCGACGGCACCTCCTACTGGCCGGACTGGCCCAACAAGCTCACCGCCGGGCCGTTCCCGACGCCGTTCCTGCAACAGCAACCGACCACCGTGGGCGGCAATCCCTACGAGAACCTCCAGTTCCAGACCACGGTGCCCGCGAGTGAGGCCAGCTGCAACGTCGCCACCGGCGCAGGATGCGTCGTGCCGCCGGCGGGACCCGGGCACTTCTACCCGTACTACACACTGGCCGATGTCGACGGGACCTGCGTCTGGGAATTCGGGCACATGGCCAACGGGCGCACGTTCGGCGGGGACGCGCAGTACGGCACATTCATCCGGGAAAGCTTCCGTAGCCCGATCCTCACCAACCCCACCAACTGCCGGACATCCCTCAACTGAGGTCGGCGGCTGCTGCGGGCCAACCCGCCTCAGCTTTCGCGGATGACCTGCACGTCCAACTCGACGAGAAGCGTGCGGCCGACCGCGAACACCCCGGCGAGTACCGACTGGTTCCAGATCATGCCGAACTCGTCGCGGTCGAGCCGGGTGGTGGCCGTGAAGCCGGCACGGGTGCCGCCCCACGGGTCGGCACCCGCGCCCAGGTAGCTGATGTCCAGCCGCACCGGTCGGGTGACCTCCTTCATGGTCAGATCCCCGTCGAGCACGCCGCGGTCAAGCCCGTGCAGGGTGAGCCCGCGCCCGACGTAGCGGATCTGTGGGTGGCACTCGACGTCGAGGAAGTCCGGCGACCGCAGGTGACCGTCGCGCATGTCGTTGCCGGTGTCGATGCTGCGGGCCTCGATGACCAGCTCGGCGCTGCTGCGCTCCAGTGGGTCGGTCAACTCTATGGTGCCGGCGAACTCGGTGAACCGGCCGTGGATCTTGCTGAACCCGAGGTGCACGGCGGTCGCTCCGATCGTGGTGTGCACCGGGTCGATCCGCCAGAGACCCGGCGCGGGGAGCACCGTGCCCCCGGCCACAGAGAGTACGAGCGCCCCGAGCTGTGCCGGCCGGCCGGAACGGACCACGCCGGTGCGAGCCTGCGGAGCATGGCCGGCCGCGGTGGTGATCACGGTGTAGGTGCCGGGCCCCAAGCCGTTGACCATGAAGCGACCGTCCGGACCCACGCCACTGCGGCCAACCTGGCCGCCCGCAGCGTCGATGACCGTGACCACGGCATGCGGGATCGGCCAGCCGTCCTTTGTGACCACCGAGCCGGTGACCACCCCGTTCGAGTCAGCGGGCATGCTCGTCCTGCACCACCGCCGCCGCGTCGGTGTTAGGCAACGTGGGGGGCCGCAGGGTCAGGACGGTTTCGGTTGGCCCGCCAACCCCGAGCAGCACTTCGGTCGCGACCGGCGGATAGCCGGTGGCGATCACGGTGTACGCGCCCACGTCGAGGTCATCGAAGACGAACTCGCCGTCACTGTCGGTGATCGCCGATCCCACGACGTTGCCGTCCGGGTCGACAAGCGTGGCCAGGGCCTCGGGCACCGGCG
>QHCA01000251.1 GCA_003244095.1 Pseudonocardiales bacterium | reverse complement strand
CCCCCGCCGCGGCCGCCGCGGCAGCGAGTACGGCCACCCCCACCACCCCGGCGGCCGCCGCGTCCACCGCCCCGACCACGACTCCCGGCAAGACCACCTTCAAGGTGATCAGCGCCACCGCCACCCGGGCCACGGTCAGCGTTGACGGCAAGACCTACACCCCGAGCACGGGCCAGGTCTTCGCCAAGAGCTTCAAGCTGCTCAAGATCAGCAGCGGGTCCTGCGGGTCGTTCGCCCACGGTGAGATGCGGATCAGCCTCTGTAAGGGGCAGACCTTCATCTTCTAGGGCCGATCTCGGGCCGTGAAAGACTCGACCGCATGCTGCGCTGGTTGACCGCAGGTGAGTCGCACGGGCCGGCCCTCGTCGCCATCCTCGAGGGTCTGCCCGCCGGCGTCGCCATCACCACGGCCGAGATCGCCGAGCAGCTGCAGCGGCGCCGCGGGGGCTACGGCCGGGGCGCGCGGATGGTCTTCGAGCAGGACGCCGTCGAGATCCTCGGCGGCGTGCGCCACGGGCTCACCCTCGGCAGCCCCGTCGCGGTCCAGGTCGGCAACACCGAGTGGCCCAAGTGGGATCGCGTCATGTCACCCGATCCGGTCGATCCCGCCGAGCTCGACGGCATCGCCCGCAACGCCGCGCTGACCCGGCCCCGCCCCGGACACGCCGACCTGGTGGGCATGCAGAAGTACGGCTTCACCGACGCTCGGCCGGTCCTCGAGCGGGCCAGCGCCCGGGAGACCGCCGCCCGGGTCGCGCTCGGGGCGGTGGCTCATGCCTTTCTCCGGGCCGCGGTCGGTGCCCAGGTGATCTCCCACGTGGTCAGCATCGGCGCCGCGAGCGCCCCGGCCGACGTCGTGCCGACCGCCGCCGACCGCGACGCCATCGACAAGAGCCCGGTGCGCTGCCTCGATGCCGCGGCCGCCGACGCGATGGTCGCCGAGATCGACGCGGCCAAGGCAGCCGCCGACACCCTGGGCGGTGTCGTGGAGGTCGTGGTGCACGGGCTGCCGCCGGGCCTGGGCAGCCACGTGCACTGGGACCGGCGGATCGACTCCCGCCTGGCCGGTGCCCTGATGGGGATCCAGGCGATCAAGGGCGTGGAGGTCGGCGACGGGTTCGAGACCGCCCGCCGCCGCGGATCGGCCGCGCACGACGAGATGGTCGCCACCGCCGACGGCGTCCGCCGGCTGACCGGCCGGGCCGGGGGCACAGAGGGGGGCATGACCACGGGTGAGGTGCTGCGGGTCCGGGCCGCCATGAAGCCGATCTCGACGCTGTCCCGCGCGCTGTCCACCGTGGACACCGCCACGGGTGAGCCGGCCAAGGCAATCGCGCAACGCTCCGACGTGTGCGCCGTGCCCGCTGCCGGCATCGTGGCCGAGGCGATGGTGGCCCTCGTGCTGGCCGGCGCCGTCCTGGAGAAGTTCGGGGGCGACGCGGTGGCCGAGACCCGGCGCAACGTCGAGGCCTACCTCGGCACGCTGGTCGTCCGGTGACCAGGCCGAGCGTGGTGCTCGTCGGCCCGCCCGGCGCGGGCAAGTCCTCTGTCGGGCGGGCGCTCGCCGAGCGGCTCGGCGTGACCTTCCGCGACACCGATGCCGACATCGCCGCCACGGCCGGCAAGGACATCCCGACGATCTTCTACGACGACGGCGAGCCGGCCTTCCGGGCGCTGGAGGCCGCGGCCGTGGCCCGCGCCCTGGCTGAGCACGACGGCGTGCTCGCCCTCGGCGGCGGGGCGATCCTGGCCGAGACCTCACGTGCCGCGCTGCGCGGGCACACCGTGGTGTTCCTCGACGTCGGCATGGCCGCCGCCGCCCGCCGCGTCGGGCTGGCCCGGGACCGGCCGGTGCTGACGCTCAATCCCCGGGCCATGTTGCACGCGTTGCTGGCCGAACGCCGCCCGCTCTACGAGGAGGTCGCCACCCACACGGTCGCCACCGACGACCGCACCCGCGCGCAGGTGACCGACGCGGTCATGGAAGCGCTGGGGTGAGCGCCGCCAGGATCACCGTCGGTGGGGACCATCCGTACGACGTCGTGATCGGGTCGGACCTGTCGGCCGAGCTCCCCCCGCTGCTGGGCGCCGCTGCCCAGGTCGCCGTCCTGCACTCACCGGCGGTGGCCGACCGGGCCGCGGCGCTGGCGGGCCTGCTCTCCCGTGCCGGGTTCCTGGTGCACCAGCTGGGCGTACCCGACGGTGAGGAGGCCAAGACCCTCGCGGTGGCGGGCCACTGCTGGGAGGCGCTGGGCGCGGCGGCCTTCACCCGCACCGACGCGGTGGTCGGTATCGGCGGGGGGGCGGTGACCGACCTGGCGGGATTCGTCGCGGCGGCCTGGCTGCGCGGGGTGGCAGTGGTCCATCTGCCGACGACACTGCTGGGCATGGTCGACGCAGCGATCGGCGGCAAGACCGGGATCAACACCGGCGCGGGCAAGAACCTCGTCGGCGCCTTCCACCCGCCGGCCGGCGTCATCTGTGACCTGGACGCCCTGCGGACCCTGCCGCGGGACCACCTGGCCAGCGGCCTGGCCGAGGTGGTCAAGTGCGGGTTCATCGCCGACCCGGCCATCCTGGACGTGCTGGACGGCGGGGCGCCCCTGGACAGCCTCGGTGAGCTCATCGAGCGCTCCGTACGGGTCAAGGCCGATGTGGTGGGCCGGGACCTGCGGGAGGCCGGCCCGCGCGAGGTGCTCAACTACGGCCACACGCTGGGGCACGCGATCGAGCGGGTCGAGGGGTACGCGTGGCGGCACGGCGACGCGGTGTCGGTCGGCCTGGTGTTCGCCGCGGAGCTGTCGCGGCTGGCCGGCCGGCTCGACGGGGAGACCGCCGCGCGGCACCGGAGCATGCTGGCCGGCCTCGGATTGCCCACCTCGTATGCCGCGACCGCCTGGCCCCGGCTGCACGACGCGATGCGGGTGGACAAGAAGTCGCGGGGCAACCGCCTACGCTTCGTCGTACTCGACGGTCTGGCCAACCCCGGCGTGCTCGACGACCCGGACCCCGACCTGCTGGAGGTCGCCTACGCTGCCGTGGCGACGAAGGAGTGACATGACGACGGTGCACGTGCTCAACGGACCCAACCTGGGCCGGCTCGGCCGCCGGGAGCCCGACGTCTACGGCACCGCGACCTACGACGACCTGGTCGCCCTCTGCGAGAAGACGGCAGCGCAGCTGGGCCAGGACATCGTCGTACGCCAGACCGACGACGAGGCCACCCTCGTCGGCTGGCTGCACGACGCGGCCGATGCCGGTGCCGCGGTGGTCATCAACGCGGCGGCATTCACCCACTACTCCTACGCCCTGCGCGACGCCCTCGCCATGGTCGGCGCGCCGGTCGTCGAGGTGCACCTGTCCAACATCGCCGCCCGGGAGGAGTTCCGGCGGACCAGCGTGATATCGGCTATGGCGCACGGGGTGATCAGCGGGTTCGGGATCGACTCTTACCGGCTCGCACTCGAAGCGATCGGTCGGCTGTGAGCGGCCCGGCCGCCGCGGCCCGGCGGGACCGGCTCCGCGCCAGGCTGGCGGCCCTCGACGCTCCCGCGGCCCTGGTGACCCGGCTGGTCAACGTCCGCTACCTCACCGGCTTCACCGGGTCCAACGGCGCCCTGCTGGTGTGCGCCGACGGCACCGACGTGCTCGCCACCGACGGCCGCTACATCACCCAGTCGGCGCAGGAGGCCCCGGACGTCGAGCGGTTGATCGAGCGGCGGCTCGACACCGTCCTGGCAGCCCGGGCCGTGGCGGCCGGACACACGCGTCTCGCGTACGAGAGTCACGAAGTGACCGTCGACGGGCTGGCCGCCGTGACGGCGGCGGAGCCCGGGCTCGGACTGGTCAGCCTGGAGCAGGCGGTCGAGGACCTCCGGGCGGTCAAGGACGAGGCTGAGATCGACCTGCTGCGCCGGGCCTGCGCGATCGCCGACGAGGCCCTTTCCGACCTGATCGCGGCCGGGGGCGTCCGGGCCGGCCGTACCGAGCGGGAGGTCGCCCGCGACCTCGACGCCCGGATGCTGGACCTCGGCGCCGAGGCGGTGTCGTTCGAGACGATCGTGGCGAGCGGGCCGAACTCCGCGATCCCGCACCACAGCCCCGGGAGCCGCGTGATCGAGGGCGGCGACTTCGTCAAATGCGACTTCGGGGCCACCTACTCCGGCTATCACTCGGACATGACTCGTACGCTGGTCATCGGCGGCGCCGTAGCGGACTGGCAGCGGGAGATCTACGACCTGGTGGCCGACGCGCAGCGGCTCGGCCGGGAGGCACTGGCGGTCGACGCCGAGTGCGCCGGAGTCGACGCGGCCGCGCGCGACCGGATCGTCGACGCCGGGCACGGCGAGCATTACACCCACGGGCTGGGGCACGGCGTGGGGCTGGAGATCCACGAGGCTCCGTGGCTCGGGGCCACCGCCCCGGGTAGACTTGGCGACCGGATGCCTGTCACTGTCGAGCCCGGGGTCTATCTCGAGGGCCGCGGCGGCGTGCGGATCGAAGACACCCTGGTCGTCCGCCCCGACGGGCCGGAGTTGCTCACCCTGACGACGAAGGACCTCCTCATCGTGTAGGAGTCCCGATAGGAGATTCGACGCACGTGGCCACCACCAATGACCTGAAGAACGGCATCGTCCTCAACCTCGACCGCCAGCTGTGGACGGTGGTGGACTTCCAGCACGTCAAGCCCGGCAAGGGCGGCGCGTTCGTCCGGACCACCCTGAAGCACATCCTCACCGGCAAGGTGGTCGACCGGACGTTCAACGCCGGTCTCAAGGTCGACATCGCCGCCGTCGACCGGCGCGAGATGACCTACCTCTACCAGGAGACCGGCGAGTACGTCTTCATGGACGCCGAGACCTACGACCAGATCCACGTGCCGAAGGAGACGGTCGGGCCGGCTGCCGACTACATCCTGGAGAACACGACGGCGACCGTCGCCCTGCATGACGGCAATCCGCTGTACGTCGAGCTCCCGGCCAGTGTCGAGCTGGTCATCTCCCAGACCGACCCCGGTGTGCAGGGCGACCGCTCCACCGGCGGTACCAAGCCGGCGACCCTCGAGACGGGCGCCCAGATCCAGGTGCCGTTGTTCCTCACCACCGGAGAGAAGGTCAAGGTGGATACCCGCGACGGCCGCTACCTCGGACGCGTGAACAGCTAGGTGGGCGCGCGCAGCAAGGCCCGCAAGCGCGCTCTCGACGTCCTGTACGAGGCCGACGTCCGCGGCACCTCGGCGTTGGAGACCGCTGCCGAGCGGCTGGCCCAGGCCGACCCGCCGGTGCCCGCCTACGCCGTGACCCTGATCGAGGGTGTCGTCGCCCACCGGGCCCGCATCGACGACCTGCTGTCGACGTACGCCGAAGGCTGGGTCATCGACCGGATGCCGGCAGTGGACCGCAACGTGCTGCGCATCGGCATCTACGAGCTGCTGTACGCCGACGCAGTCCCCGACGCGGTGGCCATCGACGAGGCGGTGGAGCTGGCCAAGAAACTCTCCACCGACGAGTCCCCGAACTTCGTCAACGGCCTGCTCGCCCGCGTCCTGCAGCTCAAGCCCTCCCTGACGCCGTAGCGCGCCGGCTCGCGGGTCAGAACGGGATTGTCGAGAGGGGAGGCAGGAGATCCAGGTCCGGCCAGCGCGATGCGACCTGGGCTGACAGGGCCACTGCCACGTCATGTACGGCGCTGAGCTCGGCCCGGCCCGCGGTCACGTCGGCGACGACGCCGAGGCGATGCTTGAACCGCTGCCGGGCCGTCGCCGTGCCCCACTCCCAGTCGGTACGGCCGGCCGCCCCGAGATGGTCGGTGCCGTCACGGTGAGCCATCTCCACCAGCGAGTCACCGCGGATCAGCCAGTTGACGCAGGCATCGGCCAGCGACCCGGCCGGCTCGTGGCCCTTTGCCGCGGCCCACGTGTCGCGATAGGCAGCCTCTGCGACGAGCAGCTGCGGCTCCGGGATGCTCGCGGCGCACCAGCAGGTCGGAAAGGCCATCCGCAGGTACGCCAACTCGACCATTCCCGGGCCGATTGCGGCGCGTTCGAAGTCGACGAAGCGCAGGCCGGTGCCGGTCCGCACCTCGTTGTCGGGACACGGATCACCGTGCAACAGGGCGTCGTACGGGAACTCGGCCAACCGGCTGAGCGTGCCCGATATCTCGTCGGTGACGGTCGGGGCCGCCGAGATGCCCAAGCCGTCGGCCAGGCGCAGGAAGGCCCTGATGTCGGCCGCCGTCGGCCCGACCCACTGCGGCAGACCGACCACGTGCTCACCCAGACAAGCATGCAATCTGGCGAGAGCCTTGGCGTAGGAGACCGCCCACGGCTCGGAGGCCGGATCCCGGACAAGGCGCTCCAGCACCATCAGCCGGGCTTCGGGGTCGATGCCGATCAGCTCCGGCGCCACGGCCGGCTGCGCACCCGCCGCGAGCCGCAGTGCGGTGGTCTCCCGGGCGAACCGCGCCTCGGCGTCGGGCCCTCCCACGATCTGCTTGACGATCGCCGGGCCACCGGCCAGTTCGACCCGCCACACGCGTGAGCGCGGGCTGCTGCCGATCCGGCGGGCGGACCGGGGCGGCCCCAGTCGGGCCGTCAGGGCGGTCCCGAACGATGGCCGGATCAGATCGTGCCCGAGACGATGACGCCCCAGGCGGCCAGACGATCGAGCAGGCCGGTGGCCGACAGGTCGTAGACGACGGCGAGTGCCCGCAGGTCGTCCTGGCGCATCGACAGCACCCGGCCGTTGTAGTCGCCGCGCTGGCGCTGGATGGCCTTGGCGTAGCGCACGAGGGCGGCCACCTCCTCGGCCGGCAGCTTGGCCAGGGCCTCCAGGTCGAGGACGACCTTGCCGGTGCCCTCCAGGCCACCGGGGGACGGGTCTTCCGGCAGCAACTCGGCGATCGGCACGTCGTAGAACTTGGCGAGCTGGGCCAGCCGGGCCACGGTCACCGCTCTGTCACCCCGCTCGTAGGAGCCGACCACGACCGCCTTCCAGCGACCCTTCGACTTCTCCTCCACAGCCTGCAGGGACAGGCCCTGCTGCTGGCGGATCGAGCGTAGGCGTGCGCCGAGTGACTTGCCGTAGTCAGACATTCATTGCTCCTGCGACTGGGGGTGACGAGCAGTTGTGATCAACACCCCGTCGGTTACCGAGCGTGACGGTACGGCCGACCGGCGAGTCCGGTCAAGCCGCAATGCCGATCGCTGTTACGGTTCACCCGTTCGACATCCTTTAACGACCCGTCCCGTGAGGCGGGGAAGGAGGTCCATTCGGTGACGACTGTCCCGGATCCGGGCGCCGCGGCCGTCAACCAGCCCGCCGAAGTACCACCCGACGCACGGCCGATCCCGCCGCGGCCCATATTCAACGCCGGCGACGTGGCCCGGATCATCGACCGCATCGCGCACCAGATCCTGGAGAAGACCGACGGTGCCCGCGATGCCGTGGTCCTCGGCATCCCGACCCGCGGCGCACATCTGGCCCGGCGGTTGGTCGGGCGCATCCGCACCTTCGAGGGGGTCGACCTGCCGGTCGGCTCCCTCGACGTGACGCTTTACCGCGACGACCTGCGACTGCGCGGCGTGAGGGCGCTGGAGGCGACCCAACTGCCCGACGTCGGCATCGACGGCCGGCTCGTGGTGCTCGTCGACGACGTGCTGTTCTCCGGCCGTACGGTGCGCGCGGCGCTGGACGCCCTCGGCGCCCTCGGCCGGCCGCGCGCGGTGCAGCTGGCGGTCCTGGTCGACCGGGGCCACCGCGAGCTGCCGATCAGGGCCGACTACGTCGGCAAGAACATCCCCACGTCCATGGGCGAGTCGGTCCGCGTACGGCTGGCCGAGTCCGACGGCCGCGACTGTGTCGAGCTCGACCCCCAGGGAGGGCCACGTTGAACAAGCACCTGCTGTCCGCAGCCGACCTCGACCTCGACGCGGCCACCCTGATCCTCGACACGGCCGAGCAGATGGATCATGCCCTCGCCGGTCGCGAGGTCAAGAAGCTGCCGACCCTGCGCGGCCGTACCGTGGTCAACCTCTTCTTCGAGGACTCGACCCGCACGCGTACCTCCTTCGAGCTGGCCGCCAAGCGGCTGTCCGCGGACGTGATCAACTTCTCGGCCAAGGGCTCCAGCGTGTCCAAGGGCGAGAGCCTCAAGGACACCGCGTTGACGCTGGAGGCGATGGGCGCGGATGCGGTGGTCTGCAGGCACTCGATGTCGGGCGCGCCGCACCGGTTGGCCGGCTGGGTCAAGGGCAGCGTCGTCAACGCCGGCGACGGCACCCACGAGCACCCGACCCAGGCCCTGCTGGACGCGTTCACGATGCGCCGGCGGCTGGGCCGGTTGGAGGGCCTGCGGGTGGTCATCGTCGGTGACGTGCTGCACAGCCGGGTGGC
>QHCA01000250.1 GCA_003244095.1 Pseudonocardiales bacterium | reverse complement strand
GCCCTGCTGCTGCGCGACGCCGGCTCCCCGATGGACACTCGGCCGCTGCAGGACGAGCCCGACCTGCCCCGGCTGATCCGGGCCGGGCGGCACATCGCCCGCCCGCGCCGCTACATCCGCAACTACGCCGAGGAGGTCGAGCCGGCGGACCTCGTCAGGGAGGTGAGCCGCCAGGCGGCCTACGGCGACGGCTGGGTCAAGCTCGTCGGCGACTGGATCGACCGAGACCTCGGCGACCTGGCGCCCCTGTGGCCGGTCGCCGTACTCACCGAGGCGGTTCGGGTGGCCCACGCAGCCGGCTCGCGGGTGGCTGTGCACACCTTCGCCACCGAGACGATCCCCGACCTGCTGGCTGCCGGCGTCGACAGCATCGAGCACGGCACCGGCCTGACGCCCGCCCTGATCGGCGAGGTGGCGGCGGCGGGTGCCACGCTGACCGCGACCAGCCAGGTGGTCGGCACGTTCGGCCAGATCGCCGACCGCGCCCGGCCGAGATTCCCGGCCTACGCCGCCCGGATGGAGGCGATGGCCGCCGGATACGCCGGGGTACTGCGGGCGGCGTTCGATGCGGGCGTCGTCATCAACGTCGGCAGCGACTCCGGCGGAGTGCTGCCGCACGGGCAGATCGTCGCGGAGATCCGCGCACTGCACGCGGCGGGCCTGCCGCCGGCCGATGCCCTGGCAGCCGGGTCGTGGGCGGCTCGCGGCTGGCTGGGACTGCCGGGGATCGAGGAGGGCGGCCCGGCCGATCTGGTGGTCTACGACACCGATCCGCGGGCCGACCTGGCGACCCTGGCCCATCCCCGGCGCATCGTCCTGCGCGGCCGGGTGTTGCCGGGTTTCTGATCGGCCCGCCCGATCTGGCACAATGAGGACCGAGTACGCGCTCGGCCGCGGCCCCTCTCACCGCGCCGGCCGCGTCCCATCCGATCGGTCGACGGCGCCCCCACAGCCGGTCGGCCGCTCATCCGTCAAGACCCTGGAGCACCGACCCACGTGGCCACCAAGATCAAGCTCATGCGCCTCGGCAAGAAGCGCGCACCCTACTACCGGATCGTCGTCGCCGACGCTCGCACCAAGCGCGACGGCCGGTCGATCGAGACCATCGGCAAGTACCACCCCAAGGAGGATCCGTCCTTCATCGAGGTCGACTCCGAGCGCGCGCAGTACTGGCTCGGTGTCGGAGCGCAGCCGACCGAGAGCGTCGCCGCCATCCTGCGGGTGACCGGTGACTGGCAGCAGTTCAAGGGCGAGGCGGCGCCGGAGCCGATGCTGGTCCGCGCCCCCAAGGCCGACAAGCGGGCCCTGTTCGAGGCTGCGTCCAAGCAGTCCGACGAGCCCGTCGGCGACGCCACCACGCCCAAGAAGCGGGCCGCCCGCCCGGCGAAGGCCGCTAGCGGCAAGGCTGACACTGGCAAGGCTGACACTGGCAAGGCCGACACTCCCGCCGCCGAGATGGTTGCCTCCGAGGCGACGGCCCCCGACGCCACTGCGCCGGCGGAGGGCTAGGTGCTCGAGGAAGCCCTCGAGCACCTCGTCCGCGGCATCGTCGAACACCCGGACGACGTGCACGTCGACCTGCACACCGGCCGGCGGGGTCGCACGCTGGAGTTGCGGGTGCATCCCGACGACCTGGGCAAGGTGATCGGGCGGGCCGGCCGCACGGCCAAGGCCCTCCGCCTGGTGATGACGGCCATCGGCGGCAAGGGCCTGCGCGTCGACGTCGTCGAGACCGACGCCCGCTAGTCCGGCCGGCCTGGCGATGCTGCTCATCGTGGGCCGGGTGGGCCGGGCGCATGGCCTGCGCGGCGAGGTTCTCGTCCAACTGCGTACCGACGACCCCGACACCCGCTTCGCCCTGGGGGCGACACTGGCGACCCAGCCGCCCGAGCGCGGCCCGCTGACCGTGGCCACGGCCCGGCGGCACTCGGGTCGCTACGTCGTGGGCTTCGCCGGAGTCACCGACCGATCCGGCGCGGAGGCGTTGCGCGGCACCGATCTCGTCGTCGACTCCGCGGACCTGTCCCCTCCCGAGGACCCCGACGAGTTCCACGACGCCGAGCTGCTCGGCCTGGCCGTGGAGACGCCCGCCGGCGCCCGGGTGGGCGAGCTGGCAGATGTCGTGCACGGGCCGGGCGCCGACCTGCTGGTGATCCGCATGGACGACCGAGAGGTGCTCGTACCCTTCATCCGCGAGATGGTGCCGACTGTCGACGTGGCCGGGGGGCGGGTCGTCATCGATCCGCCGGAGGGGCTGCTCGAGTTGTGAAGGTCGACCTATGAAGATCGACATAGTCACGATCTTCCCGACGTATTTGGACCCGCTCTCGGAGTCCCTGCTCGGCAAGGCGCGCGAGCGTGGGCTGGTCGACGTGGCCGTCCACGACCTGCGGCAGTGGGCCGACGGCGCGCACCGCAGCGTCGACGCCCCGCCCTATGGCGGCGGGCCGGGCATGCTGATGCGTCCCGAGCCCTGGGCGCGGGCGCTGGTCGAGATCGCGCCGCCGGGCGGCGTCCCGCCGCGGCTGGTCGTGCCCACCCCGGCCGGGCGCCCGTTCACCCAGGCAATGGCCACGGAGTACGCCGAGCAGTCCTGGCTCGTCTTCGCCTGCGGACGGTACGAGGGGATCGACGCCCGCGCCCTCGACGCCGCGGCGGACCGGATGCGGGTCGACGAGGTCTCGATCGGCGACTACGTGCTCGCCGGGGGAGAGGCCGCCGTGCTCGTCATCGTGGAAGCGGTCACCCGGCTGCTGCCCGGCGTGGTGGGAAATGCCGACTCGGTGCTCGACGACTCCTTCGCGGCCGGACTGCTCGAGGCTCCCGGCTACACCCGGCCGGAGGTGTGGTCCGGCCGCCGGGTCCCGGACGTCCTGCTTTCCGGCGACCATGCCCGGATCGCCCGCTGGCGGCGCGATCAGGCGCTGCTGCGCACCGCACGGCGGCGCCCGGACCTGCTGTCGGCCCTGCCGCCCGGCGCGTTGAACGCCCACGACCGTGGGATCCTCGCCCAGGCCGGGTTTCCCCTTCCCGTGGAAGGTATGGCACCCTAGAACGGTTGCAGCGGGACTCTTCCGGCTTGCACCCGGCTCAACGCCGGCACCCCGACCAACGGCGTGGCAGTTGCGTGCGCCTTTCGTACCTGCTCGGAACTACCACAGAGGAAGCGACGATTCTCCAATGAACACCCTGGACGCGTTGGACGGCGCCTCACTGCGCGCGGACATCCCGGATTTCCGCCCCGGTGACACGCTCAAGGTCCATGTACGGGTCGTCGAAGGCAACCGCTCACGGATTCAGATCTTCCAGGGCGTGGTCATCCGGCGGCAGGGCGGCGGTGTCCGGGAGACCTTTACGGTCCGCAAGATGAGCTTCGGCGTGGGGGTCGAGCGCACCTTCCCGGTGCACACGCCCGTCATCGATCGCATCGAGGTCGTGACCCGCGGTGACGTCCGGCGGGCCAAGCTCTACTACCTGCGCAACCTCCGCGGCAAGAAGGCCAAGATCAAGGAGCGCCGGGACTCTCCGTCCCGCTGACCTACCCGGTGATGAGGCAGGCGTGGTCGGCGCCGTGCGTCTACGCTGGCAGGGACGATGGCTGAAATCCAGAGCGGGGAGCCCCCCGCGAGTAGCTCCGGCGTCAGCACCCAGACCCGGGCCGAGCGGCGACGGGCCGAAGAGGACAAGGCCAAGCGTGGTCGCAAGAAGAAGCCGATGCCCTTCTGGCAGGAATTGCCGGTTCTCGTCCTGATCGCGATCGTGCTCGCGCTGGTGATCAAGACCTTCCTGGTGCAGGCGTTCTACATTCCGTCGGAATCGATGCAGAACACGTTGCAGGTCAAGGACCGGGTCTTGGTCAACAAGCTGGTCTACAACTTCCGCGAGCCCCATCGCGGCGAGGTCGTCGTGTTCAACGGCGTGGAGTGGCAGCAGGAAGTGCCAGTGACCAAGCCGGGCAACGGCGTGCAGCGAGCGTTGCAGAGTTTTTCCAGTGCGATCGGCCTCGGGCCGCCCAACGAGAAGGACTTCATCAAGCGGGTGATCGGCCTGCCCGGCGACAGCGTGCAGTGCTGCGACGACCGTGGCCGGGTGACCGTCAACTCCAAGCCGCTCACCGAGCCGTACATCTTCGAGAACACCCCTGAGGCCCAACGCGAGTTCGGCCCAGTCAAGGTGCCGGCGGGCCGGCTGTGGGTCATGGGTGATCACCGGGGTGTGTCGGCGGACTCCCGCTCCCACATCACCGACCAGTGGCACGGCACGATCCCGCAGGACCATGTCGTGGGCCGCGCATTCGTCATCGTCTGGCCGGTCGGCCGCGCGGGCGGCCTGCCGATCCCTGCGGCGCTGGCGCACTCCGCGGCCCTGGCGCCCGTACTTCCCTTGCTTCCGATCGGTGCCGTGGCCCTGCGCCGCCGGCGGCGCTGAGCCGGCCCAGCAGCCGGCGCGACCGCAGGGGTCACAGACCTGGACCGGCGGACGCCTATCCTGGGACTGATGAGCGACCACGACGACGACGACGGTTCCGTCGGCGAGCCCCCGGCAGCTGATTCCCCGGCAGGTGATCCCGCGGCAGCGGACTCCTCACCGCCTGCCGGCACGCGCACCCGAAGTCGCCGGCGACGCAAGCCCTTGCCGATCTGGCAGGAGCTCCCCCTCCTTGTCCTGATCGCCATCGTGCTCGCGCTGGTCATCAAGACGTTCCTCTTCCAGGCCTTCTACATCCCGTCCGGGTCGATGGAGAACACGCTGCACATCCGCGACCGCGTGCTGGTCAACAAGGTGACCTATGCATTGCGCGACCCGCATCGTGGCGAGGTCGTGGTGTTCAACGCCGAGCAGTGGGATCCCGAGGTCGTCGCCGCACCGTCGGGCAACGCCGTCCAGCGCGGCCTGCGCTCGATCGCCAGTGCGATCGGCGTCGGGCCGCCGGGTGAGAAGGACTACATCAAGAGGGTGATCGGCCTGCC
>QHCA01000249.1 GCA_003244095.1 Pseudonocardiales bacterium | reverse complement strand
CTGATAGGCGCCGGGCGCGGCCCTGGAGGCTCGCCGAGCAAGCGATCAGGCCGAAAGATGTTGGCCGGAGATAAGCGACGGAGGAGCGCCGGCCAAGATGTTTCGGGCCGCTTGTCGGTGAGGGGGGCCGTGCTAAGCCGGGCCGCCCGGCAGTGCAGCGCCGGCCGCAGGCCGGCACCCGTCTCCGGCCGCAGGCCGGGTGGCCTTCGGCCTGTGTGGTGGTCGTGGCATGTGCGGTGGTCATCGTCCGGCGATCCACGCGAGGAACCGGCCGGCCCAGGCGAGCATCCCGAACAGCCAGGACACGACCCGCATCACCACCGCCACCACGGCGACACCTGAGGCCACCGCCAACGCCAGGCCGAACAGGTGCAGCACCGATACGGACATCACGCGCTCACCTCCTGCGCGTCGTCGGCCGGCGTGGCCGGGCGGGTGATGGTGAGTTGGTCGAACCGCGGGTCCCGGTAGGACCGGCCGGCGTACGGGCGGTTTTCGACGGTCCAGCCGCGAGCCCGGGCGGCGGCGTCCTGCAGCTCGAGTCGGGCGGCGATCCGGTGGTGGACAGCCCGGGCCGGGGTGAGAGCGCCGCGGCCCATCAGGCGGGCGACCCGGGCGAGCAGCCTGCGGTTAGATGGCATCGGTATTGCCTTCCTCGAGGGCTGGCCGTGAGGGCTTGTCGGCCTGTCCGGCGTTGCGGCTGGTCAAGTCGGCGGCGAGGCGGGCGATCCGGGGGGCGGCCCAGGCGCTGCCTTGCCGGGCGGCGGTGGCTGTCCGGCGCCCTGCCGTGCCGGTCAGGGCGGCGAGGTGTTGCAGGCGGGGGGTCCACCGGTCGGCGCGGGCCCTCCGGCGGACGTCGCGGCGTTTCCAGGCCATGTGGACCGTGCCGACGGCCGGGGGCATGCCGCGGCGGATGATGATGACCCGCCGGAACGGCAGCTGCGCGATCTGCCCGGGTGAGAGGACCGGCACCCGCCGGTGGGAGATCCCGGTCATGTTCCCTTGCGGGTCGTAGGTGGCGACCTGCTCGTCGCGCTCGCCGGTCAGGGTCGAGTACGCGGCCAGGTCGTCGGGATCGCGAGTACCCCCGTAGATCAGGACGGTCGCGGAGTTGTTCAGGATCGCCGCCGCGCCGGTGTCACCCCAGCGCTGGCGCAGCTGCGCGCGGGACTGCACGGCGATGTGGATGGTCACCCCGCGGCCGCCCATGTCCGCGGTCCAGTTGTCCAGCGGGACCGGGCAGACCAGCGCGGCCTCGTCCAGCACCAGGGTCAGGGGCGGGTCGAGCCGGCCGCCGGGCTGTAGGGCGGCGAGGCGGCGGGCCTGCCTGGCGATGTGCCCGGTCAGCGAGCAGACCAGCGGGGCGGTCTGGCCGTCGTCGGCGCCGAGCATGAACACCGTCCCACCCGAGGCGAGCAGGCCGGGCACGTCGAAGCCGGCCGGGCTGTCCCCGCCGACGCCGGCCGCGGCGGATGCGGTGGCGTCGGTCAGCCAGCCCAGCGCGGGCATGATCGTCGAGCAGATCGAGGACCGGGTCCGGTCGTTCGTGCCGAGGAACTGGGCGGCGTCGGAGACGAACGCCGGCTCCGCGGAGCGCCGCACGTACCGGAGCACGTCGGCAGACGCGGCGTCGGGGTCGGCGATCCAGGCCAGCACGTCGCGCATCCCGGCCCCGCCGAGGCCGGCGGCGTGCATGAGCGCTGCCAGGACGCGCCGGGCCTGCCCGGCCCAGAACTCCCGGTCTCCACCCGCCGTGCCCGGCGCGGTCGCCCCGGCGAGCAGGTCGGCGGCACGCGCGATCGCGGTCGCCGGGTCATCACATCCGGCGAGCGGGTCGAACGTGATCGTCGAGGCCAGCCCGCCAACCCCGGAGGGGTTGAACACGAACACCGGGCCACGCCGCGACCGGCACGGGCCGGTCAACTCGACCAGGTCCGTGCGGGTCGATGTCGCGATCACCGCCCCCGGCGCGTCCAAGATGCGGCAGGCCAGCTCACCGGTCTTGCCGGTCCGGGGGCCGCCGATACGTAGTGTCACGTCCTCACACGACGACCACACCCGCAGCCAGCCGACCGTTGCCACCGGCGTCGCATAGGCCAGGGTCGAGACCATCCGGCGCTGCCAGACCGTCAACTGCCGCAGGCCCGGACGGAGGGTCTTGGCCTTGCGGCGCAT
>QHCA01000248.1 GCA_003244095.1 Pseudonocardiales bacterium | reverse complement strand
CGCTTCCGCGAGGACGCCAACGCCGAGGAGGACCTCGCCCTCGGCGGATACCGTGACCGCTTGCTGGTCGAGCTGGCCCAGAACGCCGCCGACGCGGCGGCGCACGCCGGCGTGCGCGGGCTCCTGCGCCTGCGGCTGGTCGACGGCTGCCTGGTGGCCGCCAACACCGGAGCGCCGCTCGATGCGGCCGGGGTGTCGGCGCTGGCATCCCTGCGCGCCTCGGCCAAGCGCGCCGGCGGGACGGTCGGCCGGTTCGGGGTCGGATTCGCCGCCGTACTGGCTGTCACCGACTCGCCGGAGATCGCCAGTCGCGACGGGGGAGTGCGATTCAGCGCCGCGGATACCCGGCAGGACGTCGCGGGGATCGCCTCCCTGACCGCCGAGGTGGCCCGCCGCGGCGGCGCGGTGCCCGTGCTGCGGCTGCCCCGCCTGCTGGCCGACCCGCCGCCCGAGGGTTTCGCCAGCGAGGTCCGCCTGCCCCTGCGGCCGGCGGCCGTCCCGGTCGTGCAGGCCGCGCTCGACGCCATTGACGCCTCGATCCTGCTGGCACTGCCCGCCCTGGCCCGGATCGAGGTCAACGGCCGGGTCATCGAGCGCGGCGGCACCGACCCCGACGTCGAGATTCGCGACAACGGGGTGAGCACCCGCTGGGAGGTGGTCCGCGCCGACGGCATGCTGCCGCCCGAGTTGCTCGCCGACCGGCCCATCGAGGAGCGGGAGCACCCCGTCTGGTCGGTGCTCTGGGCGGTGCCCGCGGCCGGGCTGGCCGGCCGTCAGGTCATCTACGCACCGACGCCCAGTGACGAGCCGCTCTCGCTTCCCGCCCGGCTGGTCGCCAGCTTCCCCCTCGGCCCGGACCGCCGGCACGTCGCGCCGGGGCCGCTGACCGACTGGCTGGTGGAGCGGGCCGCCGACACCTACGTCGACCTGGTCCGGGCGCTGTCCGACGACCCCGACATGTTGCGCCTCGTGCCGCAGCCGGGCCTGGCCGCCGCCGCTCTCGACGCCGCCCTGTCCGCCGCCGTGCTGGCCCGGCTCCGCGCGCTCGCCTGGCTGCCCGGGAAGGTCGCCGCGCCGGCCGCTCGCGTGCTCGCTGTCGGGCTCGAAGCAGCCGTGCCGCTCCTGATCGACGTGATCCCGGGCCTGCTGCCCGCGCCCTGGTCGGCACGGCCGGCACGGCGTCCGTTGCAGGCACTCGGGGTACGCCGCCTTGCCGTCGCCGAGGTGGTCGACGCGGTGGCCGGCATCGCGCGGCCACCGGCCTGGTGGCGCGACCTGTATGCCGCCCTCGCCGACGACCCGGACCGTGAGGCGCTGGCCTCCCTCCCGGTGCCGCTGGCCGACGGCCGCCTGGTGACCGGGCCACGCGGGGTGCTGCTGCCCGAGCCCGGGCTGGCGGTGGGGGGGCTGGCGGCGCTCGACGTGCGCATCGCGCATCCCGACGCGGTCCATCCCCTGCTGGAGCGCCTCGGCGGGATGCCCGCGTCCCCGGTGTCGGTGCTGTCCGACGAGCGGGTCCGGGCGCAGATCGAGCAGTCCCTCGACGACCCCGTGCTTGACCACCAGGCGCCGGACGCGGTACCCGGCCCGCTCGCCGAGGCCGTGCTCACGCTGGTCGCGGCGGCCGACATCGCCCCCGGGCGGCTGCCGTGGCTGGCCGACCTGCCGCTGCCGGGCGAGGACGGCGAGCTGTACCCGGCCGGTGAGCTGCTGCTGCCGGGCTGCCCGCTTGCCTCCGTCTTCGTCGACGACGCGCCGTTCGGCGTCGTCGCCACCGACGTGGTCGAACGGTGGGGGGCAGGCGTGCTGGGGGCCGTGGGAGTGCTGTCGACGTTCGCCGTACTCCGGGCACCCGACGCCGACGCGCCCGAGCACGACCTCGACGGCGAGCAGGACTACCTCGACGAGGTGCTGGAGGAGCGGCCCGGGATGATCGAGGAGCTGACTGCCGTCCGGGACCTCGAGCTGGTCGACCCGGCGTCCTGGGGGCTTGCCCTGCCGATGCTCGCGGCCGAGCCGTTGCGCAGCGCGCTCACGACCGACGCGGTCGTGAGCCCGGGCGGCCGCCGGGTGCCCTCCTACACGCGATGGTGGCTGGCCCGGCACCGGGTGCTCGACGGGCGCCGGCCGCGCGACCTGCGGGTGGCCGCCGCCGCCGACCTGGCCGGCCTCTACGACGTCGCGCCCGGCTCCGACGCCGAGCTGCAGCGCCTGCTCGGCTGCCGTACGTCGCTCGACGACGTGCTGTCCGACGCCGACGGTGCGCTGGACCTGCTCGACCGGCTCGGCGACCCCGGCCGGCAGTGCCCGGCGACCACATTGCGGGTCGCCTATCGCCGGCTGGCCGACCTGCTCGGTGACGTCGACCCGCCGGAGCTGGTACGGGTCGCGCCCGACCTGGTCCTGCCCGCCGCGGAGGTCGTCGTCCTCGACGCGCCGTACGTGCTGCCGCTGCTGGGTGCGCTGGAGCCTGTCTCCGGCGGCTCGGCGGTGGCCGACCTGCTCGACCTGCCACTGGCCTCGGAGGTCGCCGGCGAGGTGGGCGGGGTGATCGGGGTGGTGACGGCCGAGCGGCGGTGGGTCGACGTGCAGGGCGCGGTTCTGGCCGCGGCTCGGCTCGGCGGCGAGCCGCCGGAGGCGACGGTGCGCGTCCACACCTCGCTGACCGTGTCTGGGACGCCGGTCAACTGGTGGCCGGACGGCCCGGTCGACCACGTCGACGCCGCAGCCGGCGCTTGCGCCCGGGGGCGGGCGCTGGCCTGGCGGATGGGCCGGTGGGAGCTGCGGGCGGCCGCCGTGGAGGCCCTGGCTGCCGCTGACGGCGACCGGCAGCGGTTGCAGGCCGAGGACGCCGCGAGCTGAGGAAGTCGCGAGCTGAGGAAAACCCGGTGGCGACGGCCGCCAGCGTGGCCGGTGTGACCGCAGCGACACTCCCAACGCGCCGGTTGCGGCCGCTGACAAGATTCTTGCCGGCGCCCCTTTACCGCTGAGCCGGGCGGGGCCAGCGTGGGCCGGCCTTGGGCAGTAGCACGACGGGTGCCATCGTGGACCTCCTGGATCGAATACCGATGACGAGGCGACGGACCGATGCCCGCGATTGTCGTTCCTGGACCCGGCGGGCTCGGCGTCGTCCCCAAGTTGGTCCGCGATCCCTTCTCGTTCTGTATGAATGCCGCCAGGACGGAACAGGGTTGACGCGGATCAAGGCTGGCCCGGTGGCCGTCTACCTCGTCTCCGATCCGGACTACGTGCGGCGCGTGCTGATCGAAAACGCCGCCGACTACATCAAGGGCGCGATGATGGACGGCATCCGCGTCGCCTTGGGCAACGGGCTGTAGGCCGAGCTGGACCAGGCCCTGGGCGGCAACACCGCAACGATGGAGAACCTCACTCAGACTCCCTACCTCCAGAGGGTTCTCCACGAAGGTTTCCGGCTCTATCCGGCGTTTCCCATGTACTTCCGCACTGCTGTCGCCGCGGATCAGTTCGGGCCCTACGGAATCCCGGCCGGCGGGCGCGTCGTCGTCTCCCCGTACGCCACTCAGGCAAGCGCCGTTGCATCGGTGAGCCGATGTCGCTGGCAAGCGCACGGATGACGCTCGCGACGCTGGTTCACCGCTATGACATGAGGCTCCCTGACGGTCCCGAGGTCCAAGGCCGATACGCCATGACCTACCAGCCCCGCCACGGTCTACCCGTCGTTCTCACCGCCCGGACCGCGTGATCACCGGGTACGCAACCAGGCGGTCAGGCCAACCGCTCATGCGGCCCTCGACCGGCGCCGCCGGCAGACGTAGGTGCCCCAGAGCCCCAGGAGCAGGCCGAACGCGCAGGCCGGCACCCACCAGAGATGTCCGCCTGCCCGCAGCCTCGACAGGTTGAGCAACGCGACCACCAGAGCGACCGCCCACAGCACGGTAGCGGTGGCGACCACGCGCACCGGGTCGACCTCGAGCGGCTCGGGATCGGGCTGGCGGGATCTGCGCACGGCTACAGGGTAGCCAACGCCGATCGAGCTTGCGCCAAGTTTCGTTAGCACAGCTAATGAGCTATGCTAACGATATGCCCGCAGCAACCCGTACGGATAGCGAGCTGGCCAGTGTGCTGCGGATGTCGGTCATGCGGCTGGCCCGCCGGCTGCGGGCGCACCGGCTCGATTCCGGGCTCTCCCTGACCCAGTTGGCTGCCCTCGCCACGCTCGAACGGCACGGCGCCATGTCACCGGGGGACCTCGCCGAGCACGAGAAGGTGCAGCCCCCGTCGATCACGCGGGTGCTCGCGTTGCTGGAGAGCAGAGGGCTCACGACGCGCGCCCAGCATCCGACCGACGGCCGGCAGCAGATCGTCACCCTCACCAAGCAGGGCAAGGCGCTGCTCAGCGAGGACCGCCGCAAGCGCACGGCGTGGCTGGCCCGCCAGCTCACGCTCCTGTCGGCCGAGGAGCGTGCGCTGTTGCGCGCCGCCGCCCCCGTCCTGGAGCGGCTCGGACAACTGTGAGCCCGACCTTCCGCTCGCTGCACATTCGTAACTACCGGCTCTTCGCGTCAGGGCAGATCGTCTCCAACACCGGCACCTGGATGCAGCGCGTCGCCCAGGACTGGCTGGTGCTGCAGTTGACGCACAACAACGCGACGGCACTGGGCATCACGACCGGCCTGCAGTTCCTGCCGATGCTGCTGTTCGGCCTGTGGGGCGGACTGATCGCCGACCGCTATCCCAAGCGCCGGCTGTTGCTGATCACGCAGTCGACGATGGGTCTGCAGGCCGTCCTGCTGGGTGTCCTCGCGATCACCCATGTGGCCACCGTCTGGCACGTCTATGCGCTGGCGCTCCTCCTGGGCCTCGTCACCGCCTTCGACAACCCGGCCCGGCAGGCATTCGTCGTCGAGATCGTCGGCAAGGAGGACCTGCCCAACGCGGTGGGCCTCAACAGCGCGACGTTCCACGCGGCCCGGGTGGTGGGCCCGGCCATCGCCGGCCTGCTCATCAATCTGGTCGGCACCGGCCCGGTCTTCCTGATCAACGGCGCGTCCTACCTGGCCGTCCTGGCCGGTCTCTACTCCATGCGGGAGAAGGAGCTGAACCCCTCCGACCGGGTCGAGCGCGGCCGCGGCCAGCTCAAGGAGGGCCTTCGATATGTGCGCCACCGGCGCGACCTGCTGTTGCCGATCGTCGTGGCCGGCATCGTGGGCACGTTCGGGATGAACTTCCAGCTGACGATGGCGGTCATGGCCAAGTCGGTCTTCGGCAAGGGTGCCGGAGCGTACGGATTGCTGGGTTCGGCGCTCGCCGTCGGCTCGCTGTCCGGCGCGCTCTTTGCGGCCACCCGGGCCCGGCCCAGCCCTCGGCTGTTGGTCGGGTCGGCCATGATCTTCGGCCTGCTGGAGGTGGTCTGCGGCCTCATGCCTTCGTACATCAGCTTCATGGTGCTGCTCGTGCCCACCGGCCTGGTCCTGATCATCCTCAACATCACGGCCAACGCCACCGTCCAGATGGGAGCCGGTCCGGGCATGCGGGGGCGGGTGATGGCCCTGTATATGACCGTGCTGCTCGGCGGTACGCCGATCGGGGCCCCGGTCATCGGGTGGCTGGCCGACGTGGCCGGTCCGCGGTGGAGCCTGCTCGGTGGTGGTCTCATCTCGGCGGTCGGCACCGCTGTCGCCGCGCTGGTCATCGGCGGCCCCCCGGTGCGCCGGCGGTTCCTGCGGCGGGGGCGACCGAAGGCGGCCGCGGATGACGTGGCCAGCGAACAGGCTTATGACGAGGCGCGCTCGGCCTGAGCCTCGGCCGGCCTGCTCACCCCTTTGGGTCGCTGTCTGCTCACCTGGCAAACTGCCCGGATGGAGACTGATCGCTTCCTCGACCTGCTGCGAGCCGACGGCGAGCTGCTGGCGACCGCCGCTCTGCGCGGCCTCGACGCCGAGGTGCCGCCGTGCCCAGGTTGGCGGGTACGCGATGCCGTCGAGCACACTGCCGCCGTCTACGAGCACAAGCTGCTGTGCATCAGCGAGCGGGCCGCGCCCGACCCGTGGCCGCCGGACTGGCCGAACGACCGGGATCCCGTGGCGTGGTTCATCGACGCCCGCGGCCGGCTCCTCGACGTACTGTCCTCGAACGATGCCACGACGCCGGCCTTCACCTGGTGGCCGCCCGATCAGACCGTCGGCTTCTGGATACGCCGGATGGCTCAGGAGACCGCGGTGCACCGGGTCGACGTGCAGAGCGCATTCGACGCCGTCACGCCGGTCGATGCCGAGCTTGCGGCCGACGGCGTCGACGAGGTGCTCATGCTGATGCTCTCCGGCGACTGGTCGGAAGAGCCGTTCGAGCGGGTCGGGGACGGCGAGCGGATCCAGGTCAGCACCGGCGGCCGGGCCTGGCTGGTCACCTTGCAGGCCAAGGAAGTGACCGTCGAAGAGACTTCTGGTGAGGCCGACGCGACGATCGGCGGCGCTTCCTCCGACGTACTGCTCTGGCTGTGGGGTCGGGCGCCCGACTCGGCAGTCGCGCTGTCCGGGGACCCGGCGGTGATCCGGCTGTTCCGCGAGCGGCTCGCCTACGCCACCGATTAGCGGATCACGGCTGGCGCACAGCCACCTCGGCGCACATGCACCGATGGTGACGACGAGGGCGGGTTTGATCCCGCCGGAGGCCG